>JAURFW010000004.1 GCA_030834125.1 Bacteroidota bacterium | reverse complement strand
TCTAATGTCATGAAACCTTCTACGGGTATATCCATAGTGACAGTTCCATCGGGATTTAAAGTTCCTTGCCCAGGTTGAGGATTTTTAGCAAATACTTTTGGCGTGCCAAGATTTTCGAATATCCAATCGCTCAAATTTGCAGGGTCCCCTCCATTTCTTAGCCTAGCAGTTTTAATTTGAATAGTTACTCTTTCTAAATTAGTTGAATTTCCGTCTATGTAACTACACCCAAAAGATGGTCCTACGCCTTGAAAAAATTGTATTTTTGCGGACCTAGTTGGTGAGTTTTCATTGACTGTCGAGTATTGTGGATTCTTACAGCCATTACAACTGGAAAGGGTTGTTAATCCTATTGATATTGCAGAAGAAAATAAAATAACAAATAGGAAGTGCCTTTCTTTTTTGAACATAGATTTCAAATTTGTTTTTCTCATGTGATTCATTAATTATATTAGAATAATCGTTTTGATAATAATTACTTTCTTCATTATTCAAAATTATAAATTCTAAAAAAATACAATTTCTATATTCTTATAATCATCTTGTAAAATTCAATAAAAACACTTTTATGAATTGATGCAATAAATATTAACAACAAATCAAATGATTACCGACATATATGCATTAGATAAAAGAATTTATCTTCGCATTAGGGAACCATTTAGCGCAACAATGGAGAAGCCTTCTGCCAAAAAAAGTTGTAGGCTAAATCGTAACCCCACTGAGCAATAAAAAACCCATAAGTACTGGTAATCAAGACAATAGCAGAGTTGGTTCATAAACCTTCCCCTCTGCAACTCAATGCCCCCATTACGGGGCATTTTTGTTTTTATAAGTCTGAGGTCCGCAGGACTTCAAGCGTAGTGAAAACTAAAATGAAACGTGCGACGCAGGAGCGAGCATTGGGTTGACACTCCACAATTTTGGGATCAAGAGCCATGCGAGTAATCCCTTCCCCTCTGCAAAAAATAAAAGAGTGCTATGAAAATGACGCTCTTTTATTTTTTAACACGGATGAGAACCCGATAAAGGGGTTCGAACCGACGACTGAAAGGAGGAGCTGAACTTTATCATTTCTTGTCAAATTTGACATTATACTTTGTTTTTCGCTACCGCCTATGGTTAAGTTTATTTTCCCAATGATTTTTTAATTTTTCTCTTTCTCTTTTAAGTTCTTCTCGGTATTTACTAATACGTTCACGACTATCTGTTATTTTATCTTTCTCTACGTCAATAATCCTAGAAAATTCTTTCCATTCATCCGCCCTCGAGCTTCTAATATTAGCTTTAGTAGAACTACTAGAAGTTGACTTTATGGAGTAGGAATACGATTCAGCTCTCCTTTTTTTACGGATTCTAACAGATGCAATATTTTCACGACAATCTGCTATTTTTTCTTTTTCGCTTTCAATTGCTCTTTTTATACGTTCAATTTGATGTTTTATGTAGTTTCTACTCATTAGGTTTTTAATTTTTATGTTTTCTATTGCTTAAATTCCATTAGTGTATTTGTAATTTGTCATAAATATCTTATCCATCATTATATTAATTCTTCAACTTGGAGTTCCTAATGAAGAATGGACTAAAACTAGTGGATTCCAAATAACTGCAGATATATAATATAATTCGGAGTGGTGACCATTCAATCTTTATCCTTTCTATTTAAGAGCTTAGAGCGAACTTTCACAATAACAATTGGAGCTCCAATGACCACTATTAATATTAAACTAAGTGCAACTATTTCCGATGGTTTCATTTTCAAGTAATATTTAATCAAAATCTTCTACCAAAGAATTCTCATGTTTCCGCAGTTTTAAAACAACCATTTTACTTGTTGGAGTATTACTCTTTTTAGCAACACTGTCAATAGGAACCAATACATTCGCCTCAGGAAAATATGTTGCTGTACACCCTTTGGGAATACTGAATGGGATTACAATAAAATTCCTTGCTACTCTTTCTCTACCTCCATGATAATTAAATAAGTCTACTCTATCGCCATCCGTTAATTCCTGATCAGCCATATCCTCCTCATTCATAAAAATCACTCTTCGTTCATTACTAATTCCTCTATATCTATCGTTCAAACCGTATATTGTTGTATTAAATTGATCGTGACTTCTTAAAGTTTGCATTATAAGCTCCCCTTCCTGAAGAATTTGAGGTTCAACCGTGGCAATATTAAAATTAGCCTTTCCCGTTATTGTATTATCAAAATTACCCTCTCTGGAGGAATTCGGTAAATAGAATCCGCCGGGTAGCCTAACTCTGTCATTATATAAATCGAAGCCTGGTATCGTACGCTCAATATCCCAACGGATATTATCGTATCCTTCCATATACCAATCCCATTTTACTGATGAATCATTACCGAAATAAGCATTTGCTAAATGACAAACAATCATAGGTTCACTTTTCAAATTATCGCTAACCGGGTTTAACACACCTTTCGACATTTGAATAACCCCCATACTATTTTCAGTGGTTACAAATTGAAGTTCTCCATTCAAAAAGTCTTTATCTGTTCTTCCGAAACATGGTAAAATAATTGCCTCTTTACCTGTAATTAAATGACTTCGATTAAGTTTTGTTGAAACCTGAACGGTTAAGTCAGTTTTCATAAGAGCATCTGCAGTATATAGTGTATCTGGTGTAGCAGAAAGGAAGTTTCCTCCCATGGCAAAAAATACTTTCACCTTGCCTTCATGCATTGCCTTTATTGAATCTACAACATCAAAACCATGTTCACGAGGAGGTGTAAAACCAAAGTTTTCCTCTATTCTATCTAATAGGGCAACCGGAGGTTTTTCAAAAATGCCCATGGTTCTATCTCCCTGCACATTTGAATGACCTCTAACCGGACAAGTTCCAGCTCCAGGTTTCCCAATACTACCTTTTGCAATTAATAAGTTTACTACTTCTTTAATAGTATCTACAGCGTTTACATGTTGAGTTAATCCCATTGCCCAACAAGCAATTATTTTCTTCTTGTTATAAATGGCATCAACTGTTTCTCTAATTAATTCTTCAGAAACGCCTGACTGGTCTACCAAATAATTAAAATCAAGATTTTTTATATGTTCAAACCACTCCTTGAACCCATATGTTTTAGTTTCAATAAATTCATGATCGAAGATTGTATTAGGAGATTCCAGTTCCCGCTGAACTAATAAGAATGATATAGCTTGTAAAAGAGCTAAATCTCCATTGATTCGAACTTGCAGAAACAAATCAGTTAGTTTGGCTTTAATTCCAAGCGCACCTTTTATTGACTGGGGGTCCTTAAAAGCAACTAAACCCGTTTCAGGAAGCGGATTGACTGAAATAATACATGCGCCATTTTCCTTGGCCTTTTGCAGCGCACTGAGCATGCGAGGGTGATTAGTTCCCGGGTTTTGACCAATAATAAAGATTACCTCTGCCTCATAAAAATCTTCTAACTTTACACTACCCTTTCCTATTCCTAAAGATTCTCCTAAAGCAACGCCGCTAGACTCATGACACATATTTGAACAATCGGGAAGATTGTTTGTTCCGAATTGACGGACAAATAATTGATACAAAAAGGCGGCTTCATTTGAAGTTCTTCCAGAAGTATAGAATACGGCCTCATTAGGATTATTGCACTCATGAAGTTTAGCAGCAATTTTTTGAAATGCATTTTCCCATGTAATAGGCTTATAATGTGTACCGCCTTCTGGAAGATACATCGGTTCAGCTAATCTCCCCTTTTTACCTATTTCATAATCGTTTAATTCAGCTAAGTCCTCAACTGAGTTATTAGCAAAGAATTTGGCTGTTAACTTTTTACTTGTGGCCTCCTCTGCTATTGCTTTTGCGCCATTTTCACAATATTCTCCAATTACCGAACGGTCATCATCGGGATCAGGCCATGCACAACTTGGACAGTCTACCCCGCCTTTTTGATTTAGATTAAATAATGCTTTCAATCCTCGAGCCGGGCCCATTTCCGAAAAAACATGCTGTACAGCCACTTTAACACCAGTAATACCTGCGGCTGCTGAAGACACATCATGTCTCCTCAACTTCAATAAACTCTCCGGATTCTCAGGATTGGGGAATTGCCTCTTTTTACTCATGAACGTCTTTATTACACATTTAATCTCAACACCCTTGCAATGTTGTGTAACACGAATATACTAAACTAGTGTTTATTTAAACCCCAAAGATTTCAATGGAATAATTTTTAGGATAAATTTAAGTTGTTCTTAAAATATCACGGAATCCTTTTGGATAAGGTATGTTTAGAAAGAACTCGTCGTGATTCACTTTTCACCTTTTTAGATTTTCTAATTCCCCATAATCGATTGCGGGCTTCAGAATGAGATACTTTCAGATCAACAATAGGCCTAGGGTAATCTAATCCTAAGTGCCAATTCCTTAATCCTTGTTCCAAAGGTGTTAGATCCCAGGGCTGAAAAATAAAAGGAACTTCTAAATTCTTAAGCTCTGGAACCCATTTTCGTATAAAATCACCTTCAGGATCATGATCCTGTGCTTGCTTGGTAGGGTTATATATTCTTACGATATTAATTCCGGTAACACCAGCCTGCATTTGAATTTGAGGGAAGTGTATGCCAGGTTCAAAATCAAGAAAAAGCCCCGAAAGATGATTTGCTGCTTCAATCCAACTTTCATTCAAGTGGTGTGTTAAAAAACTCACAAGCATCGCTCTCATCCGAAAATTTATATATCCAGTATGTATCAAACATCGCATACATGCATCTACAAGAGGGATTCCAGTTGTACCTGATTTCCAACGTTCAATATTCACTTCATTATTATTGTATTGAATATTTAAATACCCCCTATTTACAGGAACAAACTCCATTTCACATTCACTTTCAAACTTTTGCATAAAATGTTCACGCCAACGCAATCGAGAAGCAAACTGATTAAAATTTCTTTTATTTGACAAACGGTTTGGATGAAGTTTTTGTATTTGATATACTTCTCTCAAACTAATATTTCCCCAAGCTAAGTAAGGACTCATTCTACTACAACCAGTTCTGGAAGCTTCTGGTTTACTTATAGATTTCATATAATTTTCTACCCTTTGATCTAAAAAACTAAATAAGTATTTATGAGCCATTGCAGGCCCGCCTTTCTGAGTTATTCCTTCAACTGCAGGTTTCTCAAGGAATATTTTGGAACCAACAAATTGCTCCCAAAAAGAGTTAGACCATTTTGATAGATTATCCCAATTTGCTTTATGAATTTTAGACTCCATATATGTGTACCAAAACTTATTAAAGTCCTTCCTATTGGGTAAAGCACGTCTTATTCCAGAAAATGGTAACTCATTCCATTTGATATTATGATTCTTAAACCAAAGTTTTAAATTTCGATCTCTTGAAAAGGTTATATCCAAACCAATCTCTTCCAAACTCCAAACCATATAATTAGGATAAATTTGATAGAGCTTCTCAAAAACTTCCAATACCTCACTCTCTACAACATATAATTGATGTCCCTTTACTTGTGCTAACTTTTGAAGATCTAAAATTGATTCCCAAATAAACCTTTCATGACGTTGGCTGTAATGAGTTGAATTGAATAATGTAGGTTCATGTATATACAATAATAAAATCTTGCTTTTTCTTTGGCTCAACACTTCTAAAATGGGATGATCTGAAAACCTAAGATCTCTTTTAAACCATATTATGTTTAACACTGAATCCATCATACAAGAAACCCTAATAATGATTTTTTGTTTGATATCAATATGTCCATTTTTTCTTTTTCAGTTAACCGAATAGATTACCTTTGTAGAAAATTCAAAAGATGAGTATTTCGAAGATTATATACACCCAAACAGATGAGGCTCCGGCATTAGCAACCTACAGTTTTTTACCTATTGTTAAAGCGTTTTTATCTAAGGCAGATATTAAAGTGGAAACTCGAAATATTTCATTGGCTGCGCGTATTCTATCACAATTTCCAGAATATTTAAATGAGCAACAACTATTTGGGGATCACTTAAAGGAATTAGGTGAACTTGCAAAAACACCGGAAGCAAATATTATTAAACTTCCAAACATTAGTGCATCAGTTCCACAATTAAATGCTGCAATTTCAGAACTTCAAAAAGCGGGATTTGCCATCCCAAATTATCCTGCCAATCCCTCAACATCAGAAGAAAAAGAAATTCGAAGTAAATACGACAAGGTTAAGGGCTCCGCAGTAAATCCAGTATTACGTGAAGGAAACAGTGATCGCAGAGCTCCAAAAGCGGTAAAGGAATATGCAAAAAAGCACCCACATTCTATGGGTATTTGGACCTTAGATAGTAAATCACATGTTTCGAGCATGGAAGCAAATGACTTCTATGGCTCGGAAAAAAGCACTACAATTACTGCTCCTTGCAATGCCGAAATTTGGTTTACAAATAGTAATGGTGAGAAAACTTTACTTAAAGGTGGATTATCGCTATTGGAAGGTGAAATCATAGATGCGTCAAGAATGAGTATCTCTTCATTAAAGGCATTTTTGAAAAAAGAAATCAAAGATGCTAATGCATCGGGCGTCTTGTTTTCAGTTCACTTGAAAGCCACAATGATGAAGGTAAGTGACCCTATTTTATTCGGAGTAGTAGTTGAGGTATTTTTCGAAGATATCTTTACATGTTATGCCGATACATTTAAAAATCTCGGTGTAAACTCGAATAATGGCCTTGGTGATGTTTTTTCTAAGATTGAAACCTTAGATGAAAATTTACGCAATGAAATTATGCATGCATTTAATGAGGCAATTGAAAACGGGCCTGACATAGCAATGGTTAATTCCGATAAAGGAATTACCAACTTACACGTTCCAAGCGATGTTATTATAGATGCATCAATGCCTGCAATGATTCGAAACTCAGGTAAAATGTGGAATAAAGACGGTAAATCTCAGGATACAAAAGCAATTATTCCAGACAGATCATATGCAGGCGTGTACCAAGCTACCATAGATTTTTGCAAGCAAAATGGCGCACTAAACCCAAAGACTATGGGTTCTGTAAGTAATGTTGGACTCATGGCCCAAAAAGCTGAGGAATATGGATCACATGATAAGACTTTCCAACTTCCCGAAGATGGAATAGTAGAGGTAATCGCAAATGGTAATGTCCTATTAACACAAACCTTAGAATCTGGTGATATTTTTAGAATGTGCCAAGTTAAAGACGCACCTATTAAAGATTGGGTAGGGTTAGCTGTAAAACGTGCAAGAGCTACCCAAACACCCGCTGTTTTTTGGTTGGATAGCAATAGAGCCCATGATAGAGAATTAATTAAAAAAGTCAATGAATACTTAAGGGGCTACGATACCGAAGGAATTGATATTTTAATTAAATCGCCCGTGGATGCTACAACCTACAGTTTAGAAAGAATTGTTCAGGGCTTGGATACCATATCAGTTACAGGAAATGTATTACGTGACTATTTAACAGATTTATTCCCAATCCTTGAAGTTGGAACATCTGCAAAAATGCTTTCTATCGTTCCCCTTATGAACGGAGGTGGGCTATTTGAAACTGGTGCAGGTGGTTCTGCACCAAAACACGTTCAACAATTAGTTGAAGATAATTATTTACGTTGGGATAGTTTGGGTGAATTCTTGGCTTTAGCAGTTAGTCTTGAACATCTTTCCGAGGTAAATGGAAATTCGAAAGCACTAGTATTGGCTAACGCTTTGGATAAGGCCACCTCTAAGTTTCTTGAAAATGATAAGAGTCCAACACGGAGATTAGGTGGAATTGATAATAGAGGTTCACATTTTTATCTTTGCTTATATTGGGCTGAAGCTTTGAGCATACAATCTGAAGATGAAGATTTAAAAACTCAGTTTACCGATATTTTCAATAAGTTATCTTCTGATGAAGAGATAATTGTAAAAGAATTGATTTCTGTTCAAGGTAAAGCGGTAGACGTAGGTGGCTATTATTATTTTGATCATGCAAAAGCTAGTCAAGTGATGAGACCTAGTCATACCTTCAATCAGATTATCGATTAATTTCTTAAACTTTCCTAAAGTTTTGTACCTTGCCTAATAGCGCGGTATGAATAAAGTATTATCAATTTTATTGTTCACAATTACAACATCTGTAATTGGACAATCAATTATTCCTAAACCTAGACTGTTAAAAGCATCTGGTAAAAATATTGAATTTGGTAAAATTGAAATTACATCACTTCCAAAAAAAGCATCTTTTCAAACTGAATCATTTCAAATTAAGTGGGACTTTTTAAGGGGTGAATTAATAGATAAAATACCTCAAAAGGAGGGTAAAACTATTAATATAATTTTAGCTTTAGGCTACTTGCCTACGGAGGCTTATAGCATACAAACGAGTCAAAAACAGATCGTTATAAGTGCTTCTAGTTATGCAGGTTTTTATTACGGAGTTTCCAGTTTGTCACAACTTTTAGAGGCTCAAAAAAATAAATCGTGTTATGAGATTTCTGAAGGATTGCAAATATATGATGCTCCTGAATTCTCATACAGAGGTATGCATTTGGATGTTAGTAGGCACTTCTTCCCTACAGATTCTATTCTCACATATATCGACATGCTTTCGCGGTATAAGTTCAATCGGTTTCATTGGCACTTAACAGATGACCAAGGATGGAGAATTGAAATAAAAAAATATCCTCTACTAACACAAATTGGGAGCAAAAGAAGAGAAACAATGCTTGCAAAGAATTTTAATCCATACAAAGGAGATGGGAAACCTGTAAGTGGATTTTACACGCAAGAGGATATCAGGAAAATTATCGAATATGCAAAAGTTCGAAATATTGAAGTCATTCCCGAAATTGAAATGCCCGGACATGCCACGGCAGCGGTTGCCGCCTACCCTTTTCTCAGTTGTAAAAAAGACACATTACCTGTAGCTACAACCTGGGGAGTTTTTGAAGATGTATATTGCGTGAACGACAATACATTACAATTCATGTTCGACATTCTTGAAGAAGTGATGGATATCTTTCCTTCTCGTCTAATACATATTGGTGGAGATGAGGTTATCAAAACTCGTTGGGACAATTGTGATATTTGTAGAAATACTAAATCAAAAAATCAATTAAAAAATTCAAATGAATTACAAAGTTATTTCATTCAAAAAATTGATTCATTTATTCATTCGCACAATCGGGCAATTATTGGTTGGGATGAAATTTTGGAAGGAGGGCTTGCGGAAAATGCATGGGTCATGAGTTGGAGAGGGACTAAAGGAGGTATTGAAGCTGCAAAACAAAAACATAACGTGGTGATGACTCCAGGAACTCATTGCTATTTCGACCATTATCAAGGCCCTGTTGATATTGAACCTCTTGCAATAGGAGGTTATACAACGATTGAAAAGGTTTATAATTATAAAATCATCCCTGAAGTGTTAAATTCAACCCAAAAACAATTTATCCAGGGGGCTCAAGGAAATGTTTGGACAGAATATATGCCAAACTTCAGTCATGTGCAGTATATGACTCTACCAAGGATGGTAGCTTTGAGCGAAGTACTTTGGGGAACTAACGTTGATTATATTGATTTTTTAGCCAGATTAGAACACCACAAAACTTATTTTAAACAACAAGGATGGAATTACAAAAAATAAAAAGACGTAACTTACTAAAAATATTAGGTGGTGGTTTAGTTCTTAAACTTAGTGGTTTAACTAAAGCCCAAGCATTATTAGGATCACCCTCGCCTATAATATTGAGCACCTGGCATAATCAAGGTCAAACAGCTAATAAAGAAGCCTGGGAACAAATCCAAAAGGGAAAATCGGCATTAGATGCTGTTGAAGCTGGAGCTAGAATTATTGAATCAGATATAACTAATTGTTGTGTTGGCCTCGGCGCCTACCCAGATAGAGAAGGAAAGGTTACTTTAGATGCTTGCATTATGGATGATAAAGGCAGATGCGGAGGAGTAGCATTTTTAGAACGTATTAAGCATCCTATTACACTCGCCAGGATGGTAATGGAAAACACACCGCATGTATTAATGGTTGGTGAAGGGGCGCAACAATTTGCCATTAAATCTGGATTAACGCTAGAGGAACGAACCTTATCGGAACATGCTAGTAAAGCGTATTCAAATTGGTTAAAAAAATCTAAATATGAACCTCAAATAAATATCGAACAGAACAACCAAAAATTCGTGCCTGTACCACACAAATTGGAAAATGGAAATATCAATCATGATACCATTGGGATTATTGCGATGGATAAGAATGGTGATTTAAGCGGGGCATGCACAACTAGTGGAATGGCTTTTAAATTAAGGGGTCGCGTTGGGGATTCCCCAATTATCGGAGCCGGATTATACGTAGATAATAAGATTGGGGCAGCTACCGCCACGGGAAATGGAGAGGAAGTTATAAGGACAAGTGGTAGTTTTTTAGTTGTAGAATTTATGCGCCAAGGATTATCACCTGAAGAAGCATGTAAAAAGGCGTGTCAACGTTTACTCCAGATGACTCCCAATTCAACTGATCAAATTCAAATTGGGTTTATTGCAATAAATAAAACTGGAGAATTTGGTGGATATAGTTTGAAGCCCGGTTTTGACTACACTGTTACCTCGAATGTTTTCAATCATGAAAAACGTGTTCCAAATTCCATTTTAAACTAATGATCTTAGAAATTGGATGTAACAGTTATGCATCGGCTAAGATTGCATTCGAAAATGGCGCCGACCGATTAGAACTCTTTTCAGATTGGCAATCTGGGGGATGTACTCCTTCATTAGGTACAATGAAAAAATGCGCAAATTTTGACATCCCAATTTATGCTATGATCAGGCCGCGTGGTGGTCATTTCAATTATTCTGAAGAAGAATTTGAGATAATGAAATCTGATGTAAGGGCTTGCAAGGATGCAAACATTTCTGGAATAGTTTTTGGAATTTTAACAGCTGCGAAGGAAATTGATCAAATAAGATGTAAAGAACTTTTAAAACTGTGGGATGGACCAGCAACTTTTCATAGAGCATTTGATTCAGTTAATAATCCGCAAGAATCGTTAGAAGTAATATTAGATCTTGGATTTGAGAGAATACTTACATCTGGTCAAAAGCAATCAGCAATTGAAGGTATTGAACTCATTATGTCACTTGTTTCCCAAAGTAGAAATAGGATTCGTATACTTCCAGGGTCTGGTATCAATACCTTAAATGTAAAAGAGTTTTTGAATATTGAAGGTATTGAGGGAATTCACACAACAGCGAATACCATTTTAACCTATGAGGATATTGCGGGGAAGAACGAATCTATTGTTGATAAGGAAACAGTGCGAAAGCTACGTTCAATTATGGATGAAATTCTTTAATAATTTCCCAAGTTAATGAGTCACTTTGATAAACCCCATATAGACCCTGTTCCTCTTGCGGGGGGTCTGCACTATAACTCTTCCCATTTTGCATAAAACCATTTTCATTTACATTCTCGGGCAATGCAATTGCTCCCCAAAAGTTAAATCCAGCCAATTTATTCCTTTGTATTTCCTCAAATATTGTAGTGTAATACAAATTACGATTATTGGTAGATTCACTCGGTGAAAATCCATTTGCATCTCTGTGTAAACCAAATTCTTCAATAACGAGAGGTTTATTCAATTCTTTACAAACCTGTGAGTTTTTATTAATATAGTTTATAGTTTTTTGCAGGGTACTATCTGATACGCTTTCATTTGGAGAACCACTATACCATTGCCACGTCTTAGGCCATAAGTGAATTGTTGCATAGTCTATATTTTGAAAGGAATGTATCTCCTTGAAAAAATCAATATTTCGAAATGTACTAATACTTCCCTCTGTTCCAATTGTTATTAGGTGGTTTGAATCAATACTCTTGACCTGAGTACTTAAGGTTTTAATCCATAATTTGTAATCTTCCCAAGATTCACTTTGCATTGGTCTAGGTTCGTTTGCCAATTCCCAGGCAAAGATTGCAGGATGCTCAAGGTAAAGTATCCCATCAATTGAATTAGTTCTTTTTATTATTCTTTCGACAGCATTCCAATGATTATTCTTGCAAAATTCACAAGAATAAAACTGACTAATATATTTGCAATAATCACCCCAATTCCAATTCTCTGTTTTAGGAAGTATATTTGATCCATGTTTTCCTTTATGCCAATCTAAATATTGCCCAAAACCACCCGACCATTCCCAGTTATTACCCAATACCATTACAGCGGTCATATTCCTTTTATGTAATTCGGCCAATAAATAATCTAAACCAATTATATTATCGCTAAATACTCCAAGTTCACTCTGAAATGATTGACCTATTCGATATTTATAGGTTGAATCTCCCTCAGAAAGAGCCATTATTCTGAGATTATTAATCCCTTGGTTTTTCATAAAGTCGAGTTCTGATCTTAATCGCTCTAATCCTGAATCAGTGCAGGCAATATGACCTCCGTACCAATAATTTGCACCTTTAATAAAATGGAAAGAGTCATTTTTAACGAAAGCCTGATTCTGAACTTTAAAAAAACTAAACGGACCACGAGACTCCTTATGACCGCAGGAATTAAACCATGCAGCGGAATAACCAAACAATAGAATTAATAACCGATTAGAAAATAGAATTCTTCGATAACTCTTTTTCTTCTTGATATTTGAACTCTTCATCTCGAAGGGTATAACTTAGGTAAATATGACCATCAGAATGGATGTAGTATTTAAGATGAAGATTTTGGAAATATTGCATTTCTCCCCAATCGGTCATAACTGTAGCTTTATTTTGGGAAAAGGCTTCCCACTCTTTTCTACCCCCATCGCAATAGGGCTCTTGAAACTTAAAGCTGTCAATTTTTATAGGACCATATTTCTCAATTAACTTTTCCTTTTTCGCTAGATAAAATTTCTTGGTTTTCTTCCACTTTGGGATTGCATCAAACCTCACATCCACCTTATACAGTCTGTGATTAATAGGAGTTTCATGTAATATTAGAGTGACTGAATCATCTTTAATCTTACCCCTAAGCTTAGGTAAATCATTATCTGTTCCGACTTGAATAAAACCCTTTTCCTTTTTCATTCGCTCCACAAAAACTGTAGTTGGACCTTTAATATCTACCATTGCAATCCTTTGAGCGCTTGCAAAAAATGGAAGACAAAAAATCAAGACAAGTAAATTTCTCATTTCTTTTTTAATAACGAATAACTTTTGCCAAATATTTACCGGTGGTTGTATTTAGCTCAACAATATAAATACCAGGTTGTTCAATATGAAACTTTAATTCTTGCTCTTTATTATTTAGGGTTTCAATAAGAATGCACCGGCCGTCAATAGACCATATTTTCAATTTAGCATTCTTGCTTAGATTCACATCATCCATTGGTATTGTAAAACTTTCATGAGTAGGATTCGGGTAAATTTGTAATTGATGAATAACATCAATATTGTGTGTACCATCAACCATTCGGATTAAACATTCTGTGGAATCCTTACAAGTATTCAATTCCATTACACATTTTAATTGCAACTCATTGCTATCAGATAGATTCCAATTATACCAATTTTCCGTTCCTTCTTTGAGCAGAATTTCAGATGTTCCTAAATTACATGAAAACCACTTATAATTATCATACCCTTCTTCAACAATAACGCTATCAATACTGGGATTTGAGGAATTAGTTACTGCCGAGATTTCAGTATTTATAATTGGTCTTTCAAAGTTTATGGTTATAAAACTATCACACCCGCCCATGTTCATTACGGTATCGTAATATATGCCTGTAGTGTCCATGAAAAACTTTCTTGATGGGCTTCTTTTTGATTCACAGTATGTCCAAAACAACTCTGAACTTGAATTTGGAGTAAGTTCTAGGTTTACTTTTATCACACTATCACAACCAACGAAATTAATCAATGTATCATACCAAGTTCCAGACTCTGTCCAGATATATTTACCCGAAGCTGAAGTATAACTTCCACAGGCATAATCATTGAAGTTGCTCATTGTTTCCTCTGAAATCATGTGATATCTCAGAATTGAATCACAGCCAACAACATTTACTAATGTATCAAAATAAGTACCTGGTTCAGTAATTGATTTCCCATTTGTGGGTATAGTAGCATTTCTGCAGTAAATTATAGTTGAATCAAAATATGACTCACTCAAAATGCTTACATCATAAATTAGAAGACTATCACAACCTACGGAATTTAAAAGAGTATCTAAATAAATACCACTACTTGTTATATTTCTTCCTGATATTGGCATTACGTAACTTAAACAGTTTGAAACATTAAAGAAAGTGGAATCTGGACCAGTTTTTAAGTTAATTGTAATTATTGAATCACAACCAATTGAATTTGTAATAATATCCTCATAAATACCGCTAATTGAGAAGGTTTGATTCCCACTAGGAGATACATAATCTCCGCATGTACGAACATTTAAAGTATCTCTAGTAGATTTTTTGATTGTCAAATATATGGTGATGGCTGAATCGCAACCACGTTCAGTTAGAACTGTATCGTAATACACTCCACTTTGAGTATAGACAGTAGACCTTGATGGAGCGGGATATCTATCACATGTCACTACAGTATCGACAAAATCAATAGTGGGTTGAGTATGACCAAAACTACTTAGCCAGTTTGAATAGGAACCCGTAAGATTGAAACTTTTTAATGTACCATCATTCCCATATCCGGACATATCTTTTGCCTTTTTATTTAGTGTATTAATCTGTCCTGCTTTCCCATCATTAAATGGTAAATAAATTCTCAAGCTTGGATCATATCCGCAATACCTCTGAGCAGCCCGTTGTAAGATTTCTGAATCTGTCAATTTTCTTTTCCAAAGCATAACATCATCAATTTTCCCCCAAAAACCACGTGCATAGGTGTAATGTTCACCAACCGTAAAAGGTATATTTAATGCTAACCCAGGTGCCACGTCAGATTTTAATGTATCGATTTTGACTCCATTAACATAAACCCTTAAAATACTATCTTCATAAGTTGCTGCAATATGAGTCCACGTTGTTTTTGACACTTTATTGATACCTGAAGTAATTTCCGCAGATGAATCATTATGTATACCAAAATAGAGTTGGCCTGAACCTCCTACAGAAAGAACGGCACCTTTATTTGAAGGTTCGTCGTGCCAAGCCATTACTGTTCCATCATATGCTTCTGCACCAAAACCGTATGCATAAATCCAAGCCTCCATTGAAAATGAATGATCTGAAAAATCAAATGATGTGTCGTAATTAGAGTAAACAACATCATCGGTACCATCAAAATCAACACAGTTTTGGACTCGTTTTTGTGCTGTTAGGCTTTGGGCACTATAAAAAAACAGACTCAGCCCGATTGTATATTTAAACAAATTCATAAATATGATAGCAAAGTTACTACACAAAATCATATTGGGAGATAGCAATAAAATTCACAATTAATTCAATTTATAGAATAGAGGGGTAAGATCCTTGATTAATGTCTAATCGAAATCTATTTACAGCACTTCTTATTGATTCACAATTTCATAACAGCTGAGATATTTTAATGCTCACCAATATTAATTAAATTTAAATTATTAATGTTTCAATATTGATTCCTCATAAATAGGAAGTCAATAATTCTTATTTTTGAAGAATGCTTCTTGGAAAAAAAATCGTTGTTGTATTACCCGCATACAATGCAAGTCAAACACTAGCGAAAACATACAACGAAATTCCATTTGATATTGTAGATGAAGTAATTTTAGTTGACGATAAAAGCAACGACAGTACATTAAAGGTTGCCAAAGAAATTGGCATTAATCATATTATTAATCATCAAACGAATAAAGGTTATGGAGCCAACCAAAAAAGTTGCTACAAGGAAGCGTTAAAACTGAATGCAGATATTATTATCATGGTTCACCCCGATTATCAGTATACACCGAAACTCATTCATGGTATGGCGTCAATTATTGCGAATGAGGTTTATCCTGTTGTATTTGGATCAAGGATTTTAGGAATGGGCGCTATCAAAGGTGGCATGCCTCGGTATAAGTTTATTGCCAATCGTTTACTTACCAGGTTTCAAAATTTGATGTTTGGCCAGCATTTATCAGAATACCATACCGGCTACCGTGCTTATTCTGCAAATGTACTTTCCTCAATTAACTGGGAAGTTTTGAGTGATGATTTTATTTTTGACAATCAGATATCAGCACAAATATTTGCAAAGGGCTTTGAAATTGCAGAAATCACCTGTCCAACAAAATACTTTCCAGAAGCGTCTTCCATAAATTTCAAACGCAGCAGCATTTACGGATTAGGTGTTATAATAGTATCAATCCAGTTTTTTTTATTCAGAATAGGTATTTATAAATCTAAATATTTACAATAACCATGTGATTTTTGTTACTGAATTCAGTCGAATTAATAACGAATTTTGTATCATAAAATAAAAATACCATGACTGTAAAAGATTTATTAAAAGAAGGAGCTACCGTAATTGATGTACGCTCATCTTGGGAATTTGCAGACGGACATGTTGATGGAGCATTGAACATCCCATTAGATGAAATCCCCCAACGCATAGAAGAAATAAAAGAATTAAACTCTCCACTTTTATTATATTGTCAAAGCGGAAATAGAAGTGGTATGGCTTGTGGAATCCTACAGCAATTTGGTATCGCTAAAGTTCACAACGGTGGAGGCTTAGCGAACATGAGAATTGCATTGATGTAATAATATTATGTGGCAGAGTTTGAAATCGTGGAATTGGGGAAAAGTAATTAGAGTCCTAATTGGGTTTTCCATTCTTGGACAAGGAATTTCTTATGGACAAACATCAAGTATAATCGCGGGAAGTGTTTTTACAATTTTCGGTATATTTACTGCTGGTTACTGCGGTACAAATACCTGCCACACTAAAATAAGCTCAATACCACAATCTGATTCGCCTGAATTAGACCAATTGGTAGAATTTGAAGAATTAAAAAAGGGAACTTAATGCTCCCTTTTTTTATGTAAAACTCATCTATTAATGAGGCAATTTTTCTCGGAAATATCCATATACCCAAACACCGATTGTGGCAGAAAGGAACGTAATAATTATTACTGAATACCCTGATCCTATTTGAGCAAATAATGGGCCTGGGCAAGCGCCTGTAATTGCCCAACCCAAACCAAATATTAATCCACCATATATTTGACCCTTATTGAAGGTTTTATTCGGGATTACTATTTCCTCACCAGAAATCGAACGAATATTAAATCTCTTAATAATTTGGATGGACAACATCCCAATAACCACTCCCGTACCTATTACTCCATACATGTGAAATGAATCTAAACGAAACATTTCTTGAATTCTGAACCAGCTTATTATTTCAGCTTTTACAAAGGCAATACCAAAAATAATTCCAACTATCATGTACTTTAGGTTGTGCCAAAGTGGCGTTTTCTTTTCTATATTTTGATTTTTTTCAGTCATAATAATTTTATTAAAGTGCAATTAAACTAGGTAGGATTAACCAAGTCATGATAAAACCTCCCACCATAAACATGATAGTTGCGACTAGGGACGGCCATTGTAATGAACTTAAGCCCATAATAGCATGTCCGCTGGTACAACCACCTGCCCAGCGTGTTCCAAATCCGACCATGAAACCGCCTAAAACAATAAAAATGAATCCTCTTAAACTTAGTAAACTGCTCCAAGAAAAAATATCCTCAGGTAATAGATTGGTTACATCTACCACTCCGGCATCTCTTAATTGTGTTTTAGTATTTTCTGCGATTTGAATAGGTGCATCGGTTGACAGAAATTCTGATGCTATAAATCCACCTAAAAGAACGCCAATGATAAAGAAGATATTCCATATTTCCTTTTTCCAATCGTAATTGAAAAAAGGAATTTTTGCAGGAACACACATGGCACAAAGGTGCCTCATTGAACTAGATATTCCGAATAACTTATTACCTAAAATAAGCAATGTAGGAACCGTTAATCCTATAATGATTCCTGCGGCCCACCAGGGCCAAGGTTGACTTAATAACTCTATCATGCGTTTGAAAGTTTAGACTGACATACAAAATCGGTTTTAGCAATACCTGCATCCGCAATAGCTTTAAAACCACCAGCAATTTCTTTAAAATTATGGATTCCTTTTGATTTTAGAACAGATGCAGCAATCATACTTCTATACCCTCCTGCACAGTGAATGTAGAATTCGCCCTCATGAGAAGACATATCACTAAACCAATTAGCAATAAAATCTAAAGGTTTATTAAATGCTTCCTCAACATGCTCAGCGCAATATTCACTTTCCTTTCTAACATCCAAAACAAAGGTTTCTCCAATATTTAACTCGTTTTTAAAAGTTTCGGCATCAATTCTATTTACTGTGTCGATTTCTTTACCCGCAGCTTTCCATGCATCGATACCACCTTCTAAATAACCGTATACTTCATCAAAACCAACACGAGTTAATCTTACTAATGATTCTTCTTCTTTACCAGCTTCAGTTATCAATAAAATAGGTTGCTTAACATCCACAATCATCGCACCAACCCATGGTGCAAATTGCCCATTCAAGCCAATATTTATTGATCTAGGCACAAATCCTTTAGAAAATGCATCAGCATCTCTGGTATCTAAAATAATTGCACCAGTAGTTTCTGCTGCAGTTTCAAATGCAGAAACGCTCAAAGCTGTCATACCTTTTGCCATTACCGAGTCGATACTATTGTATCCCTTTTTATTCATAGCAACATTCATGGGAAAATATGCAGGTGGAGGTAACAAACCATCTGTTACAGCTGCAATAAAACTCTCTTTATTTGGTTGATTCAATGCGTAGTTCATACCTTTTTGATTCCCCAATGTATCCATTGTTTCTTTCATCATGTTCTTTCCGCAAGCTGAACCGGCTCCATGAGCAGGATATACCATTACTGAATCTGGAAGAGGTAAAATTTTACCGTATAAACTGTCATACAAAAATCCAGCAAGTTGCTCTTGAGTCATATCGGCCTTTTGTGCTAAATCAGGTCTCCCTACATCACCTAAAAATAGAGTATCTCCACTAAATAAACTATGAGGTGAGTCTGACTCATCCAGTAATAAGAAACAGGTGCTTTCCATAGTATGACCTGGAGTATGTAGCACCTTAATTTTGATATTACCCAATTCAAATACCTGATTATCCTCTGCAATAACACAGTGGAACTCGGGATTTGCCGTTGGTCCGTAAATAATAGGGGCACCTGTTTTTTGACTTAAATCTAGGTGGCCAGATACAAAATCAGCGTGAAAATGGGTTTCGAAAATATATTTGATTTTTGCCCCATCTTTTTCGGCCTTGTCAATGTAGGTCTGAATCTCCCGTAAAGGATCGATAATTGCTACCTCTCCATTACTTTCGATGTAATAAGCACCTTGTGCTAAACATCCTGTGTAAATCTGTTCAATATTCATATTATGCGTACTAATTTTTTGATTTCGCTTTAAAAAATAATTCCGATCCTTGTCTTTCTGGGATTGATCCTCCCGTTATATCCATTTCTAAAACCTCTAACCCATTTTTATGGAATATCGGAGTATATTCACATTTACATCCTCCAAACGGTGGGCCTTGCTCAAATTTCCTATCGAATAAAAGACCCCCCAGTACACCATTCGGTTTCAATAACTTTTGCATCTTCTCACAATAGCTCGCTCGTAACAAAGGATCTATCGCACAGAAAAACGTTTGCTCAACTATAACATCATATGCGCCCTCATGTTCAAAGAAATCACCCTGAATCACTTGAATATTGGGTTGATTACTAAACTTTTCTTTTAAAATCCTTACCGCAACAGGAGCTATATCAATTACCGTGATATTAGTAAAACCAATACTTAAAAGATATTCAGCTTCATGTGCATTACCACAACCTGGAATCAGGACGGATAAACTCTTATCTTCAATTGAATCAAACCAATCTTTTAATGCCGGTGCAACATAGCCTATATCCCAACCTGTTTGACCTGCAGCCCATTGATTATCCCAATAAGCCCAATCTAATTGATTCTGTTGATCAGGAACTATGCAACAACCATTTTCATCCATTGTACAACTTAATCCGATATCTGTTTTTGGTGTTAAATCTTTCATAATTACGACTTTGATTTTTTCAATTCATCATAAAAGGACTGTATTTCAGTAAATGGTCCAAACTTATGTTGCGACTCTGAATAGGGATCAACATACGGACCAAATGGATGGTCGATTTTCTTCTTCGAAATATCCGGCCAATCTTTCGAAAGGTCTAGACTTGGTCTGTCCTGGGTATTCACATAGGCTGCAACATCCCAGGCCTCCTCATCCGTTAATTGTGGTGCATTGTATGATGCACCTAAAGGCATATTTGCCTTTACATATCCTGCAAAACGACTAAGGCGGTACAAACCAGCACCTTTATTATAGCTCAATTTACCCCATAACGGAGGATACGTATAATTGTTACCGACATCATTTAACTGCCCTTGCCCATCAGCCTGATGGCAAACAGCACATTTTGCATCATAAACTTCCTTACCCTGTTTTGGGTCTGCAGGTCTATCTAAGAAAGCGATATTAAAAATGCCAGAGCCCTTTGCTTTCTGACCCTTAACCACAGCTTTACCCACCCATTTGATGTAAGCAGCCATTGCTTTCATTTCTCTAGAATTTGAATCTGGTGCGGTACCATTTAACGATCTTTCAAAGCAGTCAGAAATACGTTTAAATACTCCTTCAACTTGCCCGCTCCTACCACGCATTTTAGGGTATGTAGCTGCCACAGAGCCATAGTTATTTCCCCATACTTTAGTTCCGGCATCAAGATGGCAATTTTGGCAATTTAATCCATTTGATAAATGAGCCACACTACCATTAGGACCGAAATATTCTGTAGTTTTAGCAACTAAATCCTTACCGTATTTAATCAATTCTCCTTGCTCTCCTTCAGGAATCTCTGAAATAGATGGCGCCGTCCATAAATCCGTCGATTCATCCATTGACGGTATTGAGACCGCGACAGTCGCAATTTCTTGAATCTCTAATTCCGAAAAAGAATCATTTTTCGAACCAAAAATCATCCAAAATACGATTGAAATTAAAGTTAAAATAACCAACATCAATAGTGTTATCAGTGAGGTTACAGTTTTAATCAGTTTTTTCTCGTCGTGTGGGTCAATCATAAAATTATTGCTGCATTAGACTGTTGAATATAATATAAATACCCATTATCAAAACAAACCAACCAAAAGCAGGTTTTAATTTTGATCCGCTTATCTTTTTAGATAGTGCTGCTCCTATAAAAATTCCAATAATTGCAATACAGCTGAAAATCAGAAGTAAGATCCAATCTATCTCTCTACCCACACCTAAATCGCCTAAAAAACCTAATAATGATTTAGATGCAATAATTATTAATGAAGTTCCTACCGCCTGTTTCATTGGCAATTTAGCCAATAATACCAATGCTGGAATAATTAGAAAACCTCCACCGGCTCCAACTAAACCTGTAACTAGGCCAACAACCAGTCCTTCAACTCCAATTAACGGAAAATTGTATTGTATTTCACTTTCTTCAGTTTTTACTTCGCCTTTTTTCTTCTTGATCATTGAATATGAAGCCAAAACCATGATTATTGCAAAGAATAATAACAAGGCTATGTCTTTATTCAAGATAAAATCTCCCGTCTTAAAGATCTCATTTGGTATAGCTGGCACAACGTAATGACGCGTGAGATATACACTTATAATTGCTGGAATCCCAAAAATAACGGCAGTTTTCCAATGAATATTGCCCATACGCATATGACTAAAGGAACCAAACAAACTGGTTAATCCCACAATAAATAGGGAGTACGCAGTAGATGTTTCCGTATCTACTCCAAGAAGATACACCAAAATTGGTACCGTTAATATTGATCCGCCACCGCCAATAAGACCTAATGATAAACCCATTAAAATGGCACTAGCATATCCTAATATTTCTAAGGTTTCCATTCCTGCAATTAAAGTGCTAAAATTTGATACAGAATATGACTTTTGTTACAAACTATCTAAAGCTATACTCATAGCCATCTAATTGACTCAAAAGATCAATAGGTTGGTCGGTACATTGAACTCTACCCTCAACAACAGGCGAAATTGGAGAATGATTTTTTAAATATTCGCGGAGTACATCATGAAGCATAATTCCAGTATCTACTGGGTCTGTAACTCCCATCATACGACAAATTGCATCTTCTGGATCCCCTTCTCTCTCACAAGCAACAATTGAATACAATTTAGACATATCAATTTCTTCTCCTCCAATTTTAATCCAATTTAATCTCTTTCCTTTCTCATTCGCACTTGAGAAGTTAATCTGCATTCCTGAAAAACGGACAACCCATCCACCAAATCTTTTTGCGGGATCTTTAGCGAATACATTTTCTAATTCTTTCTCTAGCCAATTCCATATTTTCTCTCCGGTTACCTTTCCAGTTCTAGCTTGAGAATTTACGGGTAACATACTCCAAATGTAGTCGTTGGTAATATCGGCTTTCACATTATTTTTCTCATCAACCACTAAAGGAGGGCAGAATCTAAAACCATTTGACAATGCTACATCCGTTTTGAATTTATCCATAACAGCATCAGTAATGAAATTATCCATTGGATTTTCTAATACATAATATCTAACTAATGTTTTGGTAGTTTCACCAACTTTTTTATTCAAGAAAGATGCATGTGGCTTATACGCCTCTTCTACTAATTGAGTCATTTCTGCATCTGGCTTATATTTTTCTGGATCTACATCTAACAAGTTATAGGTGTGGTCTTTTATTTTGCCATCTTCAACCACAATATCTAATTTACCTAAAAACGACGCAAACGCACCTGGCTCTGTAACCTTTGCATATTTTGCATCAATTGGTTTACGAACTCTTTCATGGGTGTCTGCTCCAAGAATGTAATCAACTCCCTCTATATATGGTTTATTTCCTAAGTCAATTTGCTGAGTTAAACCCATGTGAGTTACTAAGAACACCATAGAGCAATTTTCATATTCGCGGAGTAACTTAATATATCGCGCAACGTTCTGTTCAGGATCTGAGAAATGGATACCTAAACTGTATTCCGGAGACTGGCGTTTTGGAGTAAGTGGGTCGTTGTAACCAATAAATCCAATTTTTACACCGGCAACATTCTTAATCCAATATGGAGGAAAAATTAAATCTGTTGGTAAGTCACTTCCATCATCATGCCACATATTTGCACAAACTTTTGCAGCGTTATACCCACCTAAATCTTTAATCATGTTTTCCTTACCATAAACAACCTCCCAATTTCCTGGAAGCATCAAATCATATCCGATGTTATTTATTAATGGTATAAGGGCGCGTCCTTCGGTCAAGGCAGCTAGACCACTTCCTTGGAAGCAGTCACCACCGTCTATTACCATTGTATTACCTGGATTTTCATTACGTAGCTCATTAATCATTGTTTTCAATGATGCCATTCCACCTCTCTTTTTGAAGACCGCCTTATCTTGCTCCCAAAAGAACTCATCATGCACTAATAACTGACCATGAATATCTGCAGTTTGCAATATTGAAAAGTGCTGAGCTTTACCATTTTGAACAGCACCCGTATTTTTCATATTTTTAACATCAGAAGCACAACCTGTAATTGTTCCAGCAGCCATTGAACCAAAGGCAAAGCCAAACCCTGCCGTACCAGCAGTTTTTAAAAAGTCTCTTCTATTTGTTGAATTAGTGGAATCGTCGCTGCAACATGAGCAGTTGAAATGGTGTAGTTTTTTAGTCATTGTGTATTGAAAATTCTGAATTATTCAAAACTCTACAAAATACACTAGAGATATTGTGACAATTATCACAAATTCCCAAACAATTGATTTACATTATTTTGAGAAGACGCTGAAATATCATTTGTTGATATACCTAAAGAATCTGCTATAAATTCAGCAATTATTTTCACATATGCCGGTTGATTTCTTTTCCCTCGAAAGGGCGTTGGAGCTAAATAAGGGGAGTCTGTTTCTAAAACAACCCTGTCGATACCAATTTTTTCTAAAACATTGATTATCCCTGCTTTTTTAAAAGTAACCACTCCTCCTATTCCCAAGTAAAAACCTAATTTAATAATCTCTTCAGCTAACTCCATACTTTCACTGAAGCAGTGAAAAACTCCAGTTATCTTACCCTTGTAGGGTTTTAAAATCTCCAATACTTTATGAGTAGCGTTTCGCGTGTGAAGTGATAAAGGAAGTCCGAATTCAATGGCCCATTCCACTTGTTGAGTCAATGCATCTTTTTGCATATTCTCGGTTGATTTATCCCAATATAAATCCAAACCAACCTCACCAACTCCAACATACCTATTTTCAGAAAAATAGGAATACATTTTGTCTAATACTTGTTGATAATCTTTGTCGACTGAACAAGGATGTAAACCCATCATTGGAAAGCAGTTATCAGGATATTTTTGACTCAAAATGTGCATTGCACCAATACTGTCTAAATCAATATTTGGTAGCAATATTTTAATCACTCCATCTGCAACCGAATCTGCTATTACACTTTCAATATCCTCGTTAAACTCATCTCCATAGAGGTGACAATGCGTATCTGTATAAATCACCACTTATTTCTTTCTTTATTTAAAAAACTAGAAATCCCTCTTTTGCAATCACCTGTTTGACGCGCTTCAGCATTTGATTTTGCCGCTAATTCTAAAGCATTAAGTCTATTAGGTGGAATTTCTCGCATTAATAATTTTGTTAAACGGATTGAATCTCCGCTAGTACTACTAGCAATTTTATCGGCAAACGCTATTACTTCAGACTCTATTTTTTCAGGGGTTGAAATTTTATAAATTAGGCCATCCTTTAAAGCTTCATCCGCCGCAAAAACCGATCCTGTAAGCAACCATTTATTTAACAGGTTCATACCTATCTTCTCCCTTAAATAAACCATTACCAAAGCAGGAATAAATCCAATCTTCACCTCTGAATATCCAAATATTGCTTCATCGCTAGCAAAACAAAAATCCGTCATTTGTGCTAATCCACACCCTCCCGCGATTGCAGGCCCCTCAACTTGGCTAATTGTAATTTTAGGCGAGTTATAAATTAGTTCAAACATGTGCTTCAAGCGGTTTGAATCTTCAAGATTTTCCTCAAATGTAAAATCGCTCAATGCTTTTATATAGGATAAGTCCGCCCCTGCGCAAAATGGCTTATCTGAGGACTTGATAACAATTACTCGAATAGTTTCATTCGCATTAAACTCCTTCATTACTGAAGTAACTTCATTTACTAACTGAGGATTTAGCGCATTCCTCTTATCGGGTCTATTTAAAATAACAAACCCAATTCTTCCAATAATCTCACTATTCACAAAGTCCATTTAGCAAAGATAATCATTGTAATTTGTCTGATTTAGATTCTTGATAGTTGATCAAAAAAATGACTGCCGAAGTTATGAGTATATAGCAGTAGATTAATTCAAATGATGAAAATGAACTAACCTTTAGACCTGATATTTTCAACTTAAAAAATTGAAGACTGATGTATTCAATCACATATCCAAAATAATTCATCAACTTGCAACCGATACTGAATACTAATTCTATATGCAATAATGCGAAAATGGAAATCAAAAGACACAATACCACCCAAATTGTAAATAGAGACCCAAGAAGCAGATTACCAATAATAAACCCAGACGAAATTTCTCCAAAATAATATAATATAAAGGGTAAAGTACTTATTGTACAACCGATGCTCATGCAAATTGAACTCCACAGAAAATCAAGTAAAATATTGCTTGTCGAATAAATCGATTTCAATATGGGAACTATCCAAGCAATACCAAATACTGCTGCAAATGATAATTGTACTGAAATATCAAAAATGGATCTCGGTTGAAATATTAAATACAAAACTCCAACAGTAAAAACTGAATCCCTAATTCTAACATCTCGGTTGATTAGCAAAGAACTTATTACTGAAATTGAAATAAATACAAATGCCCGTTCCACTGGTGGTGCACTTCCTGTAATTTCTGCGTAGAACCATAAAAATGGGATACTCAGCAATTTCAGCCAGCGAGTAAAATGCCATTTCCTCATAAGCAGTTTTACAGGAAAAATTAGTGCGCCGAATATTATTGCCATATGCATACCTGATATGGTTAATGCGTGCATAACACCGGCTTTTTTGAAACCTTGTAATTGCTTATCGTTAAAATCACTTTTGAGGCCTAAGAATGTTCTTTTATACAGATTCATTGAGAATGCACGCAAGTAAACATGAAGTCGTATTGTTAGATTCTGACGCACCCAATTTGCAGATGCAAAAGAATTTAAGTTATATCCCGACAAAGCGCTGATCTGATTCGCTTTAACTAATAAGGTTCCTAATAAATCTCTGCTATAATTGAATTTCTCAAACTTCCGGTCAATATTGCTCTTTTTTAACAGTGTATAATTTGCGCAATAAATCCCACCAACAGAAACTGAAGCTCGCCGATCAATGATTATCTTAGCTTTACCATTTGTTGACTCATTTCCAATGCTTTTAATAGAACAGTCAAGTATTAAATAATCTCCTTTTACTGATTTGTGAGTTTGAATGACTTGAAAAATAATATCATCCTCATTTTCAATTTTTTTCTTTCTGTAATTGAAAGATTCATATTGAATCGAACTCACAATGGAAGTAACCATTGAAAAGAGTACAAATAGTATTAAGAACTTGATGTAAATCGCATGTCTACGTTTTATAAGTAAAAATACAATTACAAAAAACAATAGTAATGATGGCACATCACATAATGTCCCTGAAAGGGCTCCTAAGAAAGGAATTAATAATGGATGTTTAGATAAAATATGTTCCCTCATTTAACACGCTATTTGCCAAGCGTGAAAAACAGGGGTTTACAACATTTTTCTTATATTTCTAAGTAAATCACTCGCTGCTTCGTCTTTTCTTCTCCAGTCATATTCCGAATGCCAACGATGATAAACGGTATCCCTATCTTCCGTACTTTGGGCAGTTATCATCTCACATAGAAACTGACTAAATTTCTCCAACTCGCCCCCAAAAAGAAAATTGACGAATTCATACCTTCTTGTTAAAGAGAACATGCCCATAACATCATTTGCACGTTGTTTAACATCTGAACTAAAATCCTTTCTAATTCCAGACACATAATCGTCCTCATCTGGCTCATCTTCCGCAATTTCGGCAGTTTCATCCTCATCAATTTCTTCCTGTTCTTCTTCCTCTTCAATTTCAAATAATCTCTGTTGGGGTTGCTCCAACTCTTTAGATTCATCGGGTACAAATTGTGATTTTTGCAAATCTTCAAAATCATTTAAATGTGAATCCCTAGGTTCATCATGAAAATCATCACTGACAATTGGATCAGAAGTGATATTGTGTTCATTATTTTCATAATGTTCGATAGTTTTGTTTTGATTTTGCTCACTTTCTTCGATACTCGCAATGATTTCCATATCTGCCTCTAAATACATTTGTGCCGACATCAATTTTATTTTTCCGAGAATCTCTTTTTTCCTACCCCCACTTGCTGTTGACAGTTCCTCGTGAAGTACAGAAATTCTATCTAGAATTTGAGTTAAACTTGGATTCATCTTATTTATTGTATTTTATTTCGGAAAATTACTATGTATTTTTGGAGGATTGATGAGAGATTTTACACTTATATATGGGTGTATGTTTTCGGGGAAAACTACCCGATTAATTGGACTTTACAATGAAAGCGAAATAGATATCAACGAGCGTTTGGTTGTAAAACCCGTTATAGATAACAGATATTCTGATAATGCCGTACATTCTCACAGTGGGCTACAAGTAATCGGACATCGATTATTTAAGGCTGAAGAGATCTACCCATTAATAACACCCCATACTCGGGAAGTATATTTAGACGAGGTGCAGTTTTTTGGACCTTTTATTATTGAAATAATTGGTGAATTAATGTCTAATGGGATTCGTGTTATTGCAGCGGGTTTAGATAAAGATTATTTAAATCAGGATTTCGGACCAATGCGGGCACTTAAAAAATTATCCAACAAGCACATGCAATTATTAGCGAAGTGCCATATTTGCAGCAAAGAGGCTACCCATACTTTTAGAACGATAAAAACTGAAGATTTAGTACTTGTAGGACACTCTGATGTGTATCAGGCCAGATGCAAAGAACACTGGGAAGCAGGAATGAATGCAAAAGCAAATTAATCCTTTACAGCAGTAATTTTTCCTAAATTAGGAAATGATTTCCTAAGGGTTTCTTCAATACCCGCAGTCATGGTCATGTCGCTCATGGAACAAGAACTGCAATTACCCGTTAAACGGAGTAAAACATCCATATTATCGTGTACCTCCACCAATTCAACGTCTCCCCCATCTTGATGAAGATATGGCCGTATAGTGTCAAGCACCTTTTCTATTTCGTTATTAATCTCCATAATGCAAAGATAGAATTAAATTTAATTACTTACGGTTCAATATGCTAACTTGTTGAGCAATTGCCCCAGCCATCTTATGGTATGGAGTCATCAATTCCGAATCCATGGCCCATTGACCAGAGTCAGCATTAAAACAAATACCTTCTCTCAGAGGTAACTCCCCTAAAAAATTTAGGTCAAATGTATCAGCCAATACTTTCCCTCCATCTCTTCCAAATATGTAATATTTTTTATCTGGAGCATCATCCGGCTGGAAATAAGACATGTTTTCAACCACTCCAATTAATGGCTTTGCAATTGCATCGAGTTTAAACATATCGATCGCACGACGAGCATCAGTTAATGCCATTTCTTGCGGAGTGGTTACCACAACTACCCCTGTTAAAGGTGCTAATTGAGCTAATGATATTTGAACATCGCCCGTACCTGGCGGTAGGTCAATAATTAGATAATCTAATTCACCCCATTCAGCATCATTAATAAATTGTTTAAAAGCACTAGAAATCATTGGTCCACGCCAAACAACCGCCTGTCCTGGAGCTGTCAAAAATCCTATGCTCAATAATTTAAGTCCGTTTGATTCAATGGGCATCATCTTTGACTTCCCATTAATTTCTCTCATTTCCAATGGACCTTGCACATTAAAAAGTGTAGGAATGGACGGACCGTAAATATCGGCGTCCATTAATCCAACCTTTGCTCCGGAGTGCGATAAAGACATTGCTAATGTTGCTGCAACTGTTGATTTCCCAACGCCTCCTTTACCACTTGCAACGGCAATGATATTTTTAATATTCGGCAGTGCATTTTCTGATAAAGAATCCGATGTAACCCTATGCGTAACATTTATATTTACCCTTAATTTAGTATCTACTAAATGAGCAATAGCTGTCTGACATGCATTATGCAAAATATCTTTCATTGGACAAGCTGGCGTAGTTAAAACTAAATCAAACGAAATATTATCACCATCAATTTCTAACTTCTCGACCATTCCTAGAGTTACGATATCCTTCTTTAAATCAGGATCATCGACATTACTCAGCGCTTCTAATATCTGCTCTTTTGTTGCCATTATTTAGGATTTTTACCAAATAACCTTGAAAAAAATCTCTTTTCGAAATTCAAAAAATACCTTCCTTGTCCGAAAACAAACCCATATACTAAAAGTAATAAGTTATAAAAAGGTAATATTAATATGTAATAAGCCAAATCAAACCACCAATGCTCAATAAACATTGGTTTAATAAAACGCTTAAGATATACAACCGTTGTACCCGTAATTGCAAACACCAATAATATTTGTATTACTTGCAGTGGGGAAGACACATTCCACCTTTTTTGAAGATTTCGGATGAAATTCACGTCACAAAGTTAGTCCTATTATCGATGTCTGAGAGGTATTCTGTCGAACAAATGACAATTATTCCCGAGTTTTGCATCAATGACCAACAGTACAGATAACTATCTTGTTTTATTTCCATTACCAATAGGAGAATTCAGCAATAATCAATATATCACCGATTACCATTTGGAGAAATTAAAATCTATAAAGTTTTGGGTTGCAGAAAACCCTCGAACATTACGACGATTTATTAGCTCTCTGAAATTAGGAATAAATATTGATGAATTAGATATTTTCGAACATGGCATTCGTTCTGATATTCGAGATCTTCATGAATTTCTATCAGAAATTCAAAATGAAAATGTAATTGGACTTTGTTCAGAAGCAGGAATTCCATGCGTAGCCGACCCGGGTAATGAAACCGTTAAATGGGCACACAAACAAAAACGGATTATTGAACCACTTATCGGACCAAACAGTATTGCCATGGCCATAGAAGCAAGTGGATTAAATGGTCAAAATTACATTTTTCATGGTTATCTCCCGGTTAAAGAACCGGCTTTTTCAAAACTAGTAAAATCATGGGGACAACCACCATACAACCGATATACACATGTATTTATCGAAGTCCCCTATCGTAGTGACAGAATGTTAAATTCATTAATTTCCTTACTTCCGCCTCAATGTAAACTATCATTATCAATAGCGCTACATACTGAAAACGAAACAATTACTACCAAAACCATTGCTCAATGGGAAAAAATACCAATTCAAATTGGTAAAAACCCTAGCGTATTTTGTTTGTTGTTTTAATGTTAAGAAAGACCCAAAAAAAGAAATACTTTTGTACTTAAATCTTGGTATTGATGGCGGATTTATTTGAAAAACTTAAAACCAGAATGGGACCATTGGGAATACATGCAGATGATGCCCATGGTTACTACACTTTTCCGAAACTTGAGGGTCCTATTGGACCTCGAATGAAATTTAGAGGATCAACTAAGTTAAATTGGAGTTTAAATAATTATTTAGGATTAGCAAATCATCCCGAAGTAATGAAAGCGGATGCAGACGCCGCTAAAGAATTTGGAATGGCTTACCCGATGGGAGCAAGAATGATGAGCGGAAACTCTGATTACCACGAACAACTTGAAAATGATTTAGCCAATTTTATAGAAAAACCAGAGGTTATACTGTTAAATTATGGATATCAAGGAGTATTGAGTGCAATAGATGCTCTTGTTGATAGACATGATGTAATTGTTTATGATGCTGAATCTCATGCATGTATTATTGATGGATTACGACTACATATTGGAAAAAGATATGTATATAAACATAACGATATTGACAGCTTGAAAGTTCAACTAAATAGAGCCTCAAAACTCGCTAATGAAACCGGTGGTGCCATTCTCGTTATTACAGAGGGAGTATTTGGCATGAGTGGATCACAAGGTAAAATTAAAGAAATTGTTGATCTTAAAAGAGATTTCAACTTCCGCCTTTTTGTTGATGATGCTCATGGTTTTGGAACAATGGGAAAAACAGGAGCTGGAACAGGTGAAGAACAGAATTGCCAAGATGGAATAGACATATACTTCAGCACATTTGCGAAATCAATGGCCGGCATTGGTGCATTTATTGGTTCTACACCTGAACTAATTAAGTTCTTGCGTTATAATCTACGTTCTCAAATCTACGCAAAGAGCCTTCCAATGCCAATGGTAGTTGGGGCAATCAAGCGATTAGAAATGATTCGAACTCAACCAGAACATAAAGAAAATCTTTGGAAGATTGTAAAAGCGCTCCAATTAGGCTTAAAAGATGCAGGTTTCAACATTGGTGTCACTACTACTCCTGTTACACCTGTTTTACTTAATGGAACGATACCTGAAGCAACCCATTTAACCTACGACTTAAGAGAGAATTACAATATTTTCTGCAGTATCGTAGTTTATCCTGTAGTTCCAAAAGGTGTAATTATGTTGCGATTAATACCTACCGCTGTCCATTCACTAGCGGATGTAGAAGAAACAATAAACGCCTTTAAATCTGTTAAACACAAATTAGATTCTGGCGAATATCGCAAAGAGTCTCTCGCAGGCACTGAGTAACTTCACGGGGTGAACCCCCTTTTTAAGCAATTCAGGAAACCTCAATTTATTGCAACTTATCACTTTTTAATTGTTGCATTCTTACTCTTGTTAGCCCAATATTTTTACAATAAAAGCAAAACCTTCATTGAAAAGAAGATCTTAAAAAACCCTGCCATTCATGGTATTCCCTTGATTCATCCTGAAATACACCTTCCCTTTCTCCCTTACAAAATAAAAAAAACTCAACTTACAAGTATTGATACGTTAATCCTAGAATTCAACCCAATTAATAACTCAAATTTTCAAGGTAAAGCCTTCCAAGAAACTCTAAATATTTCTTTAAATTCATGCGACAGCGTGCAACTAACTTGTGTAAAGGGAATAGGACCAGCTACAGCTATGAGAATTCTAAGATATAGAGAACGTCTTGGTGGTTTTGTTTCGAAGTTTCAACTTCTGGAGATTAATTACTTTGACTCTGGAATAATCAATAATGAAAATACGAACTGGATAGTAGACAATTCAAAAGTGATTAAAATACCAATTTCTGAATCAAATATTAGAGAATTATATCGTCATCCATATATAGGTAAAGATTTAACCAAAAGATTATTATCGTATAAAAAGTTTCATAAAAAACTCACGTTAATTGACCTTGATAAAATGCAAACTTTGAGTCCTTCACTACGAAAAATTCTTTCTTTATATTTAGAATTTGATGATTTACCAAAATAACTAGAATTTGACAATAACTTATTTTATTGGGTGTATTTTTGTGAAATGAATTTTCAGGAATCAGAAAATGTATCAATGATCCGTCAAACAGTGAGAGATTTTGCGGAAAGAAGAATTAGACCCAATATGATGGAATGGGATGAGGCGCAAACCTTTCCTATTGATATTTTTAAGGAGATGGGAGAGTTAGGTCTATTAGGTATGCTTGTTCCTGAAGAATACGATGGTGCTGGTTTCGGATATTACGAATATGCGGCAGGAATTGAAGAATTAGCAAAAGTTTGCGGCAGTATAGGATTGAGTATGGCAGCGCATAATAGTTTGTGCACAGGACATATTCTTCAATTTGGAAATGAAGAACAAAAGAAAAAATGGCTGCCTAAATTAGCAACTGGAGAATGGATTGGAGCTTGGGGACTAACCGAAGCCAATACTGGTTCAGATGCTTTACGAATGAAATGTGTAGCTAAAAAGGAAGGTAATGAGTGGGTATTAAACGGTGCAAAAAATTGGATAACTCATGGAATTACTGGAGATATTGCAGTGGTTTTGGCACGAACCGGTGAATTATTGGATTCACATGGAATTACAGCATTTGTGGTAGAACGAAGAACTCCAGGTTTTAAAGGTGGCAAGAAAGAGAATAAACTAGGTATGCGAGCTTCAGAAACTGCTGAAATGATTTTTGAAGATTGCAGAATTCCCGAAGAGAATGTATTAGGAAATGTTGGAGATGGTTTTATTCAAGCCATGAAAGTATTAGACGGCGGAAGAATCTCAATTGCAGCGCTTAGTTTAGGAATTGCAAAAGGTGCTTACCAAACCGCATTAAAATACTCAAAAGAGCGTGAGCAATTTGGACAACCAATTTCAAATTTCCAAGCAATTGCTTTCAAACTTGCAGATATGGCCACAAAAATTGAGGCCTCCGAACTATTAATTCAAGAAAGTTGTGACCTTAAAAACAACGGTCAAAATGTAAACAAAGTAAGTGCTATGGCTAAGTATTACGCAAGCGAGACTAGCGTTTTCTGCGCCAATGAAGCTTTGCAGATTTTTGGAGGATATGGCTACACTAAAGATTTCCCAGTAGAGAAGTTTTATCGCGATTGTAAGCTTTGCACTATAGGAGAGGGAACAAGTGAAATACAAAAACTTGTTATTTCTAGAGCAATTTTAAAAGACTAAATAAGAAATTATCAAAACAGTTTTGTATATTTGCAACCCATAAATTGAAAAAACCACAACATGTTAATAACAAACGTTAAAGAAAACGACTCTCTTGAAAAAGCCTTGAAGAAATTCAAGAAGAAGTTTGAGAAGACTGGAGTAGTCAAAGAAATGCGCTCACGTCAAGCATTTGAAAAGCCTTGTATCACTCGTAGAATGCAGAAAATGCGTGCTGTATACAAGCAAAAAATGCAAACACAAGAAATGCAGGGTTAGTATTGCCCCGTTAACATATATAAAAAGGCTTTCCCAAGGGAAAGCCTTTTTTATTTTCTAGGATGCAGTTGATGAATCTTCTTTAGCTTCTCAAATGAATTTTTTGTATAAACCTGAGTCGCTGATAAACTAGCATGTCCTAGTAAATCTTTGATTGCCATAAGATTTGCCCCATTATTCAGCATATGAGTTGCGAATGAGTGCCTCAAAACATGAGGGCTTGTTTTAGATGCGTGGGAAAACTTTCTCAAATATAAATTCACAAATCTATATAACCACATGGGATAAAGCGGTTTAAATTTGTCGGTTAAAAATAGTTGTCCTGTACTTCTATCCCCTTTTACAATCTCAATAAGACCAAGCAATTCTTGATGTATAGGAATCATTCGTATTTTATTCCTTTTGCCCAATACACGAACAGCGTTTCTACTTAAGTCTATATCCTGAACTTGTAAGCCTATTAACTCAGATAAACGCATACCTGTTGTGTACAACATCAATAATATTAATTTATTCCTGTGCCCAAATTCTTCTTCATTCCATGGATAAGAGTCAAACATCTTCATTAAATCACTTGCTGGGATATCCTTTACTAAATGTTTGGGTGTTTTGGGGGGCACCACCTTTACCATTGGATCTGCATTTATAAAGCCATGACTCCTGCAATACTTGAACAAGCCTCTTAAACTACTTAACTTCCTATTTACACTGCGAGCCTTAATACCAGATGAGATTAAGTCCCCCATCCATAATCTAATATGTTGTGATTTAATTTTTTCTATATCATTAATAGCAACAGTTGAAACAAAAACTCTGAACTGCTCTAAATCATTTTCATATGAAGTCACCGTATGCACACTCATACGTTTAATTTTATGCAGATACTCTACATATTGGGAATTTACATTTTGCAGCTCCATTTAGTTATTAACGCGTTGAAGCAACGCCAAATTATCAATCTTAAACTACGGTAGCAATAACTTTTAACTCTATTGCAATTGGAGTAGGTAAACAATTAATTTCTAGCGTTGTACGACAAGGTGGATTATCGCCAAAATAGTCAGCCCACAATTTATTGTAAGCAGGAAAATCGTCCTTCATATTGGTAAGAAAAACAGTAACATCTACCATTTTATCCCAAGCAGACCCAGAAGCTTCTAAAATCCAACGTACATTTTGAAATACACTTCTGCATTGAGTTTCAATATCATAACTAGTGATATTTCCATTTTCATCTAACTCGACACCGGGTATTCTTTTTGTCCCACGTTCACGTGGTCCTACTCCACTTAAAAACAATAAATCACCTACCCTTCTCGCGTGAGGATATAGACCAACTGGCTCTGGTGCTTTATTGCTATTATGCACATCTGTATTCATCTTATTTTCCTTTTTTTGTTTTTCTAGTTTTCACTTTTTTTTTCCTTTTTCTTCTCTTCCTTAGGCAAATAGGCAAAAGCTGAATTATATACCGACAAACCATATAATGGACCATTCTGCAGAGTAGCCACCAATATTTCCTTCATATCAGAAGTAAAAATTGCTTTCCTTGCATTATTTCCAATTGGAGTAAATTCCTGAACCATTTTCATTGAGTCCATGCTCCAAACAACTACTTTACCCTTATTCCCAGCACTTATTAAAAATCTTCCATCAGGTGAAAAACTCACATGGTTCACTTTCCAATCATGACCTGTTAGCGATGCAATTGTATCCCCCGTTTTCGAATTCCACAAATACACACGCTTATCATCCCCAGATGTTGCAATTACAGATTTATCCGGAGAAATTGCCATAGAATTAACCTGTGCCGTATGAGCCACATACCTTTTCACAACTGCACCTTTTGTATTTATTTCCAGCAACTCATTACCCCTAGTACAAACAAATATATTACCTCTTCTTATGGATAAATCAATGTCATAAACAGGCGACCCAACGCGGACTTTAGTAGGCTTACTTACAGCAAAAAGCATATCATCCATCTTATAAATAAATACATAACCGTCTTCACAGGATGTAAATAAAAAATTTCCATCTTCTGTAAAAAAGACATCCGTTACTGGTCTATTTTGATCTCTACCCGTAAAAACAATATTACCGGTTACCATCTCAACCATATTAAAAGTGTTATCCTTGGAGCCACTTACAAAATATTTTTTATCTGGTGAAATTGTTAGAGTTGTAATAGCTCCGAAATGCCTTCTAAAATCTTTAATAAACTCCCAATTACCCATGGAATCGCACTCATAGATACGAACGGTATTATCCCAACCACCGGTAACTAATGTTTTCCCATCATCGGAAATAGCAAATGTTTCTACTTGAGCCTGATGACCTTTAATTACATTTCTAAAAGTTACTGAATCACTTGCATTTGCAGATGCAGTGAATAATAGAGAAAGAGAAATTATTATTGATTGAAAACGCATAATGAGATGATAATCAAAGTTATTAAAAACTTCCAAGATTTAAAGTAGTATCATTTATTAATCAATATTTATCGATGAAGTAATTCTCTGTCGGAGTGATTCATACATAAAAATACTAGCTGCAATTGAAACATTCATACTATCAATTTCTCCTTGCATTGGAATATTTATATTTTGACCTTGATTTCTCCATATTTCGCTTACCCCAGAATGTTCAGTACCTAATACAATCGCACAATTTGAGCTTAAATTATAACTATATAAACCAGCTGAGTCCTCCATAAAAGTTGTGAAAATACTAATCCCTTTTCTTTTCAATACTTCGAGGACCTCAATTGATTCTGCTTCTATAGTTTTCACTAAAAAACTGCAACCTAAACTATTTCGAATTACTTGGGGATGATAAACATCTGCTTTTACATCACAAACAATTACAGCGGTTATACCAGTAGATTCTGCAGTTCGTAGAATTGCACCTAAATTTCCAGGTTTTTCTACTCCCTCCACAATAATATACCTACCAGCATTATTAATTTCTTCCAAACTAAAGTTCAATTCAGGGTAAGAAAAACAAGCTAAAATTGTATCACCGGTTTTTCGAACAGTAAGCGATCTAAATAAATCAGAAGACAGATAATAACATTCTAACTTCTCCGAATAAGAAACTATTTGAGAAATTTGTTGTTCTGAAATATTATCCTCAACTATTATATACTCCAAAGGAATATTGGCCTTTATGGCCATTTCTATTTCCTTAAATCCTTCTACAATTATTTTCCGTGCTTCTTTACGTTTTCTGTTTTTTTCTAATAGTAAACGGAATGATTTAAACCAAGAATTTTGGGAACTACTTATTTCCTTTTTTTGCATGTATCATTGATTTAACCAAGCATTTTTATCTGCTTTTTTCTTCAGAAAGATAGCAAAAATAAGAGCTAAAAGGGCATTCATTAATATTCGAACAAAATAAGTCTGCAAATAAAATCCAACTCCATTGATGTTTAAGTTTTTAATTTCTTCCATTTGAAGGTCCCTCAATTCGTCAGATACTTTTAATTGCTGCGTTAATATCATTTCCATTTTTTCCATGGAAATTGCTTTTGTTTGCTCTATTAAACTTGGATCTATTAAATTGTACAATAAAGGATCTGCAAGACTCGAAATAAAAACTATAACAAACGTCATTTTTATCAAGGCACCCAGAGTTTTACCGTAATTAAATGTTTCGTGATTTTGCTTCTCGACACGAATTGCGGAAATCCATGCAAATGCGATTAAAACAAATGATAATGGGGAATATGCAGGACTAAAAACTATCTCCCAATGATGAGTAAGATACATTATTATGCGAGCTGCAAATAATATTAATCCAACATTCATAGAATGAAAGAATAATGGACTTTTAATAAATTTATTAAATTTCTCCATCTTGAGTTTAGTTTATACTTCCCTCGCCTGAATATTGAAATACTATTCCCGCATTATTCGAGTCTAAAGAAATTAGATTAAACGGTTTTTTTGACTTAAGTTCAGGAGAATCTGAAAGAGAAAATACGGTAATATTAGCCCTATCCCCTATTTCAATTTTTGTAGGACTTAGATTAAAAACATTTCTATTTCCGTTATATAGTTTTGATAGAATTATGTCTGAGTCTATTTTATCATTTAGGATTAATGACGCAATAAATTTTGGAAATTCACTGATTACCGCAGCACCAAAATCAGAATAAGGGAATTCACGTTTTTTACTTTCTACATCTTGCGGGTTATGATTAGAACAAATACCATCAATTGTTCCGTCCATAATACCTTTAATTAATGCAGTACGATCAGACTCCTTACGAAGTGGAGGTAGAACTTTAAAGCTCTCATCAAAACCCTCTAAATTTTCGTCACTAAATAATAGATTTAATATAGGAACCAATGCTTTCACCTTTACACCATCAGCCTTTGCTTTTCTGACAATTTCAACCCCTGCTTCAGATGACAAACCCAACACAATAATGGGAGTATCTACCCATTTAGCAAGTTCTAAATCTTCCATTAACTTAGTAGTTTCAGCCGCATAAGGGATTCCTTTTAATCCAAGATTTACGCTAACGTTTCCCTCATGCATTTGTCCGCCTTTCACTATATTTTGAGCATATGGATGTAATAATAATGGAATTTCTAGAGAAGCGCAGTATTCAAGTAATTTTGTCTTCAAACCTATTCTAAGCGAATTAACTATTCCATCGGTTATTGCAATTGCCCCAGCATTTTTAAGCTCATAAACCTCGGTCATTTCTTTTCCTAACTTATCCTCAGATGCCAAAGCAAGAGGTAGAATTTTTGTTGACCCTTGTTGATTTGATTTAAGCAGCGATGAAATCATTGCAGGCTTTTGCGGCAATGGATCTTCACCGCATAGACAAACAACCTCCCCAAATCCTCCTTCCCGGGCATTTGCCTTCAAGCTACTAATTGATTGTTTCCAATTAGCCCCAGGGTCTGGAACTGTAGCGAAAGCGTCTAACCACGAAGGGCTTAAAAAAGCACCATTTAATTCAATAATTTCACTTTGGTTGTCAATGATTCCTTCTTGAATGTTAGCAATCAGCCCGTCGGTGATTAATATATCTGCTGATTTCCCGTGCCAACTACTGTTTACATCTGAAATACGAGCATTTTTCAATAAAAAAGAGGACATTCTAAATACGAAGTTACATTTTTGTTTTGTTTACTGAAACCAATAATAGAAATTCTATCAAGATGAATAACAAAGAAAAGTAGAGAAAATTAAAATTATTCTCTTTAATTTTTATCATTGCATCGTAATTTAAAGGTCCATTTAAAAGATTTCCTAATTTTTTATTTTCGATATCAAGGACGTCAAAATTTAAACTTTCTTCACGACCAATATTTAAACCTACAGAAAAGGAATCGGTTGGGGTAACAAATATCTTGTAAAAACCACTCTTCTCATATGTAAATCCTAATGGTAAAAATTCACCGGAAGATGATAACTCCAAGTTGGCTAGCCATTCTTTATTATGATTTTTTATTGTAATGGGTAAATCTAAACTACGATTTAAAAATAAAGGATGAGAAAGTTTATTACTTGTTCCCCAGTGTCCATAAGAAATATTACTTGCAGGATTATTCAATTGCATTAATTGAGAAAATACCGGAACAAACCAAGAAGAACGCTTTAAATTTTTCATTCCTGTCTCCCAATCAACCAGCCATATGAGCAGATAACCATTTCCTTGATCTTTAGCCATTAATACTGGATAGTTATCTTCGGTAGTAATAATTGTCTCAAAACCCACAGGGGTAGACTCTAATTTCCAAAATTGCAACACAGAGGGTATCTGAGTTTGATTATTCACACTTTTATTCAAAGCGGCATCAAACCAATTCGCATTAAAACTTTTTTCGTTTAATTTTATTGTGTCACTTACCCACTCACCAATACCAAATTTTTCTAAAGATACTTTTTTGCTTGCAGGAATAATCATTTTTAGACCCTTTGTTTCAAAAGAATCAAAACCGGAGACTGGTTGATTATCGATTATTCTAATTTCGTTTTGTTTAAGACTATCATTCAATTCGAATTTATCATTTAATACACTGAATAATTTTAATAATGTTCCCTCCTTTTTAGATAAAAATACTTCAATTTTTTGAGGAATTGGTTTATGTCCAAACAACACATCGTCTAATGGATATTCATCTGAGTTAATTTTTACTGAGTATACATTAAAATCTTTTTGTAATTCAAATTCAGCGGAAACCTGTTTTTGTCCTTCATCAAAAATCAATTTTTTTGAACCTGTAAATTGCTGGTCTAATTCTAAGTTAAGTTCTATTTCTTCCTTGTAATCATAATTCACCCGATCGACTAATACATTCAGTGTATTAGAATCTGTTATTATAGCACTAGATATAAATCTATTGTTAAAGTTACCTACTGAATTACAATCTATCCAATTTATATTACCAGTTTCTATATTGGCATTTTCATCCCAAATTAGTCCTCTTCTATCAGTGAAAGCGAGTAATAATTTGTTGGTATTTTCATTAAAAAAATTGCTATTTTTTATCAATATTTCATTTAAAGCCATGGGCTCTTTTACTTCATTAATTTTCAGAACATAACTCTTCAACTCGTCCTTGGTATACTGTTGAAATCTCTTATTTTCATGGTTATAAAAATGAAAATTTGATTGATTTGAAGCATTTTCAAGCAATTCAAAAATTCTTCCTTTTGCTATTTCTAAAGAAGTTTGTCCGCTTTCATCTAATGTATACATGGAAGGCGACAAATCCATCCATAGATATAAATCTTTTAATTTACTTTTATCGGAGTTTAAACTGTTGCAACTTGGTTGTGCGAACGACAAAATTATCGCTGTAAAGATCAATAATCGATTTATAAGCAATATCCAATGTCGGATTTGCCTATTCCTATGTATAGCTTTTTCAGCTCTAATTAAGCGAAAAATCCCAGGAAAATAAACAGTTTTCGCTTTTCTAAATTGTATGAAATGTATAATAATGGGGATTGCCAAGCATAACAAAAACCACAATATTTGAGGTTTTTGAAAACTCATTAGAACAAACCGTTTATTTTACTTTCAATTTGGTTAATAATATTAGATAAATCATCAGGATTCTCTTGAAAATTAGTATCGTCTACATTAAAAATGAGAAGTTCACCTTTATAATCAGCGATCCAGGCTTCATAACGTTCATTCAACCTTTTCAAATAGTCCAACCTAATTGCATCTTCATAATCCCTACCCCTCATTTGAATTTGATCAACTAGCTTAGGGATACCCGCACGTAGGTATATCATCAAATCTGGCTCTTCTATCTGCTGCTTAATATTTTCAAACAATCGCTGATAATTCTCATAATCTCGGGTACTCATCAAACCCATTGAATGAAGATTAGGAGCAAAAATAAATGCATCCTCGTAAATGGTACGGTCTTGAATTACAGTTTTCTGACCTATACGAATATCTTGAATATTTTGCCAACGCGCATTTAAAAAATAAACCTGGAGATTAAAACTCCAACGCTGCATATCCTCATAGAAGTCAGATATATATGGATTCTCATCCATATCTTCTAATTGCATATCCCAACCGTAATGCTTTGCCAACAAATGAGTAAGAGTGGTTTTACCTGCGCCAATATTTCCCGCAATTGCAATATGATGAGCCATACTACAATAATACTTCTAAGCAACGAGGGTTACCAACAAAACACTAAAGAAAAGTTTTACACAGTACCATAATGACACTATCAAGGATTAGATTTGTAGTATAATTGAAACCAAAAAACAAAATATCCCGCAATCAATCACTTCATATGCTTTCTAGACTTTTTGTGATTGCAGGAAATCAAAGGAAGTATATAGCAATTGCCATATTTCTTACGATATTTCAAAGCTTGTTAACTGCTTTACAACCCTACATATATAAATTAATCATAGATGAAGTAATATTGGTTGGAAAATTTGACTATTTGGCCATTTGGTGCGGTGGTCTTGTTATTTGGTTAGTTGTACAAGCAAGCTTAGCTTTTACTAATTCGTATTTAGCAGAAAATATTGCTCAAAATGTAATTATTAAGCTTAGACAATATGTTTATGAGCACTTAACAAAACTTAGATTAAGTTTTTTTGATAAAACTGCTGTAGGGACAGCTGTTACTCGAAGTGTTTCTGATATACAAACCATTACTGATTTATTTGCTTCAGGAATAATTACCATACTCGGAGATATCATACAAATATTGGCCATTCTATTTTGCATGATCTTTATAAATTGGAAGCTAACTATTTTCACGATACTAGTCATACCACTTCTTTTATATGCTGCAAATTTCTTTAGAAAAGGAGTTCGGGATTCTTTCCAAGAAGTGAGAAATCAAGTCTCTATATTAAATGCCTTTTTACAAGAAAGGATTACAGGAATGCCGATTGTACAATTATTCAACCAAGAAGATAATGAATATTCAAAATTCAAAAAAATAAATGCGAAACATAGAAATGCGCACTTTAAAAGCATATTCTATTACAGTATATTTTTCCCAATTGTAGAAGTTCTAGTTGCGCTTGCATTTGCTATTATCATTTCATATGGCAGCATTTTATTATTTGAAAAACAAATTCAACTAGGTGAAATCACAGCATTTATAATGTTTGTAAATCTCTTTTTTAGACCAATAAGAGCCATTGCCGACAGATTTAATAATATCCAAATGGGATTAGTAGCTGCAGAAAGAATTTTTAAATTAATAGATGACGAAGAACACATTGAACATACCGGGTCAATAAGTCCTAAAAAAATTGCGGGAAAGATTGAATTTAAAGATGTTTGGTTTGCATATAATGATTCTCAATGGATAATAAAAGGTATTTCCTTTTCCGTAAATCCAGGTAAATCACTTGCAATTGTTGGAAGCACAGGAAGTGGTAAAACTAGTATTGCAAACCTACTAACACAACTCTATCCACATCAAAAAGGCGATATTTTAATTGATGACCAGTCCGTATTAGATTACATACCATCAAAATTACGTCAGAAGGTTGCATTTGTTTTGCAGGATGTCTTTTTATTCAGTGGATCGATTCGAAGCAACCTCATTCTTAAAAATGAAGAAATGAGTACTGAAACTATAGAGAGTGTAGCGAAGGAAATCGGTGCTTATGAATTTATTGATGCCCTACCTGGTGGATTTGAATTTAACGTTTCGGAACGAGGAATGAGTCTGTCACAGGGACAGAGACAACTTATTTCTTTTATTCGAGCGCTCGCAATAGATCCTGATATAATAATTCTAGACGAGGCCACTAGCGCAATTGACTCTCAAACAGAAGAATTGATTCAAAAAGCAATTAGCCTTTTACTCAACAAAAGGACGGCAATAGTTATTGCACACCGATTGAGTACTATAAAAAATTGTGATGAAATTATGGTTTTAAATCAGGGTGAAATTATTGAATTAGGATCGCATAAAAATCTTATGGCTCGGGAGGGATCCTATTTTGAGTTATATCAAACTCAATTGAAAGCTAGTAGTTTAGAATAAAAAAAAGCACATCCGAAAATGTGCTTTTTCCTATTTAATTTAAAAGAATATTAATCCACATCGGCCATTTTGGTAGCCATTAGTCTATCATACTCTTCTTTAGATCCTGTTACTACATTTTCAAACTTGCGTATACCTGTTCCTGCAGGAATCAAGTGTCCAACAATTACGTTTTCTTTGAGACCTTTCAATTCATCAATTTTACCTGAGATTGCTGCCTCGTTGAGAACCTTCGTAGTTTCTTGGAATGATGCAGCACTCATGAAACTATGAGTACCAAGAGAAGCCTTAGTAATACCCTGTAGAATTGGTGTAGCTGTTGCTGGAACCGCATCTCTGTATTCAACTAATTTCTTATCTTGACGACGTAATGCACTATTTTCTTGGCGCAAATCTTTTAGACTTACGATTTGACCGGCATGCATATTTTCACTTTCGCCAGCATTAGTAACAAATTTCTTATCATAGATCCAATCGTTTTCTCTCTGAAGAATCCATTTATCAGCAGCCTCACCTTCTAAGAAACGTGTATCACCTGGATCCAAGATTTCCATCTTCTGCATCATCTGACGTACGATAACCTCAATATGCTTATCGTTGATTTTTACACCCTGAAGATTATAAACTTCCTGAATTCCATTCAATACGTAACGCTGCACCGCAGCAGGGCCTTCAACGCGAAGGATATCCTGAGGAGTAATTGCTCCATCTGAAAGTGGTTGACCTGCACGAACATAATCACCATCATGCACTAAGATATGCTTAGACAATGATACCTGATAATGTTTTACATCTTCATCTTTTGATGTAACTATTATCTCTTGGTTACCACGTTTTGAAACACCATAAGTTACAACACCATCAATTTCAGCAACTACAGCTGGATTAGAAGGGTTACGAGCTTCAAACAACTCAGTTACACGAGGTAGACCACCTGTAATGTCACGCGTTCTTGTAGCCGAACGAGGAATCTTTGCTAAGATATCTCCAGCTTTCACTTTAGCACCCTCTTTAGATACTAAAATTGATTTAACCGGCATGTTAAATATTTTAACACTTCCATCTTTGCTTTCAACTCGATATACTGGAACCTTCGTTTTATCCTTTGTTTCGGTAATTACCATTTCAGATAAACCAGTTTGCTCATCTCCTTCTTCGCGCATGTTTACACCTTCAATAATATTTTCAAAAGCTACAACACCATCGATATCTGAGATAATTAAGGTATTAAATGGATCCCAAGTACAAAGTTTATCACCTCTCTTCACTTTATCATTTTCTTTCACCAATAAAGTTGAACCATAAGGAACATTATAAGAAGTAATAACAGTTTTACTCTTAGCATCTAGTACTCGTATTTCACCTGAACGTCCAAGAACTATATCTTTTCCGTCTTTAGAAACAGTACGCATACCATCAAAACTAACTAAACCATCGTATTTAGTTTCTAATGTATTTTCAGCCGCAATATTTAACGCAGTACCTCCCGTATGGAAAGTACGTAGTGTTAACTGTGTACCCGGCTCACCAATTGACTGAGCTGCAATTACACCCACTGCTTCACCTGCCTGAACCATACGTCCAGTTGCTAAGTTTCTACCATAACAACAAGAGCAAACTCCACCAATTGTTTCACAAGTTAATACTGAACGGATTTCTACTTCTTCTATTCCGGCATCCTCAATAGCATGAGCAATCTCTTCGGTAATTTCTCCACCTGCTTCAACAATTGTTTCGTTAGAATCGGGATGATTTACGTGATCCAAAGCTGTACGACCTAAAATACGATCATATAATGGCTCAGTTATTTCATCATTGGTAATGATAGGATTCATTGTAATTCCACGAAGAGTACCGCAATCGTATTCAGTAATGACAACATCCTGAGCGACATCATGCAAACGACGAGTAAGATAACCTGCGTCAGCCGTTTTCAATGCCGTATCTGCAAGACCCTTACGAGCACCGTGAGTTGATACGAAATATTCCAATACGTTCAAACCTTCTTTAAAGTTCGAAATAATTGGATTTTCAATTGTATCACCAGAACCACTGTTGCTATTTTTCTGAGGCTTAGCCATAAGTCCACGCATACCTCCAAGCTGACGAATCTGCTCTTTAGAACCACGGGCACCAGAATCAAGCATCATATAAATTGGGTTAAATCCTTGATCATCATTTTGCAGATCTGTAATAAGGATTCTCGCTAATTGATTATTAACACGAGTCCATAAGTCAATTACCTGATTATAACGTTCGTTGTTAGTAATGAATCCCATGTCCGCATTAGATTGGATCTCCATTACTTCGTCCATTGCTTTATTCACAAGTTCCTCTTTTGCATCAGGGATTTTCACGAAATCAAGGTTAAATGATAAACCTCCTCTGAATGCGTGTTGGAATCCTAAGTTTTTGATTGCATCCAAGAAATCAGCAGCACGTGCTACACCTGATAAACGAATTACCGTAGTAATTAAATCGCGAAGATTTTTCTTCTTCAATAATTCATTAACGAAACCAACTTCTTCAGGAACTACCTCGTTAAATAGTACACGACCCACTGAAGTATCGATAATCTTCTCAACGATTTCACCATTCTCACGAACTTTTACTTTACACTTGATTAGAGCATGTAAGTCAACTCTTTTCTCATTGTAAGCGATTGTTACCTCTTCAAGACCATAGAAAGTTAACCCCTCACCCTTTACAGGCTTTTCAGGAGTGCTCTTTCTTTGCTTAGTGATATAATATAATCCCAAGATCATATCCTGAGATGGTACCGTTACTGGTGAACCATTTGCAGGATTTAAAATGTTATGACTCGCCAACATTAACAACTGAGCCTCTGCTACAGCAGCGTTTCCTAAAGGAACGTGAACCGCCATCTGATCACCGTCAAAGTCAGCGTTAAATCCTGAACATACTAATGGATGTAATTGAATTGCTTTACCCTCTACCAACTTGGGTTGGAACGATTGAATACCCAATCGGTGAAGTGTAGGAGCACGATTTAATAAAACAGGGTGACCTTTCAAGATATTTTCTAGAATATCCCAAATAACTGGATCCTTCTTTTCAACTATCTTCTTAGCCGTCTTAACTGTTTTAACTATACCTCTTTCAATTAATTTACGAATAATGAATGGTTTGAATAATTCCGCCGCCATATTTTTTGGTAGTCCACACTCATTTAATTTCAGTGTAGGTCCTACAACAATTACTGAACGACCAGAATAATCCACACGTTTACCCAAAAGATTCTGTCTGAAACGTCCTTGCTTACCTTTAAGCATATCACTCAAAGATTTCAATGGACGGTTTCCTTCGCTCTTTACAGCACTTGCACGACGAGTATTATCGAGAAGAGAGTCTACTGCTTCTTGCAGCATACGTTTCTCGTTTCTCAAGATCACGTCTGGAGCTTTGATTTCAACAAGACGCTTCAATCGATTGTTACGAATAATAACACGACGATATAAATCATTTAGATCTGAAGTTGCGAAACGACCACCTTCCAATGGTACTAATGGGCGTAATTCAGGCGGAATTACCGGTAACATTCTCATGATCATCCACTCAGGACGATTCTCTCCAGTTTTTTGAGCGCTTCTAAAACTCTCAATAACTTTCAAACGCTTTAATGCTTCTTGCTTACGTTGTTGAGAAGTTTCAGTAGCAGCTTGTAAACGTAAATCATAAGATAATTTATCTAAATCAATACGTTTCAATAACTCTTCCAAACCTTCCGCTCCCATTTTGGCAATGAATTTATTTGGATCATTATCATTTAACATTTGATTTTCCTTTGGAAGTGCATCTAGAATGTCTAAATACTCTTCCTCAGTTAGTAAATCAAGATAGTTGGCATTTTCTACTGTTCCTGGTTGAATTACTACATAACGCTCGTAGTAAATTACCATGTCCAATTTTTTGGTAGGAATTCCTAACAAGTAACCAATTTTATTTGGTAATGAACGGAAGTACCATATGTGAGCAACAGGAACTACAAGGTTAATGTGACCCATTCTCTCACGGCGTACTTTCTTTTCGGTAACTTCTACACCACAACGATCACAAACGATTCCTTTATAACGAATACGCTTATATTTACCGCAATGGCATTCATAATCCTTAATAGGTCCAAATATTCTTTCACAGAATAATCCACCCATTTCAGGCTTGTAACTACGGTAGTTAATGGTTTCTGGCTTTACAACCTCGCCATAACTACGACGTAAGATTATTTCGGGGGAAGACAACGAAATACGTACTTTACTAAAGTTGCTTCCGATTTTTTGATTTTTCTTTTGAAGTTGCATTTTCTTTTTTTATGCAGTATTAATCCAAAAATGAAAGTTCTAATCCCAAACCTCTCAATTCGTGGATAAGAACGTTAAACGACTCAGGTGTACCCACTTGGGTAATATTATCTCCTTTAACAATTGCTTCATAAGCCTTAGCTCTTCCTGCAATGTCATCAGATTTAATGGTTAAAATCTCACGTAGGATATTTGATGCTCCGAATGCCTCAAGTGCCCATACCTCCATCTCACCAAAACGCTGACCACCAAACTGAGCTTTACCACCCAATGGCTGCTGCGTAATTAATGAGTATGGACCGATAGAACGAGCGTGCATCTTATCATCTACCATGTGTCCAAGTTTCAACATGTAACTCACACCTACAGTAGTTGGTTGATCAAACTTATCACCTGTTAATCCATTATTCAGGTATACTAGACCATGCTTAGGAACATTTGCCTTAGCTGTGTATTCTGTAATTTCATCAAGACTAGCACCATCGAAAATAGGAGTTGCAAATTTCACACCTAATTCCATACCAGCCCAACCTAATACAGTCTCATAAATCTGGCCCAAGTTCATACGAGATGGTACACCTAGCGGATTTAAAACAATATCCATTGGTGTTCCATCGTCTAGGAATGGCATATCTTCGGCACGAACAATACGCGCAACGATACCCTTGTTTCCGTGACGTCCCGCCATTTTGTCTCCAACTTTTAATTTACGCTTATTTGCTACATAAACTTTTGCTAGTTTTAGGATACCTGTTGGCAATTCATCCCCAACAGAAATTGCGTACTGTTCTCTTTTGAAGTTCGTGACCTTATCGTTGTAAACATTAATATAGTTTGTTAAAACACGCACAATTAATGCATTTTTCTCATCATCAGATGTCCAATTGTGATAGTTTACATTGGTGTAATCTATAGCAAGAAGATTCTTTTGAGTAAACTTGGTTCCTTTAGGAATCAATTCTTCAGAATACATATTGTAAACACCTTGGCTGGTTTTTCCAGAAACAATTTGGAAGATTTTCTTAACCAAGGAATCTTTCAAATCCAACATGTCCTTCTTATGATCATCTTCCATTTTCTGAAGACGAGCTTTATCTGTAGAGCGAGTTGATTTATCTTTCTTAGTTTTTGCAAATAACTTCTTGTCGATAACAACACCTTGAGCTCCTGGTGAAGCTTTTAATGATGCATCCTTAACGTCACCTGCTTTATCTCCAAAGATTGCACGAAGTAACTTCTCTTCTGGCGAAGGTTCGGTTTCCCCTTTTGGCGTAATTTTACCGATGAGAATATCCCCTTCTTTAACTTCAGCACCTATGCGAATCAAACCATTCTCATCAAGGTTCTTGGTCATTTCTTCGCTTACATTTGGAATATCATTAGTCAATTCTTCTTCGCCACGTTTAGTATCACGAACTTCTAATTCATATTCGGTAATATATATTGTCGTGTATAAATCTTCCTTAACAACGCGTTCAGAAATTACAATCGCGTCTTCAAAGTTGTAACCCTGCCATGGCATGTAAGCCACTCTTAAGTTACGTCCGAGTGCTAATTCTCCACCTTGAGTTGCATATCCCTCAGAAAGAACTTGACCTTTACGTACTCTATCGCCTAATTTAACGATAGGACGCAAATTAATACAAGAATTTTGATTAGTTCTGCGGAATTTAATCAATGAATATGATTTCAAATCACCAGTAAAGCTTACTAAATCATCGTTATCATCATGGTCGTACTTAACAACAATTTCATTGGCATCAACGGCAACGACAACACCATTTCCTTCTGCGTTAATCATCGAACGACTGTCGCGAGCAACTTTCTCTTCAAGTCCTGTACCTACAATTGGTGCCTCTGGTTGTAATAAAGGAACTGCCTGACGCTGCATGTTCGATCCCATCAAAGCACGGTTAGCATCATCGTGCTCCAAAAATGGAATTAATGAAGCTGCAATAGACACAATCTGATTTGGAGCAACGTCCATCAAATCCAATTGTTCTGGATCTACCAACGGGAAGTCCCCTTCTTTTCGACTTTTCACAAACTCCGTTTTGAAGTTTCCTTTTTCATCTACTTCTGCATTTGCCTGTGCAATAGTCTTACCATCTTCTTCCTCTGCACTGAGATAAATAATTTCATTTGAAATTTTTCCCTTCTTAATTTCACGATATGGAGTTTCCAAAAATCCCATACTATTGATTTTGGCATGCACACAAAGTGATGAAATCAAACCGATATTGGGACCCTCAGGTGTTTCAATTGTACACAAACGACCATAGTGAGTATAATGAACGTCACGAACCTCAAAACCCGCTCTTTCACGACTCAAACCACCAGGGCCAAGAGCACTTAATCGACGTTTATGTGTAATCTCAGCAAGTGGGTTAATCTGATCAAGGAACTGAGATAGCTGGTTAGTTCCAAAAAATGAATTTATTACTGAAGATAAAGTTCTAGCATTCACTAAATCTTGAGGTGTAAATACTTCATTATCTCTAATATTCATTTTCTCACGAATTGTTCTTGCCATACGAGCAAGCCCAACTCCAAACTGCGAATATAATTGCTCACCTACAGTTCTTACACGACGATTTGAAAGGTGATCAATATCGTCTAATATTTCTGATCCATTGAATAAGTGAATCAAATATTTGATGATAGATATTATATCATCTTTAGTCAATACCTTAACATCCATTGAAGAGTCAAGCTTCAATTTTTTATTGATACGGTAACGACCAACTTCTCCTAAATCATATCGCTTATCAGAAAAGAACAAACGGTCTATAATACCTCGAGCAGTTTCTTCATCTGGTGGATCTGCATTCCTCAACTGACGATAGATTACTTCTAACGCTTCTTTACCGTTGTTTGAAATATCCTTTTGAAGAGTGTTGTATATTACTGCATAATCGATATCGCCTTCTCCTTGAGTGCTTAGAATAATACTCTTAACTCCAGCCTCTGTTATAATATCAATATGCTCTTCTAATAGTTCAGTATCACGCTCAAGAATGACTTCGTTACGCTCAATTGATACAACTTCTCCTGTATCTTCATCAACAAAATCCTCAATCCAAGTGCGCAATACACGAGCGGCTAATTTACGACCTAAAACTCGCTTCAATCCAGCTTTAGAAACTTTTACTTCTTCACTTAGACCAAAAATATCTAGAATATCTTTATCACTTTCGTAACCAATTGCTCTAAGCAATGTTGTAACCGGGAATTTCTTTTTACGATCGATGTATGCGTACATAACGGCATTAACGTCTGTCGCAAATTCAATCCAAGAGCCTTTAAATGGAATTACACGAGCCGAAAATAACTTCGTACCATTTGAGTGCATGCTTTGACCAAAGAAAACACCAGGTGAACGGTGTAACTGACTTACAATAACGCGCTCTGCACCATTAATAATGAAAGTACCGTTGGGTGACATGTAAGGCAGAGTTCCTAAATATACATCTTGAACTATAGTTTCGAAATCCTCATGTTCAGGATCATTACAGCTCAAGCGTAACTTGGCTTTCAATGGAACAGCATAGGTTAAACCACGCTCAATACATTCTTGAATGGTGTAACGAGGAGGATCAACAAAATAATCTAGAAATTCAAGATTAAATATATTTCTGGTGTCGTTGATTGGGAAATTTTCCCTGAACACCTTGAATAGTCCCTCTCCTTCGCGTAGATCAGAGGGAGTATCCAACTGGAAGAATTCCTGGAACGACTTCAGCTGAACGTCCAGAAAATCAGGATAATCGATGGCATGTTTAACTTTACCAAATGAGATCCTATTGTTGAATGTTGTACTCAATTTTTTAGTTTTTTTTGGTTTGACAATTGGTGATATGTCGAATAACGCCCAAAAGCCCCTCGGTAATTCCCAGGGGCTTCGGACTTAAATGTTGGTGTTATTACTTGATTTCAACTTCGGCACCGGCTTCCTTTAATTTAGCTGCGATATCGTCTGCTTCCGCTTTTGATACTTTTTCTTTCACAGCCTTAGGTGCGCCGTCTACCACTTCTTTAGCTTCTTTCAAGCCAAGACCTGTGATGTCTTTTACTACCTTAACTACTTGAAGCTTACCAGCGCCTGCACTAGTCAAGATTACATCGAACTCAGATTGCTCTGCTCCACCACCAGCTTCACCGCCAGCAGCAGGACCTGCAACCGCAACTGCAGCAGCAGCTGGTTCAATTCCATGCTCATCTTTCAAAATTTGAGCTAACTCGTTAACTTCCTTTACAGTAAGATTTACCAACTGATTCGCGAATTCTTTTAAATCTACCATTGTATATACTTTTTAGTTTGTTTTTAATTTAAATGTTTAATTTCTTTCTTCCAATGCTTTTACCAAGCCCGCAATTTTCTGTCCAGCACTACCCTGAAGACCACTAATGACATTCTTGGCAGGTGATTGAAGAAGTGCAATAACATCTCCAATAAGATCTTCTTTGCTCTTCAATTTAGTCAACTCTGACAAATGTTGATCTCCAATAAAAACTGCACCGTCTACCCAAGCGCCTTTTAACAAAGGCTTATCGGATGATTTACGAAACTTCTCGATACTTTTTGCTGGTGCTTTAATATTTTCAGAAAACATAACACATGTTGTACCTGTCAATATATTTCCATTTAAAAACTCTTCAAAATCCTTTTCCGACTCTTGCATAGCGAGAGAGAGTAAAGTATTTTTTACCATTCTCATAGAAACACCGTTTTCGTGTAAAAGACGACGAAGTTGATTTGTTTGGTTTGCAGACAACCCATTGGTATCTGCTAAATATACAAAACCATTAGAGTCAAAATGCTCTTTTAATTCTGCAACTATAGCTACTTTTTCTTGCTTTTTCATACCTCTTTATTAAATACCTGGAATTGACTTAATATCAACCTGAACACCGGGGCTCATAGTACTCGAAACAAAAACACTTTTGAAATAAGTACCCTTAGCCGCTGTTGGTTTAAGTTTTTGTAAAACTTGAACTAACTCTGTGGCATTATCAACCAATTTATTAACGTCAAAGGAAGCTTTTCCTACAGACGCATGGATAATTCCAGTTTTGTCCACTTTAAAGTCAATTTTACCAGCCTTTACCTCTGTTACAGCCTTACCAACTTCAGGAGTTACTGTACCCGCTTTCGGATTAGGCATTAAATTTCGCGGTCCTAAAACTTTACCTAAACGACCTAATTTAGCCATTACTGCAGGAACCGCAACAATAATATCAATATCAGTCCAACCAGATGCAATTTTATCTAAATACTCATCTAATCCAACATAATCTGCACCTGCATCTTTAGCTTCTTGCTCTTTATCAGGGGTAACCAATGCTAATACTCGCACCGTTTTACCGAGCCCATGAGGAAGTGTAGCAACCCCTCTTACCATTTGGTTGGCCTGGCGAGGATCAACGCCCAAACGAACATCAATATCAAATGATGGATCAAATTTAGGTGCTGGCATTTTCTTTATTATCTCTACAGCTTCTGTTAGAGAATAAGATTGATTGCTATCAAACAAAGACAACGCTTCTTTTCTTTTCTTTGAAATTTTCATAAAACTTTCGATTTAGAAGGGAGCTTCCCCTTGAATTGTGAGACCCATGCTTCTTGCTGTACCTGCAACCATTTTCATAGCTGATTCCACAGTGAAACAATTTAAATCTGGCATTTTTGCCTCTGCAATCTCGCGAACTTGATCCCAAGATACAGAACCTACTTTCTTACGGTTTGACTCAGCTGAACCTTTTTTAATTTTGGATGCTTCTGTCAATTGCACTGCTACAGGAGGTGTCTTAATGATGAAATCGAAAGACTTGTCTGAGTACACAGTTAGAACAACTGGTAAAACCTTACCCATTTGATCTTGTGTACGCGCATTGAATTGTTTGCAAAAATCCATGATATTGACCCCTTTAGCACCAAGTGCAGGACCAATTGGAGGAGCAGGATTTGCCTGGCCACCTCTAACTTGGAGTTTTACAAATGCTTGAATTTCTTTTGCCATTTTATACTGTTACTACTTTTTACTTTTACAATTTTTGAACTTGGTTATAATTCAATTCCAGTGGAGTTCTACGACCAAATATTTTAACCATAACCTTAAGTTTTCTTTTATCTTCTTGCACCTCTTCAATAACACCGTCAAAATCATTGAAAGGTCCATCCGTAACCTTCACAGCTTCTCCAACTAAGAACTGCTCTTCTCCCACTGACTCATCATCAGTAAGGTCATCAGCAGTACCCAAGATTCTACTTAATTCACTCTGACGTAATGGAACTGGCGAATCTTTAGAGCCCAAAAAGCCAACAACTCCTGAAACTGACTTAATTAATGGCATTACCTCTGGATCAGAGAAATCAGCATTAATTAAAATGTAACCAGGAAATGCATTACGTTCTTTAATAACTTTTTTACCATCTTTAACTTGGTAAATTTTTTCAGTAGGAATTAAAATCTCAGGAACAAAACTGGATTTATTGTCACGCTCGAGTTCAACCTCAATGTTGTGCTTCACCTTTTTTTCTTGACCAGTGATTGCACGAACGACGTACCATTTGTGAGTTTCTTCAGCTGTTGACATAATTATCTTTCCTGTAAGGATTACTTAAAAAACTTATAAAATTCAGTAGTAGAAAAACCTAAGATGCTATCAAATGCCCAGATAAGCAAAGAGAACAGCAAAGATGCAACGATTACAATCCAAGTGCTTTCGCGCAACTCGGACCAAGTAGGCCACGAAACTTTGTTGAGTAGCTCGTCTTTAATTTCGCGGAAATAATTCGTTATTCTACTAGCCATATTTTATTTATTTTTAGCACGGGCACTAGGATTCGAACCCAGATTGACGGTTTTGGAGACCGTAGTTCTACCATTGAACTATGCCCGTATAAAAAGGAGTACAAGACTCCTTCTTTTATTGATAGCTTTCGCTGTTAGTTTATAATTTCAGTTACCTGACCAGCACCTACTGTTCTACCACCCTCACGGATCGCGAAACGTAGACCTTTTTCCATCGCTACATCGTTGATCAACTCAACAGTGATAGAAACATTATCACCAGGCATTACCATTTCAGTACCTTCTGCTAACATGATTTCTCCAGTTACGTCAGTTGTACGGAAATAGAATTGAGGACGATATTTGTTAAAGAATGGAGTATGACGTCCACCTTCTTCTTTTGACAAAACGTAAACCTCAGCTTTGAATTTCTTATGTGGCTTAACTGAACCTGGAGCACAGATAACCATACCGCGGCGAATATCTTCTTTATCAATTCCACGAAGTAATAAACCGGCATTGTCACCAGCCTCACCTCTATCCAATAATTTACGGAACATCTCTACCCCTGTAACTGTTGAAGACAATTTATCACTAAAACCGATAAGATCAACACCATCACCAACGTTTATTACACCACGCTCGATACGTCCAGTTGCAACTGTACCACGACCAGTGATTGAAAACACGTCTTCGATTGGCATCAAGAATGGTTGGTCAACCAAACGCGGTGGAACAGGAACCCATTCATCAACTGCATTCATCAAATCCATTATTGAATCAACCCATTTATCATCACCATTTAATCCACCCAATGCAGATCCACGAACAATAGGAGTATTATCTGAATCAAACTCATAAAAGTCTAATAACTCACGAATTTCCATTTCAACTAAGTCAAGTAGCTCAGCATCGTCAACCATGTCAACTTTGTTCATAAATACTACAAGACGAGGTACACCAACCTGGCGAGCCAATAGAATGTGCTCACGAGTTTGAGGCATTGGTCCATCAGTAGAAGCAACTACCAAAATAGCTCCGTCCATCTGGGCAGCACCTGTTACCATGTTCTTCACATAGTCAGCGTGACCTGGACAGTCAACGTGAGCATAGTGACGATTTGCAGTCTGATACTCAACGTGAGCCGTGTTAATTGTGATACCACGCTCCTTTTCTTCTGGAGCTGAATCGATTTCGTCGAATGAGCGCTTTTCGGAAAATCCTTTGTTCGCCAAAACGGTTGTGATTGCCGCAGTCAAGGTAGTTTTTCCGTGGTCGACGTGACCAATGGTACCAATGTTTAAGTGCGGCTTGGAACGGTCAAATGTTTCTTTTGCCATAGTAGTTTGTTGTTTATTTTTTTTTATTTATTAACTGTTACTTTGAGCCAATGAGGGGAATTGAACCCCTGACCTTTTCCTTACCAAGGAAACGCTCTACCCCTGAGCTACATCGGCTTATCCCCGCAAAAGTTTCCTCTTGCTTCGATGCGAGCGGGAGACGAGGCTCGAACTCGCGACCTACAGCTTGGAAGGCTGTCGCTCTACCAACTGAGCTACTCCCGCAAATAAAGATACTAAAAACGTGTGGTGGGGGTAAGTGGACTCGAACCACTGAACCCGAAGGAGCGGATTTACAGTCCGCCGCAATTGCCGCTATGCGATACCCCCATTTTGGAAGGGAATGGGTACCCTTACGCTTTTAATACCTTTGAGCCACCAGTCGGGATCGAACCAACGACCTACTGATTACAAGTCAGTTGCTCTACCAGCTGAGCTATGGTGGCTTGTATTTTACAGAACGATTTCCGTTAGATTATTCATATGTTTTCATACGATTCTCTCTAAAAGGACTGCAAAAATAGTCATTATTTCTAACTTTTCAACATCCAAGATATTTTTTTTTTCTTTTTCTACCATTCACCAAAAAGCCTCTTGTTTATCGAAGGCTCGTACTATTTTTGCAACTGCAAATTAATTGCTTATGAACAAAAAAATCATACGTCCTATTATAATTATCATTTTGGTACTGACAAGTTTGGGCTTCCTGTGGAAAAATTTAAATCAGACTTCCGAATGGGACCCAAAATTATTTTCTATTGAAAATCCCAAATTAATCGATAAAGTTGAATTTGTTCCAAATGACGAATCACAAAGAATTTTAACCTTTTATAAAGAGAATAACGTATGGTTTGTAAAAAATGATCTCGGTAATTATAAAGCAGATACAAATAGTATTAAACAGCTAATATTTTGGTTAATGCCAAAACTACGTATTCAAAGACCTACCACTGATGAACAATCTAAATTTGTTAACCGACAACTAACTCAGTTTGCCACAAAAGCAACTTTTTTCGCAAATGGCAAAGAAGTTCAATCTATTTATGTAGGAGGGCCTGCTCAAGACCAATTAGCAACTTTCATGTTTAAAGAAGGAACAGATAGACCGTGTTTAGTGGAAATACAGAACTTTAATGGATATGCTACTCCATATTTCAATACTAATATTAATCTATGGAGATCTTCTCAACTTTTGGAAGTTTCACCTGATGAGATTAGCCAATTAAATGTAAATTGGCCACAAAATCCAGAATGGAATTTCAGCATACAAAACCAAGAAAATAAAGCTCCCGAACTCATTCATCAGAATAAAACAATTGAAAATGCTAACATTTCGTTACTAAGCGGGTATTTATTACTGTGTTCAAATTTCAGCCGAGAAACAGGCGATATAGCCGGCATTAACAAGGATATTCCGCGTAGGGATTCAATAATAAACTCTACACCAATAATCACATTCGATTATACGTTAACCAATAAAAAACATATTTCCATAAGTATTTTCGACAATCCAAATTTTGAAGACACTGAGGTAAATGCAAATACCACCAATACAGAAACTGTTCAAACCAAACTATTTTGGATTAAATCATCTGAAGACTCTAATTTGTGGCTTACTCAAGGAGTACTTATCAAAAATAAAGTGAAGCAATTTCAAGATTTTATCATCTCTCAACCCTAAATTTATTTTATTTTGAGTTTTAGAATAATAGGCGCATTAATTGGATTTCTGTCTTCGGGAACATTTGGGGCTGTCGTGGGCTTTCTTATAGGATCCTATATAGATTATGCTTACACTGGAGAGAACACCCCGAACGAATATGGAGGTCAAAATAGTTTTTCATACCAAAATACTGCTTCTCATGTAGACTTTAAAAATTCTTTATTGGTATTAATTGCCGCGGTAATGAAAGCAGACGGCAAGGCGATGAAGAGTGAATTAGATTTGGTCAAATCTATGCTCATTAGAACCTACGGTGAACAGCAAAGTATAGAAATGCTATTAACCCTAAGGGATTATCTTAAACAAGAACATAATCTATACGAAGTATGTAGAAACCTTCGTAATAGAATGGGTTACAGCCAGAGACTTGAGTTAGTTCATATACTTTTTAGAATTTCAAGAGCTGATGGGAATGTCTCGGATGCAGAAGTAAATATCATTCAAATTGTTTCTAACCAACTTGGTGTGAGCAAACCTGATTATTTGTCGCTAAAAGCAATGTTTGTTAGTAGTGTGGATGCTGATTATAAAATTTTGGATGTATCACCTAATGCCACAGAATCCGAAATAAAAAAGGCATACAGAGATTTAGCAAAGCGTTTTCACCCAGATAGATTACAAGGACTTTCCGAAACAGAAAAAAATGCTGCTTCCGAAAAATTTGTTCGTGTCCAAAAAGCTTATGAAAATATTAAGAAGAAAAAAGGTTGGAACTAATGTGGACCGTTCATTTATCTTTATTTCTGGTTAGCCTATTTTACGCTATACTTTTTTCTTGGGCAGGGCAAATCATGCCTACCTACATGAATGCAGACGCACTCACACTTTTAAGAATTGGTTTTGCCTTTGTGTTTTTTCAAATATTTGCGAGATTATTTACAGCTGAAAAAATTGATTGGAAAAACCATGGTAAAGAATTTGCAATTTGTGGACTTTTGGGAACAAGTGGCAATATGTACTTATTCTTTCTAGGCTTAGAAATAACTTCTCCAATTAATGCATCTGTACTTATGTTGTTTACTCCTTTATTTGTTGGAGTTTTTGACCATATACGGGTAAAAAAAAGACCCCATATTGGTTTTATTATTGGCTTATTACTTGCATTGCTTGGTAGTATTTATCTCGTCAGTTCTAAAACATCAATTCAATATAGTGATACCTGGAAAGGAGATATTCTAGTTGCCATCAATGCAATTTTTTATGCTCTTTATCTTACAAGGGTTAAAAAACTCACTTTGATTTACAAACCCATTACTATAAATAGAGGAACATTCACATTTGGACTGTTGTACTTGATACCAATTGGATTATTTGATCTAGTTGAGACCGATTGGCAACAAATACCGATTTCAATCGCGTATAAAATTTTGTATTTACTCATATTCACCAGCTTTTTTGTATATTTATTAAATGCATATGCTGTGAAAAAGGCAGGTCCGAGTTTAGCAGGTATTTATATTTACCTTCAACCCGTATTAGCCACAATTATTGCAATTATTCTAAAAACGGATACACTCAAATATACGACTGCTATTGTTCTAGTTTTAGTATTGATTTCAACTTTTACCGCAACCCGATATACACCAAAGCAAAGTAAATCGTTGCCACAAGATTAAAAATGAATTACTTTTGCATCACAATAGAATTAGTATGCAAAACAAAAATGCAAATTCAGACTTGGAAGCAATCATTTCAGATGTAGAGAAAAATGGTATTCAATCCGATAAAATTATTCCAAAAATCCAAGAAGTTAGAGAATTAGCTAAACTTGAAAGTGACCCTTTGGTTACTCGCGCGTTGCGATTAACTTGGCAACACCTTGAATCTAATAGTGGTTTCACAATTCCATTGGCGGAGGAAATAGAAACTGCCGAAGAAAACTTTACTTATTTTCTAAGTCTTTGCATTCGTTGTGAAAACGAAATAAATAGAGATGAATTAAGAGAAATGACTAATTCTCTTCAGGAATTGGCATAACAAAATGATTTTACGGAAGTGGATAGGATTTGTTCTTCTCTGGCTATCATTCATAGCCCTACAGTTATCCTATTTCCATATCCATAAACATGGCTCAGAAGAACATTTACAACGTGAATGTTCTCAAACATATCAGTCGTCTCATATTATTGAGGAAAATTGTGCTGTTTGTGACTTTCTATATCTACAATATAAGAATCACACTGAGTCTGATTTTATCTTCTCCATAGACTTCATTATAAATAAGGATGAACTATTTACAGTCGACCCAAATTATTTAAAACCAAACAAACTCTATTTTAATAAAGCACCACCATTTTCTTGTTAATAACCCAACTTAATTTAACGATCAAAAAACTAAACAAGAAAATGAATGAAAAAAATAATCATATTTTTCATCCTTTGGATGATTAATACTAGCCTAAATAGCCAGTGGGATTCCTGTAAATTCCAATTTACCGTAATCGATAAAAATAGCGGCATCCCCGTAAGTGGTTTGCCTGTAATACTCACCGATAACAATATTAGTGGATTCACTGATTTTAATGGCGGTGCACTATTTGAAAATTATTGTGCAAATTCGGCTAAAATAATAACATGGTTTTCAACAGATACATCGCTTTCAATTAATGTAATCAACCGAGATACAATTTTTATTGATTTAGGTTTATTTGAAGATATCCATGGAGTACATATTCATGCAAAAACTGAATTAATCCACCACAATCACCTACATTTAAAAAATCTCTCATTATTAGAATCTTCTAATATTTCAGAAAAGATGAAGGGATTGTCAATGGTACAATTGATTTCTACAGGTCGCACAATAAGTAAACCCATTATTCAAAATCTATTCGGCTCACGAGTACCAATTTTACAAGATAATTTAGCTATCGGAAGCCAACCTTGGGGAAATGATCACGCACCTGAACTAGGGCGATCGGGCATTCAAGATATTGAAATACAAAAAGGGGCAAACGCAATTTTAAAAGCTTTTGGTTCTTGGGGGAATAATATTAACGTAAAATATGTACCCAACTATGATGAAAACTTAAATCAATTTAAATGGAATACATCATTTGAAAGCAACGGAAATGTCCGACATACTGGATTACATTTTTCAAAATCAAATAACAAAAACAAATCAGGTTTTTACACAAGCACTTCATTTACAGATGCAAGTGATTATTCGGTTCCACAAGGAATAGTTGCCAATACGGCTATGAATGAGCAATTTTTTATTATTGGTGGGAAGTTCAAACTTATAAATACTCCTTTTGAATTTCAACAAAGTTATTTTCGTTCAAAAAGTGGTATTTATTTAGGTAGCCATATTGGGAATACAACAGACCTCTTAAACTCAATCAATAATCAAAACAATATAATTACTTATCCAGAATCTTCATATAACATTGGAAAACCCTACCAATCTGCGATTCATTATCTCACACAAATTCAAATTCCAAGCAAACAAAGAAACTACCCCAAACTTCAATTGTCATATCAAAGAAATGAGAGAAAAGAGTATGATCCTCACAGAAACTCATCATTACAGTTTCCTCAATTAAATTTATGGCTTAATCAGATAGCTCAGAAATCATATTTCTCTTTATGGAATCAAATTTACATTGGAGAAGAAGTTGAAATAAGTAATCAAGATTACGGAGGGTATTACCTAGTTCCTATGATGCAACAACTAAAAGCCGCACTATTGGGAGCATGGAAAATTCCAATTCGAAACAAAAACTTGGAAAACACATTATCTACAAGGCTTAATTATGTTTCAATTAAGTCATTAACACATAATAATACTCATAATTATAGTGGGTTTTCGATAGGAAATAGCACACACTTTCACAGTAAAAAGAATCACCACGAATTGCATACAACTATTGCTTGGCGACCCCCAAGTATCAATGAACTTTACAGCAAAGGTGTACATCATGGTAGTGCATCGTATGAAGAAGGGAATAGTAATTTAAAAGCAGAAACTGGTATTAAAGCGGAATACGTTTTAAATGGCAGAAATAAGTTATCAAACTGGATAGTACAAGGTTTTTATCAATACAGTCCAAATTATATTCATTTAAATCCTCAAGTGAAGCCCATTTTAACTGTACGCGGAGCATTTCCTCATTACATATACGAACAGTTACCAAGTAGTTTTCTCGGTATTGCGGTAGACGGGAACCTCAAATTAAGGCATTTTAATTTCAGACTATATGCAGAAATAACCTACGGGCAAATACACAAACCTGAGCGCTACCCTACTTTTCTTCCGCCTCCAAGAATCCTGTTTACTCCAACCTACACTTTCAGGGAAAATTCTTTTGAAATCAATTTCGAACATATTGGTCAACAAAGCTTTTACACTATTGGAACAGACCTCATGCCACCGCCAAAGGCATATACCTTATTGCATTTTAAATGGAAACTTCCAATAATATTACTACGATGGAAACTTTCAATTTTTATACAAAACCTTACAAACCAAACCTACAGAAATTACCTTGATCAGTTCCGGTATTTCACTCCCGGTCCATCAAGGAATATTGGAATAAACATTGAATATAACTTAAATAAATGAATAAATATAAAATGAAACAGGTTTTTAAATTATCAAACATTGCATTATTAGCTACAATTCTAATTTTTGCAACTTCTTGCGAAAAAGAACATGATGAGGATTACAAGCATGATGAGGGTGAATTAATCACTAAAGTAATGCTTAACCTAGTCAATGATTCAAACGTTAACGATTCCCAAATTGCAGTTTGGTCTGACATGGATGGAATTGGTGGTAATGACCCCATAATACCAGATACATTAAGGCTTAAACTGAACGATTCCTACCATGGTTATTTGAGATTCTATACCACTCATGATAATCATTATGAAGACATTACTTCAGAGATAATCTATGAAGCGAATGATCACCTCATTTGCTATACCCCAAACACACTAGCTCAAGTAGTCACTATGCAAATCGAAAGACTTGATAAAGATCAAAATGATTTAGAATTGGGATTAGAAACATTTTGGAAAGGCATTATGCAAGATGAAGGTTCAATAATAGTTAGCCTAAAACACCAACCCAATATTAAAACTGGAGACTGTGCATTGGGTGAAACCGATGTAGAGATTCAAGTGCCATACATTTTTAATTAGATTGCCAATCAATCTTTGTATTTTTGTTGCAATGGAAGCAAATGCATTAAAAAACACGGCGTTAACGCAAGTTCATATTGACTTAGGAGCTAAAATGGTTCCTTTTGCTGGATACAATATGCCGGTGTTATATGACAACTTAATTCAAGAACATCATGCAGTGAGAAATAGTGTAGGAGTTTTTGATGTAAGTCATATGGGTGAAGTTTTTGTAGAAGGGGAAAATGCTTTTGACCTCGTACAATATATTACAACGAATGATGTTTCGGCTCTAACTGATGGTAGGGTTCAATATTCTTGTTTACCTAACGACAAAGGTGGAATTGTAGATGACCTGTTAGTTTATCGTTTTAATCAACACAAATATTTATTGGTTATTAATGCTTCAAATATTGAGAAAGATTTAAATTGGATTCATAAGCAAAATGAAAAATTCAAGGCCGAGTTAAACAATGCATCTGACAATTATTCACTACTTGCAGTTCAAGGACCAAACGTAGCTAAAATCCTACAAGAACTTACGCCAAGTAATCTTGAAGAAATCCCTTATTACCACTTTACAGAAGGGACAATTGGTGATATTAATTGCATCATTTCGAATACAGGATATACAGGTGCAGGTGGATTTGAATTATACGTTAAAAATGCTGATGCTAAATTATTGTGGGATACTGTAATGAGTGCAGGTAGTGAATATAATATTAAGGCATGCGGTCTTGGAGCTAGAGATACTTTGAGATTAGAGATGGGGTTCTGCCTTTATGGAAATGATATTAATGATGAGACTAGTCCGATAGAAGCAGGTTTAGGCTGGATTACGAAGTTCAATCACCCATTTTTTATGAGTGAACATCACTTAAAAATCAAAGAAAATAAACCGAGTAAAAAATTAGTAGGTTTTGAGTTAATCGACAGAGGAATTCCCAGACAACACTACACTATCTGTGATGCCGATGGAAATGCCGTTGGAGAAGTTACAAGTGGCACCATGAGCCCATCACTAAATAAAGCTATCGGTATGGGATACGTTCCAAGAGAAATGAGTAAATCAGGAACTGAGATTTTTATTGAAATAAGAGGCAAACTGCTAAAAGCTGAAGTAGTGAAATTGCCATTTTTACAGAAGTAAATTCTTCCAAAGAAATCTTAAAAAATCGTCAACTTTAAGGTTTGGGATTTTTTATCCATCATGTCTTAATGCTTCAATCGGATCTAACTTAGATGCTTTTCTTGCCGGATATAAGCCAGCAACCAATCCCACAAAAACACATACTACTAGCGACATCAATATCCAAAACCACGGCGCTACAAATCCGCCACCTAATGCATTACCCACCAAATTTCCAAGACCTAATCCAAATATTATACCTGCTAATCCTCCAATTTGACAAATTACGATTGCCTCCACCAAAAACTGATTTTGAATTGCCGAAGCCGTTGCCCCAAGCGCTTTTCTCAAACCAATTTCCTTGGTTCTTTCAGTTACTGAAACTAGCATAATATTCATCAAACTTACAGCTGCTCCCAATAGCGTGATAATAGCAATCAATACACCTACTGAAGAAACCATAGACAGTTGCTTTTTAGCATCATCAGCGATGGAATCACTACGAGTAATTGTAAAAGTATTTCTATCAGTGGGTCTTAGTAATCGAATTCTCCGCATTAAAATATTCGCCGCATCAATATCATCAATTAAATCATCTACTGAATTTGACAATACTGTAATCATGATATTATTACGGGCATTTTTAAAGTCCTGTCGAGCTTTTTGAATAGAGACTAAAATTAATCTATCTCCGCCTGAGCTACCCATACTTGAACCCTTTTGCTCTAGTACACCAATTAATTTATATTGATTGCCATCTATCTGTATCCTCTTTCCTATTATTTGATTGGCTTTAGTTGAAACCCCAAATATTTGGTGCATAACACTTGAGCCAATAATGGCAACGGGCAATGCATTATTTACTTCTGTGGGTGTAAAATTTCTACCGGCAGTTAATTCATACGCAGAAGCAAGTAAATAATCTTCATCTACTCCTAAAACCCTAAGATTTGGGTTAGAAGTTTTGCCTTCAGAACTTGCTCTTGAATTAAAAGACGCCATAACGCTAAGCGCTACTGGAATAGAACGTTTATACCTACTCTCGAACAATCTTGCTTGGTTATAAGTGATTTCTTTAAAATCATCAGGCCTACCCCATCTTTGAATAGAAAGTTGATTAGTTATATTAAAACTTCTTGCACCAAAACGGGTCATCGTATTGGTTATTGCAACACTCATCGCATCTATTGAGGTAAGGATTCCTACCAATGCGGTGATTCCAATAGCTATAATTGAAGCTGTAATTGTAGCTCGTAGGCGATGAGCCTTTAAGGATGCAAATCCTTGTCTGATATTTTCAGCGAGCTTTAGCAAAATTTATATTATGCCGAAAACGACTGACCACATCCACAGGTTTCCGAAGCATTAGGATTATTAAAAGAGAATCCTCTATTATTTAACCCGTGTTCCCAATCAACCTCCATGCCCAATACATACATTACATGGGCCTTTTTCATTACCACAGGTATTTCACCTAAATGGAAATGTGTATCTCCTTCTTCCTCTTTATCGAACGCTAAAAGATAACTCATACCTGAGCAACCGCCACCTTTTACCCCAATGCGTAATACAGAATCCTGATTAAGTTTTAAATCGGCATACAACTTTTTCAACTCTTCTATAGCACTCTCAGTAAATTTAACTGGTAATTCATTTTTTGTTTCAGGTGTATTAGTGTGAGTTTCCATATTACAAATGTAAGAAATTTAGAAAATGAAGATAAACGAAGTGTTAATCGTTCTGCGTTAAAGAACTTATCTTTGTCGAAAGAAAGCAATTTTATGAAGGACCTATTAGAAAATGCATTATTTATCCTTGCTCCAGGGGTATTAATTATAGTTAGTTCTTATTTACTGATGAAAAATATGTCTAAAAACCTAGAAAAGACATTAAGAACAGAAATACTTCGACAAAATAACAAGGATTTCGCAAAGCTTAAACTCTCAGCTTATGAAAGATTAGCATTACTCCTTGAAAGAACCAGTATTCCAACATTAATTCAGAAATACGCTGGATCGGCGGCTACTGCCCCACAAGTAAGAAAATTAATGGCCCATGCGATAAATGAAGAATTCAATTATAACCTCTCCCAGCAAGTATTTGTAAGTCCACAAACTTGGGGGACAATAAAAGTAATTAAAGAACAATCATTAATATTAATTCAAAAGGTTGAAAAGAGCATGCCGCCAGAAACGAGTTCAGCTGAATTTTGTGCACAATTGATTGAAGCTATGAAATCAAACGGGGAAATCCCTCATGAAAAGGGTCTAAACATGATTCGCAGTGAAATGGAAATATTATTTAGCTAAAAATGAAGAATAGAAGCGGAATAGAAATCAAACCCATTTACAATGGAATAAATCCTAAATCTGAATCACCCGGTGAATATCCATTTACTCGTGGTATTCGTAAAGATATGTACCTTGGTAGATTATGGACAATGAGACAATATGCTGGTTTTAGCACTGCAGAAGAAAGCAATCAACGGTATCATTATTTATTAAAACAAGGAACCACTGGACTTTCTGTTGCATTTGATTTACCTACTCAAATTGGATATGATTCAGATGATGTGATGAGTGAAGGTGAAGTTGGGAAAGTTGGAGTTGCTATTGATTCTTTGCGCGATATGGAATCATTATTCCAAGGAATACCACTTGAGTCGGTTACAACAAGCATGACCATTAATGCGACTGCCAGTACCTTATTGGCAATGTATGTGGCATTAGCAAAACAACAAGGAGCGGATTTATCAAAAATTAGTGGTACCATACAAAATGATATTCTAAAAGAATATGCCGCTCGTGGTACATATATATATCCGGTAAAACCAAGTATGCGATTGATTACAGATATCTTTGAGTGGTGCAGTAAAGAGTTGCCCAAATGGAATACAATTAGTATTAGCGGATACCATATACGTGAGGCAGGAAGCACAGCAGCTCAAGAACTTGCATTTACACTTTCAAACGGAAAGGCTTACGTAAAAAGTGCGTTAGAAAATGGTTTAGATATTAATGTTTTTGGAAAACGTTTATCATTTTTCTTCAACGCACACAATGATTTCTTTGAAGAAATAGCAAAATTCAGGGCAGCAAGAAAAATCTGGGCTGAAATTATGAAAGAATTGGGTGCGACAGACCCCAAAGCAATGATGTTAAGATTTCACACCCAAACTGGTGGTTCAACACTTACCGCGCAACAACCAGAAAACAATATATCAAGGGTAACCATTCAAGCATTATCCGCTGTACTTGGTGGTACCCAGAGCCTGCATACTAACGGATTTGATGAAGCATTAAACTTACCGACTGAAAAGGCAGCATCTATTGCATTAAGGACCCAACAGATAATTGGATATGAAAGTGGAGTAACCAAAACAGTTGATCCATTAGGAGGCAGTTACTACATTGAATCACTTACTGAAGAAATGGAAAAAGAAGTCCTGTTAATAATGAAACAGATTGAATCCATGGGTGGAGCTGTATCAGCCGTTGAACAGGGGTGGATACAGGAACAAATAGCAGAAAGTAGTTATAGTTATCAAAAAGATATTGAGAGTAAGGAACAAGTTATTGTTGGAGTAAACCAATTTATTCAAAAAGAAAAGAGTGAAATGCCGTCCTTTAAAATTGACGATAGCATTAGAGAAACTCAATCTCAAAAATTAAAACAACTGAAAAATGAAAGAGACAATAATCTGGTTTCTCAAAATTTAAATGAATTAAAAAAGGTTGCGCTTTCAGATAAAAATCTTATGCCCAATATTCTAAAATGTGTTGAAAGCTATGCTACAATAGGGGAAATTGCAAATTCTCTTCGTGAAGTGTTCGGTGAGTATGAAAATCACTAATAAAAAAAAAGAAATAAACAAGTAAAAAAAATTGGTATTTTGTGAAAATTGGCACTTTATTTACAAACTCTTTCACAATGAACAACTAGCATTGTGAATCAACAACTTAAAATAACTAATTACAAGAAACAAACATTTTAGATTAAGAATTACCCATGGATAAAAAATCGCACGAAGTTGTTTGGCAAGACTGCCTTGAAGTTTTTAGAGATAATTTAAATCCTCAAAGTTTCAAGACATGGTTTGAACCTATTAAACCAGTTCGTTTATCAAATAAAATTCTAACGATTCAAGTTCCAAGCCAATTCTTTTATGAATTTCTAGAAGAGCATTTTGTGCAACTCCTTCACAAGACACTAAAAAAGATTATAGGACCAAATGCCAAACTGGAATATAGCATAATTGTTGAAAACGGTAATTCAAATCAAGAATCGCCATTTACCATTAACCTACCTACAGGAAATTCTTCTAAACCAGTTAATAATGAATTGGGAATGCCTATTAGCTTAGAAACTCCCATTAAAAATCCATTTATTATTCCTGGGTTAAGAAGAATGAATATTGATAGCCAATTAAATGCACGCTATACTTTCGACAATTTCGTAGAAGGTGACTGTAATAAATTAGCTAGAAATGCCGGTTTGGCAATTGCGCAAAAACCTGGTGGAACAGCATTTAATCCGTTGATGATTTTTGGTGGATGTGGATTAGGTAAAACACATCTGGCTCATGCTATCGGAAATTTAATTAAACAACAACACAAACAAAAAGTTGTAGTTTTTGTGAGTGCTGAAAAATTTATTAATCAATTTATTGATTCAGCTCGCCAAGGGAACAACAATCAGTTTGTTAACTTTTACCAATATTTAGATGTTCTCATAGTAGATGACGTACAGTTCTTCTCTAAAAAAGAACGCACACAAGAAGTATTCTTCCAAATTTTCAATCACCTGCACCAAAATGGTAAGCAAATTATCTTAACATGTGACCGTGCTCCGAAGGATTTAAAAAACATGGATGAAAGATTATTGAGTCGTTTCAAATGGGGATTATCTGCTGATTTAGGAAGTCCTGATTTCGAAACACGCGTTTCTATACTTGAAAATAAAATGTATCAAGATGGTATTACACTGCATAAAGATGTAGTTGAATACTTAGCTCATAACATAGATACAAACATTAGAGAACTAGAAGGTGCCCTTATATCACTCCTAGCACAAGGTTCGCTTACTAGAAAACAACTGGACCTAAATTTAGCGAAGCAAATAGTAAAGAACTTTGTAAAGAATTCTACCCGCGAAATTTCTATTGAATACATACAGAAATTGGTATGTGATTTCTATAATATCCCTGTAGAGGCGGTTAAATCTAAAACTCGTAAAAGAGAGATTGTACAAGCCCGTCAAATTGCAATGTACTTTACCAAAGATTTAACCAAAGCTTCATTAAAAAATATTGGTATTTTCTTTGGTGGACGTGATCACTCAACAGTAATTCACGCTTGCCAAACAGTAAATGACTTGATTGAAACAGATAAAAAATTCCGTCAAGACGTTGAAGAAATTGAAAAACGCATCAAAATAAATACGTTTTAATTAGCGCCTACATTTTATCTTAATACCTTTGTGATATGAAGAAATTTCTTCAATCATTTAGATATGCTCTCAATGGAGCAATATTGTTAGCGAAAACAGAACGTAATTTTCGAATAATATTGGTTTGCTTGATAATCACGTTAGTCGTAGGGTTTGGATTAGATTCATTTGGTCAGCACATAACTCGATTTGAATGGGCAATTATTTGGGGCGCAATTGGTCTAATGCTCGTTTCTGAAGCAATAAATACTGCGATAGAAAAATTAGTAGATTTACTACACCCTCAACAACATCCGAAAGCGGGAGAAATAAAAGATATGGCGGCAGCAGCAACAATGATGGCTTCAGTTGTTGCAATAATTATAGGATTATACATATTGCTGCCACGTATTTTAGCCGCAATATTCTTAAATTAACTTAATTCTAAATCCTCAAGCTGCTCTTTGGTTAATGGCGCTGGAGCATCTATCATTACATCACGTCCACTATTGTTTTTAGGGAATGCAATAAAGTCTCTGATACTTTCACTTCCTCCCATTAGACTGCATAAACGATCAAACCCGAGAGCAATACCACCGTGCGGTGGAGCACCATATTTAAAGGCATTCATTAAAAAGCCAAACTGTGCTTTTGCCTCCTCATCTGTAAAACCAAGTAATTCAAACATCTTAGCTTGAAGTTCTTGATCATGAATCCTGATTGAACCACCACCAATTTCAACACCATTAATAACCATATCATAAGCATTCGCATTAACCTCACCCGGATGACTATGAAGTTTATCAAGGTGTTCTTTTAACGGACTGGTAAATGGGTGATGCATAGCATGATATCTATTTTGCTCTTCGTCAAACTCCAATAGAGGGAAATCTACAACCCAAAGTGGTGAAAACTCTCCCGGTTTTCGCAATCCCAGTTCACTCCCCATGTGAAGGCGTAATTCCGACATTTGCTTATGAACTTTACCATAGGCACCAGCCATCAATAATCCCATATCTCCATTTTCAAGACTTAATGCACTCTCCCAAGATTTAAGATCATCAATACTGTAGAATTTATCTACTGAAGATTTCAAATTGCCCTGCTCATCTTTTTTTATCCAAATTAAACCGGTAGCTCCAATCTGAGGGCGTTTCACCCAATCCACAAGAGCGTCTATTTGCTTTCGCGTATAGGCGGCACCTCCAGGAACAGCTATAGAAATTACACTTTCGACTGTATCAAATACACTAAAACCTTTACTAGAAACTAAATCCTCATCCTCTCCTTTTAAGGCAACAAATTCCATCCCAAATCTTGTGTCAGGCTTATCATTACCATAATACTTCATAGCATCTGCATAGGTCATTCTTGGAAAATCGGGAAGATCAATTCCTTTAACGTCCTTGAATAAATTTTTCATCATACCTTCAAATAGATTAAGTACATCTTCCTTATCTACAAAACTCATTTCACAGTCTATTTGTGTGAACTCAGGTTGACGATCTGCTCTTAGATCCTCATCTCTAAAGCATTTAACAATTTGAAAATACCTATCAAATCCGCTAACCATCAATAGCTGTTTAAATGTTTGAGGACTCTGAGGCAATGCATACCAACTTCCTGGATTTAATCTACTTGGCACTACAAAATCTCGTGCACCTTCGGGAGTACTTTTAATCAATACAGGTGTTTCTACTTCTAAAAAATCCTTTCCTGATAAATAACTCCTAATTAATTGAGCAAGCTTATGACGCAATTCTAAATTTTTACGAATCACATCGCGGCGCAGGTCCAGATAACGATATTGCATTCTTAAATCATCACCGCCATCTGTATCTGTTTCAATAGTAAATGGGGGTGTTATTGATTCATTTAGAATAACAACTTTAGAAACAATGAGTTCAATCTCACCTGTTCCTATATTAGGGTTTTTACTACTGCGTTCTGCAACTACGCCCTCCACTTGAATAACAAATTCTCTACCCAAGGTTTCGGCAATGTCAAGCATTTCCTTATTTGTTTCCTCATTAAAAGCGAGCTGTGTAATACCATAGCGATCTCTGAGATCAACAAAAGCCATACTTCCAAGTAACCGGGTTTTTGCTACCCAACCAGCAAGTGCCACCTGATTTCCTATATTTGATAAACGGAGTTCTCCGCAATTATGAGTTCTATACATTTTAATTTTCTTGTGAAAAGTGTTGCCAGCCTTGTGCTTTTACATCAAATGAATTACCCGATTCAGTGTTAAGTTTATACTTACCCACTGATTCGGTAGCGTGACCAATAACTGTAAAATCCATTTGTCCTTTTATCTTGTCGTAATCTTCTTGTTTTATTGTAAATATTAATTCGTAATCTTCTCCACCATTTAATGCTACAATGCTCGGATTTAAATTAAATGATGTAGCCGTTTGAACGGTTTGAGGATCGATTGGGATTTTAGTTTCATAGATATCAAACCCTACTTGGGATGCGTTCCCTAGATGATATAGTTCAGAGGCAACACCATCGGAAATATCCATCATTGAAGTTGGCACAATATCAAGTTCATTAAGCGCCTCAATAACATCAATTCTTGCCTCAGGCTTTAATTGTCTGCCAACAATGTAGTCAAATGATTCTAAATCAGGCTGCATATCTGAGTGTTCCATAAAAACTCTCTTTTCGCGCTCCAATATTTGCAATCCCATATAAGCACCTCCTAAATCGCCAGAAACTACTAACAGATCTCCAGCTGTTGCGCCTGAACGGTATGTGATTTTTTTAGGTTCTGCTTTTCCTAAGGCAGTTACATTAATAAATAAACCACTCCTTGAAGAAGAAGTATCTCCACCCACTAAATCAACTTTATATTTTTCGCAAGCTAACTTCATGCCTACGTATAACTCTTCCACGGCTTCCAATGAAAACCTATTGCTCAAGCCAATAGAAACTAGGACCTGAGTTGGCATTCCATTCATAGCAGCAATATCACTTACTGAAGAAGCTATTGCTTTATATCCTAAATGTTTAAGAGGAGTATACGTTAGATCAAAGTGTACTCCCTCAATCATACTATCGGTTGAAATCAACAGGTGCTGAGTACCAAATTTTAATACAGCAGCATCATCACCTACCCCTTTTAAACTTGATGATTGAGTATTGGTAAAATGCTTTGTTAAGTGATCAATCAAGCCAAATTCCCCTAATTGTTCTATTTCTGTCCTGTCGGCGTTTTCAAACATTTTGCAAAGTTATTATTTATAATGCAATACAAACATTTTTAGGTTCTGTAAAAAATCGCATTGCCTCCCATCCCCCTTCACGACCTACGCCAGAACTTTTCATTCCTCCAAATGGAGTTCTTAAATCACGTAATAACCAACAATTAACCCAAACAATACCAAATTGTAATTGCTGTGCAACTCTATGGGCCAATGTTAAATTCTCTGTCCAAATAGTTGCAGCTAACCCATATTCTGTTCCATTAGCAATCTCTATAATTTCATCTGTATACTCAAAAGGAGAAATACTAATTACAGGGCCAAATATTTCTTCTTGATTAGTCCTACAGTTTGGGCTTAAACCTTCAATTATTGTAGGCTCAATAAACCATCCATCTTCAAATCCTGCAGGATTCACTGATTCACCTCCCAATAATATTCTTCCACCTTCCTCTTTTGCCAGATTTATATAACCCAATACTTTCTTATAATGTGCTTTGGAAACAATTGCTCCTATTCTGGTATTTTCATCCATAGGATCACCAACCTTGAGAGCCTTTACCGCTTCAATTAGCCTTTCCTTAACCTGTTCATAAATTGAACTATGGATATAAAGACGGCTACCGCATAAACAAATTTCCCCTTGGTTCATAAAGGATGTGTTAACGGTTGTTTTAATAGCCTTATCAATATCTGCATCCGAAAATATGATATTCGGGTTTTTACCACCGAGTTCCAAACTCAGTTTTTTAAACTTAGGTGCCGCTATAGATGCAATTCTAGCACCCGTAACTGTCCCCCCAGTAAAACTAATTGCCTTAATACCTTTATGTTCGACTATCGCTTGGCCTACTTTTGGGCCTAAACCGTGAACCACATTTAATACTCCAGCGGGCATTCCCGCTTCAATACATACTTTACTAAACAAAAAAGCGGTCATGGGCGTAAATTCACTCGGTTTTGAAACAATAGCATTCCCTGCGGCTAAAGCGGGTGCAATTTTCCATGTAAATAAATATAATGGCAGATTCCAAGGAGAAATACAACCAACAACGCCTATTGATTGTCTCAGAGTATAATTTATTGCCTTATTTTCTGTTGCATGACTCTCAGAAGCAAATTGCATTGCTGCAGTTGCAAAAAAGCGCATATTTTGAGCAGCTCTACGCATTTCATTTTTCGCTAACCAAAATGGCTTTCCTTGATCGATACTTTCAGCCTTCGCAAATTCTTCGATTCTTTCTTCAATAAGTTCTGCAACTTTATTCATAACCCTAAAACGCTCTTCGGCTGGTGAATTTTCCCAATTGGGCTGTGCTTTTTGAGCTGCTTCATAGGCTCTATCTACATCTTCGGCATTAGAATCTGTAATTTTAGAATATACCTTTCCCGTAGCGGGATTAAAATTATCCAACCATTCTGAGGAACCCGAATCTATAATTTCTCCATTAATATAATTTTGTACTTCCATCATCTTCTCAAATATTCTGGATTTTCAATTTCTGCAAAAATTTCAAAGTTACGTGGAGAATTCCACATATTATTTTCGTTTACCTGAATTCTATAACCTTTTTGGGGTTGATAAGACATTTCAACATCTCTGTCCATAATCCAAGACCTGCTTTTTAATTTCCATGAAAGAATCTGAACATTATTCTCAAACTTCATAATTTGAAATTGCTGAAGTAAAGATTGTGTATCTTTATTGTAATAGTTCGTAATCCTAAACTTCCCACTTTGATCATCAGATGAGTCAAATTGCCCTGAAGCTAATTCTTTGGAAGTATTGATACTCACAAACATTTCGAGCTCTGTCATCCAACCTTCTTTGTCCAGCGAATCAAGTTTTTCGTTTTCAACCTTTTCTCCTTCTGCAATGGTTTTATTCAATGTCAAATTCTTTTTACTCAACTGCTGAATGTCTTCATAAATAAACTTTTGCCACTGTCCTTTTGGAACAAATACGGCTTTGGAATCATTATTACAGCTACTGAATGCCGCAAGAATTAGACTTATAAAAAATATTTTCTTCGTCATTTTAGCAAAGATCTCCCGGTCATATCCATAGGCTGTCGCAGCCCCATAATATCTAAAATTGTTGGAGCTACATCAGCTAAAATTCCATGTTTAATCTTAACTGATGGATCCAAAGGTGTAATCCAAATGGGCACTGGGTTTGTTGTATGAGCTGTATTAGGGGTACCATCGGGGTTTTCCGCTTTGTCAGCATTTCCATGGTCTGCAATAATCACATTTATATATCCAAACTCATGAAGCACATCTGTTAATCTGTGCAAACAACTATCAACGGTTTCTACAGCTTTCACAATTGCATTGTATACCCCGGTATGGCCAACCATATCAGCATTTGCATAGTTTAAACATATAAAATCAGGGCTTTTTGATTTGATAAATTCAATTGCATTATCCGTTAGTTCTTCAGCACTCATGCCAGGTTGCAAATCATAAGTTGCAACTTTTGGAGAATTAACCATTAGCCTGTCTTCTCCATTAAACACCTCTTCTCTTCCTCCAGAAAAGAAAAACGTAACATGCGGATATTTCTCTGTTTCAGCAGCTCTTAATTGGTTCTTTGACTCCCTACTTAATACTTCTCCTAATGTGTTTTTCAGGTTTTCATTTTCAAAAAATATACCGTTCACCTTAAACTGCTCATCGTACTGAGTAAAGGTATAATACTCAAGATTTAATTTGTGCATATTAAACTCCGGAAAATCTTCTTGACTCAATGCACGAGTAATTTGTCTACCGCGATCTGTTCTGAAGTTAAAGCAGATCACTATATCTCCCTCACAAATCAAACCTTCATTAGAAGGCAGTGTTTTAATGGGTAATATAAATTCATCAGTGATTTTATTGTCATATGAATTTTGAATTCCTTCAGTAATATCTGCGAAATTTTCTCCAAGACCATTAACAATCAGATCATAAGCTTTCTTTACTCTTTCCCATCTTAAATCTCTATCCATAGCATAATATCTTCCTACCACAGTGCTGATCTTCGCATTTTTAGTTGATTCACATTTCTCTTGCACTTTTTTTAGGTATGCTTTTCCACTGAAAGGGTCCGTATCACGACCATCAGTAAATGCATGAATATACACAGCGGGAACTTCCGATTCATTGAAAATTTCTATCAACCCCAACAAATGATCAATGTGAGCATGCACTCCACCATCAGAAACTAAGCCTATAAGATGTATTTTTTTGTTTCCGGATTTTGCTGTAGAAATTATTGTTTGAAGGGTTTCATTTAAAAGAATTTCATTGGTGCGAATATCTTTATTGATTCGCGCCAGCATTTGCCATAATACTCTGCCCGCACCAATATTCATATGACCCACTTCACTATTTCCCATTTGCCCATCGGGTAAACCCACATTTTCCCCATCCGTTCTGAGAGTGCTATTTGGATATTTGTGATATAATGAATCCGTAAATGGGGTTTTCGCATTATAAATTGCATCAGAATGAGATTTATCTCCAATTCCCCAACCATCAAGAATAATAATTGCTGCTTTATCAGACATTTAATACAAAAATAACCTTTCCCACAACGTTATAAGTATTTTTCCGATATTTGTATTGGATGAAGCGCTTAGTAATTTTTCTTTCAATTTTATTCATCATCAATTCATCATTATCTGCACAGGGTAAAATTGTATATCATGAAGAAAATTCAGTAAAAACAGCATTATCAAATCGTGAGAAAATCCGTACTTCGGACGACTTTGTCATTATGGGGTACAGGGTTTTTGTAGGGATGAAACCTAACAGAACTGAAGCGAATGAATTTTTAAAAGAAGTTAACAAAAATTTAATTCCCGAATTATCGGCTCAATTAGTTTTTGATGAACCCAACTTTAAAATATATGTAGGGTCCTTCCCTACCTCGGCAGAGGCTGATGCAACACTAGCTAAGGTAAAAAAACATTACCCCTACGCCCGAAAATTAAAAATGCCAATCAAGGCTCACAGGTAACACGTTTATAACTTGTTATAATTCAATCATAAATTCTACTTTACCTTTGTTGTCTAAAAAGCCTCTTTAAAGAGATGAAAACTGATTCTAAAATCCAAAAGATCAAAGACGAAGTTCGCGATTTATTTACCCAATATTTGGAAAAAAACAAGCAACGTAAGACCCCTGAGCGTTATGCAATACTTGATGAAATTTATTCAAGAAAAACTCATTTTGATGTAGATCAATTATACATCAACATGAAATCTAGGAACTACCATGTAAGCCGCGCAACGGTATACAATACACTAGATTTGTTAGTTGAATCAGGTTTGGTTAAAAAACATCAGTTCGGTCAAAACACAAGTCACTTCGAACAGGCTTATGGCTACCGTCAACATGACCATCTTATTTGTAATCATTGTAAAAAAGTAATGGAATTTTGTGACCCTCGAGTACAACAAATAAACAGTACGATGGGGCAATTATTAAAATTTGATGTCAGTCATCACTCGCTACATCTTTACGGAGATCCACAAGTTGATGAAGATGGCAATTGCATGCAATGTGAAAATTCAGTAAAAGAAAATCTTTAATGATAGACGTAATATTAGGATTACAGTGGGGAGATGAAGGAAAAGGAAAAATTGCCGATTACCTTACCCCAAAATATGATTTAGTAGCTCGATTTCAAGGCGGTCCAAATGCAGGACACTCACTTGAATTTGAAGGTAAAAAATTCGTATTGAACACCATTCCATCAGGAATATTTAGAAAAACAACCTTAAACCTTATCGGAAATGGAGTTGTAATTGACCCTGTTAGATTACAAGAGGAAATTCAACGAATAGTTAACGAATGTACAGACTATAAAGAGCGCTTATTAATTTCTAAGAAGGCCCATTTAATATTCCCAACTCATAGAATATTAGATGCTGCTTCTGAAAATGCAAAAGGTGATCAAAAAATTGGAAGTACTTTAAGAGGAATTGGTCCTACTTACCGCGATAAAATTGGTCGATCTGGAATGCGAGTTGGCGATATCCTTGAAGTGGATTTTGAAAAACGCTACAAGAAATTAGTAGAGCAACATTTGAAGCAAATTGAATTTCTTGGTTTTTCTGATTTTGATTTAAAAGCTGAAGAAGAAAAGTTCTTTGCCGCCATAGAATTCCTTAAAGGTCATCAACTAATCAATAGTGAATATCTAATACACAAAATGATTTCTGATGGTAAGAAAATACTCGCTGAAGGAGCACAAGGTAGTCTATTAGATGTCGAATTTGGAACCTATCCTTTTGTTACATCAAGCAATACACTAAGCGGAGGTGTATGTTCTGGATTGGGTGTTGCACCAAAGCACATTCGCAAGGTATATGGAATATTCAAGGCGTATTGTACTCGCGTAGGTTCTGGACCTTTTCCAACCGAATTGGATAATGAATTAGGAGAATCATTAAGACAAAAAGGAAATGAGTTTGGAGCTACTACTGGTCGTACTAGACGCACCGGTTGGTTAGATTTAGTATCATTGAAATACACATGTATGCTTAATGGTGTAGATGAATTAATTATGATGAAAGGAGATGTGCTTAATGGTTTTGACGAACTTCAAGCAGCTACTCATTATAAAATCGGAGAAACAACCACGGACGAAGTACCGAGTAATTTATGTAGCACTGAGGTAGAGCCTTTGTATAAAGCTTTTAAAGGCTGGCCAACAGAAACTTCTATTGATAATGGCTTTGATGCTATGCCCGATTCATTTAAAGATTATATTGATTTTGTTCAATCGTATTTAGGAACAAAAATCTCTGTAATTTCAATGGGGCCTGGCAGAGACGAAACACTAGTATTAAACTAAATTATTGATACTATAGTGAAAATTATTTGTATAGGGAGAAACTATTCTGAGCATATAAAAGAGCTCAACAACGAAACTCCTGACGAGCCTGTAATTTTCATCAAGCCAGATTCTGCATTATTAAGAAACAATGCGCCATTCTTTATCCCAGACTTTAGCACGGAAGTGCATTTCGAGGTAGAGCTGGTGATAAAAATAAATAAACTGGGGAAGCATATCCCAGTAGAGTTTGCAAAAGATTACTACAGTGAAATTGCTTTAGGAATTGATTTCACCGCTAGAGATGTGCAAAATAATTTAAAATTAAAGGGCTTACCGTGGGAAAAAGCTAAAGGTTTTGACCATTCGGCAGTAATATCAAAATTCATTTCTATTGAGAATCTAGAATTGAATCATCTTAATTTCTCCCTTACTAGAAACGGTAATTTGGTACAAGAAGGAAATTCAAGACAAATGATTTACAATATTGATGAAATAATTGCCCATGTATCACAATATTTCACATTAAAGATCGGTGATTACATTTTTACCGGCACACCTTCTGGCGTTGGGAAAGTAAACCCCGATGATCATCTAATTGGTAAGATAGAAAATCAAACTATGTTTGATTTTAGAGTAAAGTAATTTTTTTAGGCATAAAAAAAGGGGAACCTATTGGTTCCCCTTTCATTTATTTCAAGTTTAGATTATTGCAATACAATTTTCTTAATTGCAGTTCTTCCGATGTTATCGCTAACTTTTACTAAGAAGATACCATTCAAACCAGTAGCATCTATTGAAGTGCTAATTGAATTTGCATTATAACTTCTGATTGTGCGACCATCAATACTTAAGATTTCAACAGAGTTGATTTTGCTTCCTGCTAATTTAACTGTGAAGATACCATTAGCTGGGTTTGGTGCAATACTCATTTCAGTTGAAAGATCAGTAGTATTTGCAGAACCTGCAGGCTGACAAGTATTATAAGTGTAAGAAACAATAATATCTTGATCGTCTGTACGAGTCAACGTTCTGTTCCAACCACCTTGACCATTATCAACTACACAAGAACGGTCAGTTGAGTCAGGGAAAGTTTCACCGTTAGTGATGCTATTCATAGTCTCATTTGCAAACTTGTAACTCATTTTATCAGCACATACATTTTCTACAGTTACTGTATATAAATCTGAATTTGAAGCATCTTGAGTAAGTGCGATTGCACCAGCCTGCCACTGTGGAGTAGTGAAGCTACCCATAATCCAAACTGTATCAGCTGGAATTTCTTGAGAAAGATCTACTGTGAATGTGATGTTAGCTGGAGCTAAAGGAGTTCCAGAACAAGCTTCTTCTTTACCAAAGCAACGAGCCGCAATGATTGTGTCATTATGAGCTGTTACTTTATAATTACCACCTGAAGTTGCATCTGATTCCCAAGATACTAAATCAACACCATCTACAGTTGTTATTTTTCTGAATTTATGTTCAATTTCTACTCCTGAATCTAATTCTAAAGTAATGAAATATACATCAGGCTTAACTAATTGCCAACCTTCTATCCAAGTTGTAGGACCAAATACATTTGTGAATGAACCATCAGAATTTAAATTAAATTGATCATCTGCCATACAAGGTCTATTATTTTCATCGATAGCCGTGCTATACCATGATACGTCACCTTTAGATGGACCAACACCCATAAATGTCATATTCCAAGAACCAGAAAGCATAGAGTCTGAAGTTGCTTTTTGTAAATCAAACTGCCAATAAGCACCATTTGCAATAGGACAATAAACACTCATTTTATCTCCTGAAGTGATATTGTATTCATAGGTTATTGTATCTTTTGCATCAGCTGGGTTACTAATTTCTCCACCGGTATATACTTTTGGTAATCCGATAAAGTTACCCTTTCCGTTAACTGAGAAAGTACCATCTCCGTTATCTGTCCAATTTCCTGCATTAGAACCATCATGCGGTGCAACAGGAACTCCACATATATTCTCTGCCATTTTAGTTAACATATCACCTCCTGACCAGCCATTGATTTTTCCACCGGCAATATCCACACCATCAACATCACATTCATTGGCCATATCAACTTGAAAAGTTACTTTAACTTTAGGAATAGCAGCACCTGGGCAAGCATCACAAGAACCGAAACATACTAATTTTTCAGCAACATCAGAACCTGAAACAGTTAAACCTCTGTTACCATTAGTTGCACAAGAACTTGGCACGGATTCCGCACCACCGTTATCCCAGTTATTGTCGTTAACGAATTTGTATTCGTAGCTTCCGTCAGCTAAGCAGAAGATTATTTCATAGATAGAATTCGAAGAATACAGGTTTACCATTTGGTCTTTTCCAGGATTCCAATTTTGAAGGCTACCTGCTAAATGCACACCGTTAGAACTTACAGTTTCGTTTTTCATATCTACTGCGAAACGCACTGCGTATTGTCCGCTTGGAGCAGATCCACCGAAAACTATAGCGGGCAACATCAATGTGTCACTTCCGCTTCCGCTGTAGAACCAACGATTACCATTAGATTCTCCATTATTGGAGTGCCCTTTTTGAGAAATAGCAGGAATTTTTTCTTCTCCAGTTCCCCAGTTATTATCGTTAATAAATTTATACTCTACCACGGTATTTGCATCTACACAAGCATGAACCTCGTAAATACCATTACCTGCATCAGTCATAGCTGTTCCGGAAGGGCTCCATCCTTGGAAGTTACCTGCTACATGGATTCCATTCGAAGAAACGGTTTCACCGCTCATATCAACAGAGAACTTTACAGTACGCATTGGAGTTGGAGCATCTCTCCTTACATACAAAAATCTCCACCATCCTTCAACACCAGAACCGGTAACAATTTCGATATCTACTTGTAAGGTATCTTTACCGTAAACTACATACTCGTATGTGATTGAATCTTTGTTAGCTGCGCTACCGTCTGAAGTTTCACCACCATTAAATACTTTATGTATTCCAACGAAATTAGCTTTACCAATAACGGTAAATGTACCATCTTCGTTATCTATCCATGAACCATTATCTGGCTTCACGCAACCACCTCTATAGTTTTGGAAATCACCATTACTACTTAAAATGATATCCGTTGCAGTAGCGTCCGAGGTATTATTATACCAAGAACCATCTCCTTTTGAACCACCAACACCAAGGTAGATCATTTTCCAAGTACCTACTGGTGTATTGAAGCTTCCTAAGTCGCTTGAGACATAATCAGCTGTTGGTTTGTCAGCCACGATCCATTCACTATTAGCTGAAGTAGTTCCAGCACTTTTATTCCAAGCTGAACCCATTTTAACATAAGATTTACGAACCAAGGTATTGTCCGCAGTTGCTTCAGTAACCCCAGCAACATCCCAACCCTTAGAAGGGTCATTGTCTTCATTAGTATTTTCTCCAATTTCGTCTACAAAAGAACGATCGCTCTTTTTCCAAAGTGCATACCAGTCATTTCCGTTAGATAGGAAGTTATGGGTAACATCACTCTTAGCTAAGATATCGGCTTGAGCGCTACCGTGTGCAATAACGAATACTTCACCCGCTTTCAAAGTTTTTCCCTGAAATAAGCTTGAATTATCATATTCGTAAGTATTCATCGCTTTTACGTAATGGAAAGTCCAAAATGCACCATTTGCAATTTCAATTTCAACAACCATTGAAGAATCATTGGTAATTGAATAGATATAGGTTATGGAATCTTTCGCTGTTCCATCTTTGGTTTCTCCAGCGTTATGTACTTTTGGTAATCCAATGTGTGAACCTTGACCATACACTGTAACGGTACCGTCGCCATTGTCTTTCCAAGTACCTAAACTTTTACCATCAAAAGGAGCAACGGGTGCACCGCATCCTTCAACTGAGGTCTGCCAAGTTTCTAACCATGTTTCGTCACCCATTGAATTTTGAAACGTACCGTCATTATGGAAAATTACATAATCGTCTGCCAGACACCCGCGAGTCGAAGAATTGATATCTGTTGAATACCAACTAACATCGCCTTGTGAAGGACCGACACCCATAAAAGTCATTTTCCATGCGCCTTTAATTCCATCATTCTTACATCCATTTGAACAATTAATTAACAAGTAATCTTCCAAATTTACTTCGCTATCTGAAGCATTGTAAATTTCCAAATACTTGTTGTTTGAAGTACCTTCTCCATACTCTGAGAAGAATACCTGACTCTGCAAATTTGCCGTTAAAGACATACCTACGAGAGCTAACAATTTGGTAATTTTTTTCATATTTGATTTTATTGTGGTTTATTTCAACGACGAATTTAGTAAAAAATCGTTAAGATTTTATCAATAATGGAAAAAAAGTGTCAACCTGACATTTAGTTAAATTCAAAATCACGACCTTTGTTTTGTATGAGTATAATTCGCCGAAACTTTATTTTTTTAATCATAACATTATTTTTCACACAAAATACTAATGCTCAATTCCTTGGAATTTGGGGAAAACCAAAGAAACAAAGGTCGGTATACAGAATAGCTCCACCTCATTGGTATACGAATTATCACCAAGAATTAGAATTAATAGTACATGCTGAGAACGCAATCAACTTCGACTTTGGAATGAATTATTATGAAGGTGTTAATTTTCTAGGCACAGAGCAAAGTCAAAACAGGCACATCGTATATATAAAATTAAAAATTACCCCTGAGGCAAAGCCAGGTAAGATTACGTTTCAAGCAATACCAAAAAAAGGTGTAAAACCTAAACCTAGGTTTTATGAATTTGCCTATGAACTAAAAGAACGAGAGAAAAAAGAGGGATTACCAATAAGCGCTCAAGATGTAACCTATTTAATTTTCCCAGATAGATTTAGCAATGGAGATAAAACAAATGATCAAGCCGAAGTCCAATTCCCTGAAGAGATAGACAGAGGTGCACTCAAAGCTAGACATGGTGGAGACCTTGCTGGAATCAATAATAAACTAGACTATCTTCAAGAATTAGGGATAAGCACTTTGTGGTTAAACCCAGTTCAAATAAATGACCAAGAAAAAGAAAGTTTTCACGGTTATGCAATTACTGATCACTACAAAATAGACCCACGTTTAGGTACTAACGAAGAATATAAAAATCTATCCGCTGAGTTAAAGCGCAGAAACATGAAACTTGTGATGGACATTATCCCAAATCATACAGGTAATAATCATTGGATGTATAAATTCTACGATACTGGATGGTTCCATTTTAAAGACAGTTTTGTAAGAAGCAATTTCAGAGCAAATACAACGGCAGACCCATACGCATCGCAGGACGATAAAATGCTTATGACTGATGGTTCCTTCGTAAAAACAATGCCCGACTTTAATCAAAGTAACCCTCATATTAGGAAATATTTAGATCAAATGTATTTGTGGTGGATTGAATATGCAGGTTTAAGCGGATATCGAATAGATACTTACCCTTTTGCAGATCAGGATTACATGAATCATCTTAACGCGCTAATTCTTACATATTATCCAAATTTCACCATTTATGGAGAAACATGGGTTGAAGAAACTTTAACTCAAGCCGTTTATTGCAAAAACAATATAAAAGGATTTGAAAATAATACCTTGCCAGGGTTAACCGACTTTGTAATGTGTTGGGCTATGCACAAAGCAGGAACCGAAAAATACGACTGGTTAAAAGGTTTGAATTTTGTGTATCAACGTATGGGAGAAGATTTTATTTATGACAACCCCAACAAGCACTTGACATTCGTAGACAACCATGATATGAGCAGAATCTTTACTGTTGTAAAAGAAGACATGAATGCTTGGAAACGAGTTATGACATTAATGTTAACAATGCGTGGCATGCCTTGTGTTTATTATGGTACAGAAATATTAATGCCCGGTGATAGAGCTGAAAGTGATGCTTATGTTCGATTTGATTTTCCCGGTGGATGGGTTGAAGACAAACAAAATAAATTCAAGAAAACAGATAGAACAGATCTCGAAAATGAGGCCTTTACATTTTTGAGCACACTTAATAATTTCAGGTTATCTCATGATTTATTCAAAGACGGAAAAACCACTCAATATGCAGGTGAAAATGAAACTTATTGTTACTTCCGACATAACAATAATTCATCTGTAATGGTTATTTTCAATCAATCATCAGAAGAAAGAGTTATTGATTTAAATAGATTTCAACAAAACCTAAATGGCTACAATAGATTAAAGAACATTCATTCTGGAAAGATTTATAACATCAATCAAAAGGAAATTGCTTTATCTCCAGAGGAATCTACAGTTTTCGAACTACTACCTTAAGATTGTACTTTCATCATATTGCTAAACTTCTCTAAACGATTGTTTAAATCGGCTTCGGAAATCTCAGCTATTTTTTCAGTACCAAATTTTTCTACACAGAAACTAGCCATTGCGCTGCCGTAGATTACCGCTTGTTTCATACTTTCAAAATCTGTTTTACCAACCTTAGCGAGGTAACCAATAAATCCTCCAGCAAAAGTATCACCGGCACCCGTAGGATCAAATACTTCTTTTAATGGCAATGCTGGACAAAAGAAAATTTCCTCCTCTTCTCCAAACAAAAGTGCCCCATGCTCTCCTTTTTTGATGATTAAATATTTTGGTCCCATTTCACGAATCACTCTTGCAGCTTTAACCAAACTATATTCTCCACTAAGTTGACGGGCTTCTTCATCATTGATTGTAAGCACATCAATTTTCTTAAGAACCTCTTTCAATGTATCTAAAGCGACATCCATCCAGAAATTCATGGTATCAAGAACCACCATTTTAGGCCTAGTGTCTATTCTTTCTAATGTTTTTAACTGAACATCAGGACTAAGATTTCCTAACATAACAAACTCAGGGTTTTTCCAATTGGTTGGAACTATGGGATCAAAATCTCCCAAAACATTCAATTCAGTGGTAATTGTGTCCCTGCTATTCATGTCCATGTGATATTTACCGTGCCAAAAGAATGATTTTTCACCACTTTTTATTTGTAATCCGGTTGTATCTACTCCACGGTCGTTAAGATTTTTCACAAAATCCATATCAAAATCTTCTCCTACAACAGCTACGAGGCCAACATTATTATGAAGCATAGATGTTGCTAAACTGATGTAGGAAGCGGCTCCACCTACTATTTTCCCTGTTTCACCAAAGGGTGTTTCTATTGCGTCAAATGCCACGGAACCAATTACTAAAAGACTCATGAATAATTTTTTTTTATTTTTTTTTCAAAGGTATTGAAAATATTGCTAGAGTTCCCATAAATTTGCACTCCGTTAAGGGAAAACATACTCCTCGATAGCTCAGCTGGTTAGAGCGAGCGGCTGTTAACCGCTAGGTCGTTGGTTCGAGCCCAACTCGGGGAGCAAAAAGCCTCACAGAAATGTGAGGCTTTTTTTATTGTAAGATTATTGAGGATCTTTGATGTGTTTTATCTTTTGTAAATTGATATTTAATAATTAGTTTGGTAGTTATTCATGAAACAATATTCAGTAGTTGCCATACAAATCGCAATTAGCTTAAATATCAGGAAATGCAAAATGCTTTTCAAATCATACGAAATTATATTTTCAGACTCAGACGAGATTTTTATTAAAACAACCGAAGACAAATTCCTTTATATATTCCAGTATGGTGTATTATCATTTTTCAACTTTCAACCTGAAGAAATCAATGAGATTATCAAAATAATCGAACCCAACGCACCACTATGGGGAAACCATGAACTCAATGAAACTTTAAAAATCCGAATTGAACCGGGAACTCAAAAAGTTGAGTTTAATTCAGTAACTTTAAATGAATTGAATCCCGAATTTATTCGGCTAGTGATGTTGAATACTTCTCAGTCAGTAGCGCTTGATAAATATCTTGAAATTACAGACAATTTACTTGAAGAGACTAGACAATATGTGAAACAACTTGAAAATGAAGGCTCTTTACGTTTATCTCGAAAAAAGTTAAAAATGTTTATCGGGAGAGTTCTGAATGTAAAGAATCAGATCTTTGAAAATTTATATATATTCAACGCACCGGATATTACATGGGAAAACGAATATTTGAATAGACTAAATATTGAACTCAAACAAATTTTTGACCTTAAAGATAGATATCAATATATCTATGAGAGGAACTCTATCATTAAGGAGGAGTTAGATTTATTCAAAGACATCCTCGATCATAATGAAAGCAGCAGACTAGAAATTATTATTATTGCATTAATCCTTGTAGAAGTAATCGATTTATTTATTGTACGATTATTTTAATTTTATATTTTTTGCATGAATCATTTGAAAATCTATAACTACTTTCTGGCCTTTCTCATATTTCTATTGTCTTTTGCGCAAATCAGCTGTAAAAAATATAGTGAAAATAAATCAGAAGCAAAACAAATTGGGATCACGTTTAGCACCAACCAACATTACATTCTCAAAAACAATGTTCCCCTTAATATTAAGGGTGTCGTATACGTTCCTTGCTACCCAGGTTTCTTGCCTTGGGAAATAGAGAGAAATATTGCTCTTCCCAATCAACTAAAAGAAAGTATCAAAAACGATTTATCCCAAATAAAGAAAATGGGAGCCAATACTGTACGACTATGGGGGGCTCCTAAGTATTGTTATGAAGTAATTAAAGAAATTGGTGGTTTAAATATTATTCAAGTAATTTGGATTGATGGAGAGGTTACAGATTTTCAAAACTCTTCATTCAAAACTAACACAAAAAACTACATAAAAGAAGTAATTGATAGAGTATACTCAGTCTTCAATTCAAATGAAATTCCTATAATCGCATTCACCATAGGAAATGAATTAAGTAAAGGAAGTATTTTCACTACAAATTCCGCTCATTCAGATCTAAATCATTATTCAGGTAGATTTATTAAGACAGATTCAAACATAAATGCAAGTGAAGCTTTTATTGCTGAAATGGCTGATTTTGCTAGATCTTATGAATTCGACACATATAATCATACTTCATTACTTACCTATTCAAATGAAATTCGAACTTTTGGTGATATTGATATTTACTTTCTAGATTTCATTTCTCATAATGCCTACTCATACGCAGTACCCTATTACAGACCCCAGACTAAGAAAGGAAGTTATAGTGGAACATATTTCCAAGGTTGGATAGAAGAAATAAAGGCAAAGAATCCCACCCTACCCTTGTTAATTACTGAAACCGGATTAAGCGTTTCGCCAAATGCAAATCATATAGGTCCACCAAATTATGGCTATGGTGGCAACACAGAAAATGAGCAGTCACAAGGGATCTTGCAAAATCTCGAAGATATCGAAACTTGCAACTATCCAATTGCTGGAGTTTGTATACACGAATATTTAGACGCTTGGTGGAAATTCGGACTCGAAGACTCCTACAGCCAAGACCCCAATGATATTGAAGAGTGGTTCGGAATTGTAAAATTGATCGCACAAGAAAAATGGCACTCAACAGAACCGAGACTGATTTTCTTTGAGCTACAAAAAAGATGGTAGTTTCAAAAGAAATGCCCACCTGTAATTTAAAATTCCCCTTTGATCAATGTAAGATTAAAGAGATCAATTGATCTTTACATTGGCGCAAAATACTTTATCTGCTATATACTAATTTACTTAAGTTAAATTGGAAATTATTTCTTTCCATTTATCTTTTTGAAAATCATTATCATAATCCATAAAATCGATTAACTCTGCAATTACAGATGTATCGACACTAACATTATTTTCATCCAACGGGGCCTCATGAAACTCCCAATAAAAAGAATTGTAATAAGTTTCGCCCTCGTCTCCTTCATATTCGTCTTCATAAATTCTTCCCAGAATAAATTCGCTATTTTTGTATTCACCAATCCATAGCTCAACTTCAGGGGCATCCCAGGGATTTGAATTTCCAATCATCCCAGATCCAAAAATAATTAAATCTTTGTTCATATATTTTTTCTAATCAAACAAATATACTTAAAATTAGCACCTATTGTATTCAGACTCTACTAAATGAAATCAGATTTAAAAATACTGGCAAAATCATCACATTCCTTTCGCCTTTTATCCGACTCTATTTCTTCTACAAAACCTGAGCCAATTATACCAACCGGAAGAGCAAAAATTGCTATCCCTAAAATCCCGTTTAAAGTGGCTAAAACCTTACCTAAAATTGTTACCGGTATAAAGTCTCCATACCCACCTATATCACCTATGAATTTGGCAATTGACCATAATAGAGCTTGAGAGACGCTCGTGAAACGAGTATCAATTTGATCATACTCTGCATAAAATAAACCAATAGATAATAATACTGCTAAAATAAAAATAGTTTGAAATGATATTATAAGTTCACTCCGTTTATTTACAATGGATGCATGAAGTAATTTTACTGAAGGTAAATATCTAAGAATTTTGAGAATCCTAAACACACGAAGAGCTTTTAAGAAGGGAAATAACTCTATCCCTACAAAACCAAATACAAAAGGCAAAATTGAAATAATATCAATTAAATTATAAAACTCTGAAGCAAATTTGACCTTACCTATAAATCCCTTGAATTTAGGGTTTAATAGATTTGCTACCGAAATTCTGAAAAATAACTCCAGTAAAAACAATGTACTTGTAAGGTAATAAACAATATCAAACTCAAAGCTCTGTACCAAGAATAATTTCTAGGGTCGAAAGAATAATTAAGCCTATGATGAAAAAATTAATCCTTTTGCTAATCCTACTGGAATAAATATCTTCATTGAATACATCAACCAATAATGTTTTACTAATCATTTTTTATTTCCTCGATTATAATAAATCTATTTGTCAATTGCGATATTTATCACAATTCAAATTTAACGTTATTGGTACCTTTGTAATATGCCTACAATAAATTTAACAGCGAAAAAGTTCAAAACCGACATCTTCGATTACACAACCGAACAGGAATGGAAATTCATAGGTGACAAACCTGCAATTATTGATTTCTATGCTGATTGGTGTGGACCATGTAAAATGGTTGCTCCAATTCTAGAAGAACTCAGTAATGAATACCCCGATGTCAAAATTTACAAAGTAGATACTGAAACTGAACAAGAGCTTTCCGCTGTATTTCAAATACGCAGTATTCCTTCAATGCTTTTCATCCCAATGGACAAACAACCAATGATGCAAGCAGGAGCTTTACCAAAACATGTATTGGAAGAAGTAATTACTAAGGAATTATTGGCTAAAACTGAATAAAAACAATCAATTTCATAGATATTAAAAAAAGCGGTGTATACGCCTTTTTTTTAATATCCACCATTGTAAATTATTATCTTTGGTTTGTGATAAGTTCAGTTGATCAATACTTAACCGACGGATGTGGAAGGTGTTCACATTTTCAAAAACCAAGTTGCAAAGTTCATTTATGGACGGAAGAGTTAATATTTCTTCGTTCATTAGTTAATTCCACTGATCTAAAAGAAGAAATAAAGTGGAGCCAACCATGTTATACCTTAAATGGAAAAAACGTGATAATTATTGCATCATTCCGTGATTATTGCTGTATCAACTTCCTGAAAGGTGTATTAATAGAAGACTATTTACAACTCTTGACAAAACCTGGCGAAAATTCGCAAACTTCCAGAATGTTAAAATTCAAAAAAAATGATGTTTCACAAAAATTAATGGAACAACCTGAATTAATTTTAAATTACATTCATCAAGCCATGGAAATTGAAAAGTCGGGAATCAAACTTCCTGAAAAAGTAAAGGAAGAGGAACCGCCATATGAATTGATAGAGCAATTTAAATTAAATCCTGATTTAGAAAAGGACTTTTTTAATTTAACCCCAGGCAGGCAGAGAGCTTATTTGATGTATTTTAATAGTGCCAAACAATCCGCAACAAAAACAAACCGGATTATTAAACTAATTCCAAAAATCAAATCGGGAAAAGGTCCTAACAATATTAAATTATGAGTCCGAAAGAAATCCTTGAACAATGGGTAGAAGCTTTCAATGATAAGGATGCCGCTAAAATCTCAGATTTATATGCTGAAGAGGCTGTAAATTACCAAGTAGCTCTTGACAACTCAATTAATGGTAAAGCTGCTATTTTTGAATTCTTCAGTTGGGAATTTAATCAATATAAAATGGTGTGTATCCCAGAGAATATATTTGAAGATGGAGACGTTGGAATTCTTGAATGGAAAGATCCTATGGGTCTTAGAGGATGTGGCTTTTTTTGGTTTAAAAATGATAAAATCATCCATCAAAGAGGATATTGGGATAGACAGACATTCGAAAGTCAGCAATCAGACGATTAATTTATTACTTATCAATTTTAAATGTAACTAACAATCATCTATGAAAACAAAGAAAGAAATTGTAGATAACTGGCTAGTCAGATATACTGGCGTTGAACTTGAAAATTTTGGACAATATATTTTGCTAACCAACTTCGACAAATACATTACATATTTTTCAGAGTTAACCGGTGCTGAAATCCAAGGTCTAGACAAAAACATGCGTTCCGCCACTGCGCAGAATATTACTATTATAAATTTTGGAATGGGTAGCCCAAATGCCGCAACCATTATGGACTTATTATCTGCAATAAACCCAGAGGCCGTATTGTTTCTTGGAAAGTGTGGCGGATTAAAAAAGCGTATTGAAATTGGAGATTTTGTTCTGCCAATTGGAGCTATACGAGGCGATGGAACATCCAACGATTATTTTCCGCAGGAGGTTCCTGCAATGCCGTCATTTTCCTTACAAAAAGCAATATCAACTACTATTCGAGAACATAAAACTGATTATTGGACAGGTACTGTATACACAACGAATCGAAGAGTTTGGGAATACGACCTAGACTTCAAAAAATATCTTGAGGATATCAGAGCCTATGCAATTGATATGGAAACGGCTACTTTATTTACAGTTGGTTTCCATAATAAGATTCCAGTTGGTGCTTTGCTTTTAGTAAGTGACTCGCCTATGACACCAGAAGGAGTAAAAACCTTGGAAAAAGACAAATTAAACTCTAACTTATTTGATAAGAAACACGTGCAAATTGGAATTGATTCATTGCAACAACTTATTGGAAATACAGAAACCATTAGACACTTGAAGTTTTAATAAATTGAGTAATATTTACAATATGTGGATATTGTTAATTTCTCATTAAAAAATCCACATCAATTGAAATTCATACGATTAAATATTAATTTGGTGCTATGTCGTATCGTATTTTATCAACTGAAGAAAAAGTAGATTTACATTCATATCTCAAAGATTATCTCGACGCTCATCCAGAAACACAAATAATAATTGGATGTGATTCCAAAAATAGAGATGATTTAACCATTTATGGGATGGTAGTTGTACTCTATAAGGAAAAGCGTGGTGGCCATGTGCTTTACGATAAAATAAAATTGAAAAGAGTTACTGATAGATGGTCTCGGCTATGGAAAGAAGTTGAATATTCTGTAGCATTAGCCGAGGAATTAGTTCAATCCGGCTTCCCCAAACCTGCATTTATTGATTTAGATCTTAATCCAGATCCTAAGTTCAAATCAAACGATGTTGTTCGTGCCGCAGTAGGCCTTGTAGAAAGTATGGGATACAATGCACGCACAAAACCATTTAGTTTGTGTGCGTCTTATGCTGCCGACAAAGTTTGTTAGGCAAATAAACTATACGCTTATCGATAAAAAATCACTTCGATTAGGTGACAAATGTACTTTCGTAGTTGATTTATGCTGCGTATTTCTCATGTGTACAAATACTTTGGAGATATTTGCGTCAATGACGATATCTCTCTTGAAGTACAATCGGGTAAAATTTTAGGATTGCTTGGTCCCAACGGAGCAGGCAAAACTACTTTGATGAGAATGCTATCTACAGTTACTACACCTGATAGAGGTGAGATAATCTTCAATAACGTTCCTGTTAATCAGAAAATAGTATCTAAAATCGGCTATATGCCCGAGGAACGCGGTTTATATCGAAAAATGACCGTTGTTGATCAGCTATTATATTTTGCTGAATTGAAAGGGATGTCTAGATCACAAGCCAAGGAGAATGTGAAACATTGGATGAACAAATTGGAGATTGTGAGTTGGGCAGATAAAAAAATGGAAGAATTATCTAAGGGAATGGCTCAAAAAGTTCAATTTATTTCAACTATTCTTCACAAGCCGGAGTTTTTAATTTTAGATGAGCCCTTTAGTGGGTTTGATCCTGTAAATGCCGACCTGGTAAAAGACCTAATAATTGAGTTAAAAAATGAAGGTGCAACTATTATTTTTTCTACTCACAGAATGGACAATGTAGAGGAACTTTGCGATCAAATTGCCATAATCCATCAGGGGAAAAAGAAACTAGACGGAGAAATTTCTGAAGTAAGACGTTCATTTAGACAAAATGAGTTTGATATTACTTTCAATAAAGATACTAACGTACCGGAAATTTATAATATCCAACTTTCAAAAAAGGAGCTCATTGGCAAAACACATAGAATTAAACTTGGCGAAAACCAAGATTCTAAGGAATTGATGAATTGGGCATTTAATACGGGTAATCTAATAGCATTTAAGGAACATATTCCGAGCATGCATCAAATATTTGTACATCAAGTGACATGAAGAATATCTGGGTAATTTTAAAGAAAGAATATCTCACTAGAGTAAAGAACAAGACCTTTATAGTGATGACTTTTCTTGCGCCAATTCTAATTGCCGCTTTCTATGGAGGAACTATATATTTTGCTACAAAAGGTGCAGAAGATAATTCAATAAAAACTGTATACTTTTCTTCTGAAAACCCCATGGTTGAGCCAGATGAGGCCACCTTCGATAATTTTATTATACTGAAAGCTCCAAAATCTATTGACACCATAAAAGCCCATATAAATAATGGTATGGTACATGGTTGGGTAAACTTTAAAGACAAAGATCTCAGAACATTAGATAGCTCAGAGCTTTTGGTGGATGAAGCACTTTCTGTTGTTCAAATTTCAAGATTTACTCAATTCTTTAAAAATCATATACATGTTCATTTATTAAAAGAAGCGGGAATAGATCGTGAGACTCTTGAAAACACCCAAGTAAAAGGGGAAATTCAAATGCTAGAGATCAATGATGAAGGTAATGTTGAACAAACATCTTCTGCATTAAAGAGTGGAATTGGTTTTGCACTTGCACTTATTATTTACATGTTTATTTTCATTTATGGCTCCATGGTTATGCGCTCTGCAATGGAAGAAAAAACAAACCGTATTGTTGAGGTAATTGTGAGTTCCGTAAAACCCTTTGAACTCATGATGGGGAAAATAATAGGAGTAGCAATGGTTGGTCTAACCCAGTTTCTAGCATGGATTACTTTATCGGTTTCTTTCGTTACTCTATTAAGCAAATATATTACTGGAGGAAAATCTATTGAAACAGCAGACATTAGCAATCTATCTGCTAGTGAGGTTAAAGGCATTGAACTATTAGCAGGACTAGACAACATCCCATTTGGAGAAGTAATTACTGTATTTGTTTTATTCTTTTTGGGGGGATACTTATTATACAGTAGCATCTTTGCTGCAATTGGGGCTTCTGTAAATCAAGAAACCGATGTTCAACAATTCATGTTACCGGTTAGTTTACCTCTCGTATTTTCTTTAGTAATTGCACAAAGTGTAGTCTTCCAGGCACCTAATGGTAAACTCGCTCAAATTTTCTCTATGATACCTTTATCTAGCCCGATAGTTATGTCCGTTCGCGCACCATTTGGGGTTCCTGTAATGGAAATAATAAGTAGCTTCGTAATACTCGTTATTTCCTTTGTAATTATGGTTTGGTTAACTGCGAGAATTTACAGGATTGGAATATTGATGTACGGTAAAAAACCAAGCTGGAAAGACTTTTTACGCTGGATAAGACAATCCTAATTTATAATAAATCTAGTTGGGGGGAGTCTCCTCTGCGTTTAATCTCTGGTTCTGGATTAACTGGAGGTTTTTCATCGGTATTATTTGTTGAAGATTCTGAGCTTTTATCATTTTCTGCAGCGTAATCATCATTTTCTAATTCATCCTCTTTTTGTGGAGGAATACCTTCTTTATCACTCTTCAATAAAACCTTTTTCACTGAATCTGCATGCAACCTATTTCCTAATGCACGCCATCCTTTAATATCAATAAAAGAATCCAACTCAATTGTATCTACTGTTTTATCATTCTTTTTATTTGAAGTAGTTATTTCAACTTCAGCAGGCGCAGCAAGTGTACATACTTCAAGTTTGGAGCCTTTTTCTTCGGATATGAAAACAAACTTCTTTCCTATGGTACTAGTTTCAATCAAGAAACGCTTAACCATATGATTCTTAGTTTTACCATCAAGATAAATTACCTGTATTGGTAATTCTGGATAGAATTTCTGTATGTGATATAATTCTGAAGAATCAAAACGATTGATCAACTCATAGTTATTAATCTCATAGGATCCATCTTTATAAATAACCACTATCTTATCATCTTCCTGAAATTCACCTAAGAACTTTCCTTTCTCATCGCCATTGAGCCTTCCAGTCATATCATCCCACCAAATATTAACTCCTCCTAATGTTGATCCACCTTTTTCCTTTAGATCAACCCTTTTTACCGGATATTTGGTTATTTGATTTCCATTTGCAGTTTTACCCTTTATAGCAAGTTTTGAAAAGTCATATTCAAAACTTTTAATACGTGCATTTGCCGTTGCACTCAAATGAACATTTACTTTTTCCGCTTCACCATTAGAGTTGGCTGAGAAATAAAGTACTGCAGACTTTGCATGGTCGTTTGCCATATTGTAAACCTTCTCTCTAATAAGACCAGTAGCGTTAAATCTTTTGGCCATAGCTTTTTTACCGACACCATCCCAATAAACTAGGTTATATGTTGTTCGCTCATCTCCTTTGCGCCAAATTCCCACATAAATAATATCTTTCCCGTAGTAGGTTTTATCACTGACTTTAGATATTGAATAAGTTCCATCCTTTCGGAAAGCAATTATATCATCCAAGTCACTACAATCTAAAACATAATCATCTTTCTTTAGGCTGGTTCCAACAAATCCCTCCGAAAAATTGGCATATAATTTAGTATTTGCAACAGCAACAACATTGGCTTCTATTGTATCAAATACGCGATTTTCAGTTTTACGCTCTTTATCCTTCCCGTATTTCTTAATTAACTGACGGAAATACTCAATTGAGTAATCCGTAAGATGTTCAAGATGATGATTTACCTCATCGATTTCAAGCTCAATTAGCTTAATTAATTCATCAGCCTTGAATGAGTCAAACTTTGAAATACGTTTAATTTTAATCTCAGTAAGCTTTACAATATCATCTTCAGTTACTTCACGTCTTAATAAGTTCTTAAAGGGGTCTAATCCTTTATCTATTGCTTGAAGAACTGCTTCCCACGTTTCACATTCTTCAATATCTCTATATATACGATTTTCAATAAAGATCTTTTCTAATGAAGAAAAATGCCATTTAGTTTCTAATTCATTTAACTGAATCTGTAACTCTTGGCGGAGCAAATCTTTTGTGTTTTCAGTACATATTTGCAATATTTCACTTACACCAATAAAATGTGGCTTGTCATCAATAATCACACATGACAATGGAGAAATTGATACTTCACAATCGGTAAATGCATAAAGTGCATTGATGGCCAAGTCAGGATTCATACCTGCCGTTAGTTGAATTTCTATTTCAACATCTCTCGCAGTATTGTCAATTACCTTTTTAACTTTGAATTTACCATTATCGGAGGCTTTCAGAATGCTATCAATAAGACTTCCAGTTGTTGTTCCAAAGGGAATTTCCTTGATTAACAAGGTGGACTTATCTCTCTCTTCAATTTTTGCTCTAACTCTAACCCGAGATCCTTTCATTCCATCGTTATATTGGCTAAAATCTGCAAAGCCACCTGTTGGAAAATCCGGGAAAATTTGAACTTTTTTACCCTTTAAAACATTAATACTACCCTCACAAAGTTCTATGAAATTATGAGGCATAATCTTAGTGCTTAGACCCACAGCAATTCCCTCAACTCCTTGTGCAAGAAGTAGCGGAAATTTCATTGGAAGTTTTATTGGCTCATTTTTTCGGCCATCATAACTTTTTTGCCAGTAGGTAGTCTTATTATTGAATGCAACGTCTTGAGCGAATTTTGAAAGACGAGCTTCAATGTAACGAGGCGCAGCAGCAGAATCACCTGTTCTCACATCTCCCCAGTTACCTTGAGTATCAATTAGCAAATCTTTTTGACCCAAATTAACCAACGCATCACCAATAGCTGCGTCTCCATGGGGGTGATATGCCATTGTAGCACCGATAATATTTGCAACCTTATTGAATCGCCCATCGTCCATTTCATTCATGGCATGAAGGATTCTTCTCTGAACGGGTTTTAAACCATCCTCAATAGCAGGAATTGCACGTTCCAAAATAACGTAACTAGCATATTCCACAAACCAATCTTTATATAGACCAGATACGGGCTTAACCGTTTCTGATGAACCTACGTTTGATTCGTTTTCCTGCTCAGAAGAATTTTCGTTTAATGGGTTGTTCAATTCAGGATTGTCTTCCATATTTTCAGAAAGTTCAAATCTAACCGATTTACTCTTTCTTTAACACACAGTTTATACACAAACAATCAGAATTAATTGACTAAATAGTGACATTTTGTCAGCAAGGACATTATCTTTGTAATTCAAAGAACAATGGATTTACAATCAGTTAAGTTGCGATTTGGTATAATCGGGAATTCAGGCATGCTAAACACCGCTTTACAAACGGCGGTTAAGGTCGCCCCTACAGACATGAATGTACTCATACAAGGTGAGAGTGGTGCTGGAAAAGAAAGCTTTAGCAAAGTAATTCATCAATTAAGTTCTAGAAAACACCAATCATTTATAGCAGTTAACTGCGGCGCCATTCCTGAAGGAACTATTGATAGTGAACTATTCGGACATGAGAAAGGTGCATTTACGGGAGCCTCAGAAAAAAGAAAGGGCTATTTCGAAAGTGTTAATGGTGGAACATTATTTTTGGATGAAGTAGGGGAATTACCATTAGGAACACAAGCGCGTTTACTTCGAGTTTTAGAAAATGGAGAATTCATAAAAGTAGGAAGCAGTCAAGTACAAAAAACCGATGTTCGAATTGTAGCAGCCACCAACAAAGACTTGCTTCAATTAGCACAAATGGGAAAGTTCCGTGAAGATCTTTACTATCGTTTAGCTACGGTACCAATCAGAGTCCCTAAATTAAGCGAACGTAAGGAAGATATTTATCTACTGTTTAGAAAATTTAGTTCGGATTTTAGTGAAACCCACCATAGAAATTTAATTGAATTAAGTCCGGCAGCCCAACAAGTGTTATTACAATATCCATGGCCCGGGAACATTCGTCAACTAAAGAATATTACTGAACAAATCTGTGTATTAGAAAATAGCGATTGGCTTGATGCTGATGACCTAATTAAATACCTTCCAAAAGTAGAAACCCAATTACCTATTCTTCTTGGAAATGGAGCAGATTCAAAACAATATGAGGGGATGAGTGAAAGAGATATCTTTTATAAAGTTTTAGTAGACTTACGCAAGGATGTAAATGACCTGAAAAAAGTAGTTTTTGGACTCTTAGAAGCAAATGAAGGGGGACCAAACCCATATTCAACTTCTGATGTTCAACATTACAATTATAATGACTCTTCAAGAATGCTCAATTCACCTCCAAGAGAAAATCCTAATTCCAACCACGAAGGCCATAATGAAGACGACGATTTTATTGAAGCAGAAGCATACTCTCATGAAGAAACCGATAATGAATTAAGTCTTGAGGCGAAAGAAATTGAACTTATTCGACTTGCATTAAGCAGAAATAATGGAAAGAGAAAAAAGGCAGCACAAGATTTAGGAATTTCTGAAAGAACTTTGTATCGGAAAATCAAACAATATGAATTGGATTAGAATAATAAAACTTAAATTCATCGGTTTGGCTATGATGTTGAGTTCCTGCGGTATTTACGATTTCCGTGGGTCAAACATCCCTACTGATATAAAATCCTTTTCGGTATCCTATTTTGAAAATGAAGCCGAACTTGTAAATCCAAGTTTGAGTATTGATTTTACTGAAAAACTTAAAACTAAATTTCAAACTGAGACTCAGTTAGGACTTAAAGATCAAGAAGGCGATTATCAAGTTACAGGTTTTATAAAAATATACAGAATACAACCGGCGGCGCTTAGTTCAACAACCGGCGCCACTCAAACCCAATTTACTATTAGTGTGCATGTAGATTTTATTTGTCCAAAGTATTCTGAAAAAGATTTTTCAAAAGACTTTACTTCTTCACAAACTTTTGATTCTCAATTGGAGTTTAATTCGGTTGAATCTCAACTAAGCAATGAACTAACTGATATTATCGTACAACAGATATTTGCAGCAATAGCTTTAGACTGGTGAACAAAATAGATTTCTTAAATATCGCAAAGCAAGAACAAATCATGGATTCTAGCATGGCAATAGAAATGCAGGAAATTTCAAAAGAGTTTCCTTTTTTCTCATGGCCTTTCGCTATCCTTTCAAGGCATCAGAATGTCACTGAAGACTTTAGAGCTGAAAATACACTTCATCAGGCTGCAATTAGAATACACGATAGAGAATGGCTATCGGTTTATGTGAGTGACTTATCTCGTAATCAAGAAAATCCTCATTTAAAAGTAATTTCTAACAATAACAAAATTGATGAAGCTAAACTAACTAAACAATCGGACAACGAAATTATTAAAGAAGGTAAAGAATTTTCAAATGCAGAAAATAAGGATAATAAAAACATTGATTCCCTTGAAAATCAAACAGAAACCATCACAACAAAGGCAGTCAAAAGAACAAATTCCAAAAGCGAAAATACTCATAGTGAAGAAATAAGAAGTGAATCTACAGAAAAAAATCTAATCGCAGAAAAGGAATCAAATACCCAGTTTTTTACTCCTATAATTGAACCTAAAGAGGAGATCAAGACAGAAATTCCAAGAACAAGTACGTACAACATTGAGGATTATTTTGAAAATATCCGTGAGGAAGAGGCTGAAGCACATAAAACGGAGAAATTAATTAGCAGAGCAAGCAAAGGTTTTTACGATTGGTTAAACTCAGACAACCAAGTTGATAACCGTCCGGTTGAACGCAAAGAAGATTTAATTGAAAAGTTTCTCAAAACTAAACCTTCAATAAATAGACCAAAACAGGAATTCTTCAGCCCTGAAAAAGCAATGAAGAAAAGCGAAGTATTGGGCGGTGGATTGGCAACAGAGACTTTAGCAAAAATTTATTACAAGCAAGGCAACTTAGAAAAAGCAATTTCAGTTTACCAACAGTTACAGTTGAAATTTCCCGAAAAAAGCAGTTACTTTGCAGACCTTATAAAAAACATTCAAAACGAGATAGAATAATCATGACCTGGATATTAATTTTAGCCATTATTGTTGCCATATTATTGATGTTAATAATATTGGTACAAAACCCAAAAGGTGGAGGGTTAGCCTCTAATTTTTCACAAGGAAATCAACTTTTTGGGGTTGAGAAAACTACAGATGTAGTTGAAAAAATCACATGGATAGGTGCAATTGTAATTGTAGTTATTTCATTAGTTGCAGCATCTTACCAATCCACTTCTTCTATTGGAAATGCATCACCAACACAAAACACAAACGTTGAGGATGTAGAGGAGTTACCAAAAACAACTACTCCACAACAATAAAATTTTATACTTGAAATAAGAAAAGGGCCTTTCGACCCTTTTTTTATGATATCTTTTATTTTGAATTTTTCAATCTCTCAAGAATATCTAGACCGTTTTGTTTAGCAGTTTCTTTTGCAATTTCATAACCAGCATCTGCATGTCGAACGACACCCATACCTGGATCATTATGCAATACTCTTGTTAAACGTCTTTCTGCATCGTCTGTCCCGTCTGCAACAATCACCATTCCCGAGTGAATACTATATCCCATACCTACTCCACCCCCATGGTGCAAACTCACCCAACTCGCTCCGCCTGCAGTATTAACAAATGCATTTAATATTGGCCAATCTGCTACTGCGTCCGAACCATCCATCATTGCTTCGGTTTCTCTATTAGGGGAAGCCACAGAACCTGTATCCAAATGATCTCGACCTATTACTATTGGAGCTTTTAGTTCACCGTTTCTCACCATTTCATTAAAGGCAAGAGCTGCTTTTTGTCTTGCTCCTTGACCTATCCAACATATTCTAGCTGGCAAACCTTGAAATGCTATTTTCTCTTGAGCCATATTAATCCATCTCTTCAGGCCTTCATCCTCAGGAAATAATTCTAAAATTTTTCTATCTGTAGCATATATATCTTCAGGGTCTCCGCTTAAAGCCACCCAACGGAAGGGGCCTTTACCTTGGCAGAATAATGGACGAATATAAGCGGGTACAAATCCTGGAAAATCAAATGCGTTTGTTACTCCCCTTTCTAATGCTCTTCCTCTTAGATTGTTACCGTAATCAAATGTAATGGCACCTTTTTTCTGCAACTCCAACATTAAATTCACGTGATGAGCCATAGTATCGTAACTTTTATCTACATATTCAGTAGGATTACTATCTCTCAATGCATTTGCTTGTTCCACAGACATTCCTTCAGGGAAATAACCAACCAATGGGTCATGCGCACTTGTTTGATCGGTTAAGGTATCCACAATGATATTTCTGTCAATCAATCGTTGTAATAAATCAACTGCATTACACAATACTCCTATGCTTATAGCTTCTCCATTTGACTTGGCCTCCAAAGCACGATCTATAGATGCATCAATATCTATAAATTTTTCATCTAAATATCTCGTTTCTAAACGCTTATCAATCCTCCATTCTTCAACCTCAGCAACTAATGCTACTCCCTCATTCATCGTAATCGCTAATGGTTGAGCCCCTCCCATTCCACCGAGCCCAGCGGTTACATTTAATGTATGTTTTAAACTTCCACCAAAATGCTGACGTGCGCATTCTGCATAGGTTTCATAAGTACCTTGAACAATACCTTGAGATCCGATATAGATCCAGCTTCCCGCCGTCATTTGACCGTACATCATCAATCCCTTTTCCTCAAGTTCCCTAAAATGATCCCAATTAGCCCAATTAGGGACCAATTGACTATTTGAAATTAAAACTCTTGGGGCATCTTTATGAGTAGGAAGAATAGCTACCGGCTTCCCACTTTGAACCATTAAAGTCTCATCTTCATTTAAATCTTTTAATGCTTTACAGATATTATCAAAGGCTTCCCAGTTTCGCGCTGCCTTACCTAAACCTCCATAAACAATTAAGTCTTCAGGTCTTTCTGCAACATCCGGGTCGAGATTATTATGAAGCATACGATAAGCCGCTTCTTGAACCCATCCTTTACAATTTAACTCTGTGCCTGTAGGCGCATGAATTACTCTCTTTTGTTTGATATCCGAATTCGACATAAACTGCAAATTTAATTAATCTCTTCGAGAGCATCCTTTTAGAAGCGGTAATAAAAGTCAAACAAACTAAATCTTCATAGAAAGACCTATCCTCGATTGAATTTGCTGTATTTGAACCTCATCAAGATTTCCTGTTTTTTCTTTTCTATATCTAGCTATGAATGGAATTGTATTTCCCTCTTCCAATATATTCTCCACTACTTTTATATTAACAAAAGGAATTGAAAGTTTTTTACTAATCTTGTCGAAATTAATCTTTGCGAAGATACAATCTGAAAAACCTCATTTTTACGATTTTAGGCATAGTAGTGACAAGAATCACTTTGAAAATTCAGATTAATTATGAAATTCGCAAGTATGAAAAATTACAACCCACTAAAAAATTGGTTTTGGGTAGCTCTTATAGGAGTAACTGTTACATCAGTAATGGCATGTTCAGGCACAAAAACAGCAACAGACAAAACAGAAGTTACAGAAGCAACACAAAATCCTGACCCAAAAGATGGAAAAATGATCGTAGTAGACGTTAGAACCCAAGGGGAATGGGATAATGACGGACACAAAGATTGCAGCATACTTATTCCATTAAATGAATTAGAAAGCAAAATGGAATCTCTTCGAGAATACGACAAAGTTGTATTTGTTTGTCGCAGCGGAGGACGTGCTGGGAGAGCAACAGAAATGTTGAAAGCAAATGGTTTTAATAATGTTGAAAATGCAGGTCCTTGGCAGAATGCCCCTTGCAATTAATTGATCTTTTTTAGAGAAACTAAAAAGGGGAGCAGTGCTCCCCTTTTTTATTGCTATTGAATTCCATGAATTACATATTTCTTCTGTATTGACCGCCAACCTCAAATAGACTTTCTGTTATTTGACCAATAGTACAATACTTGGAAACCTCCATAAGCTTTGAGAACATATTTTCATTATTAACCGCTGCATTTCTCAGGTCCTCCAACAACCGAATAGATTTGCCTTCGCCCCAATTATGCACGAGACCTACTGTATCGATTTGTTGCTGCTTCTCCTCCACTGTACTTCGAATTACCTCACCAGGAATATTTGTTGGTGACCCCTTGCTTGATAAGAAAGTATTCACCCCAATAATTGGATATTCTCCGGTATGTTTCAAAGTTTCGTAATACAGACTTTCCTCTTGAATTTTTCCGCGCTGGTACATGGTTTCCATGGCACCTAAAACACCACCTCTTTCTGTAATTCTATCGAACTCAACTAATACAGCTCCTTCCACCAAGTCCGTTAACTCTTCAATTATATATGAGCCCTGTAATGGGTTTTCATTTTTCGCTAAACCTAATTCTTTATTGATTATTAACTGAATTGCCATTGCTCTTCTAACACTTTCTTCCGTTGGTGTTGTAATCGCCTCATCATAAGCATTTGTATGTAATGAGTTACAGTTATCGTAAATAGCATACAGTGCTTGCAATGTAGTTCTTATATCGTTGAAATCAATCTCTTGAGCATGTAAACTTCTACCACTTGTTTGAATATGATATTTCAACATTTGAGATCTGGCATTTCCGCCGTATTTCAACTTCATCGCTTTTGCCCAAATCCTACGCGCAACTCTTCCAATTACCGAGTATTCAGGGTCAACTCCATTAGAAAAGAAGAAACTTAAATTAGGCGCAAAATCATCAATATTCATTCCTCTGCTGAGATAATATTCAACATAGGTAAATCCATTAGCCAAAGTAAATACTAATTGCGAAATGGGGTTAGCACCGGCTTCCGCTATGTGATAACCACTGATACTTACGGAGTAAAAGTTTCTTACTTTTTGGTTGATGAAATATTCTTGAACATCACCCATCAAACGCAGCGCAAATTCTGTACTGAATATACAGGTATTTTGAGCTTGATCTTCTTTCAAAATATCTGCTTGTACAGTTCCTCTAACCTGATTAAGGGTCCAAGCTTTGATTTCTTCATATACTTCAGCCGGTAATACCTGATCCCCGGTAACTCCTAATAAGAAAAGACCTAGTCCATCATTCCCATTGGGTAATTCACCGTGATAAACGGGTCTTGAAATTCCTTTTTCAGAATAAAGTGCTTCGATTTTCTTATTGACTTCTTCTTCTAATCCATTTTTCTTTATATACAGCTCACATTGTTGATCGATAGCCGCATTCATAAAGAATCCCAATAACATTGGCGCAGGACCATTAATAGTCATAGAAACTGATGTCATGGGATCTGCCAAATTGAAACCGCTATATAGTTTCTTTGCATCATCTAAACAACAAATACTAACTCCTGAATTACCAATTTTTCCATAAATATCAGGTCTAAAATCTGGGTTACGTCCGTACAATGTAACCGAATCAAAGGCCGTACTTAAACGCTTTGCTGGCATTCCTTTACTCAAATAATGGAATCTTCTGTTCGTTCTTTCAGGACTTCCTTCGCCGGCAAACATTCTTGTAGGGTCTTCTCCTTCACGCTTAAACGGATAAATACCCGCTGTATAAGGGAATTGACCAGGGAAGTTCTCCTGTAACCGCCAATGCAAAACATCTCCCCATGCTTCAAAACGAGGGCTAGAAACTTTTGGTACTTGAGTGTGGCTTAAACTCTCTGTGTGGGTTTTAATTCTTATTTCTTTATCGCGAACCTTGAATATGTATTCGGGTTGTTTGTACTTCTCAACCTCTTCAGACCAAGTATCTAAAAGTTTTTGATTCTCGGGGTGAAGTTGAACCTTCAATTCATTGTAAGCAGACTCAAGCGATGATACCAATTCATCCTTATTGTTACCCTTTAAATGCTGAATAGTTTCATGAATGCTATACAATCGTTGGGCAATTCTTCTTTGCTCTGAAGACTGCTCATTATAACCTCGGTTATTCTCCGCTATTTCAGATAAGTAGCGATTACGCGATGGCGGGATAATAAATATTTTCTCACTTAAATCCTCTTCCTTTTCTATAGAACTTTCAAAACTAGTTCCCGTTTTTGTTTTGATGGTATCCATCAAACAACGGTATAAACTATTCATTCCAGGATCATTAAATTGACTAGCTATACTGCCAAAAACTGGCATTTCATCTGTTTCCTGATCAAAAAGTTTGTGATTGCGTTGGAACTGCTTTCTCACATCGCGCAATGCGTCCATTGCACCGCGTTTATCAAATTTATTCAGAGAAACAACATCTGCATAATCCAACATATCGATTTTCTCTAGTTGGGTTGCTGCACCATATTCGGGTGTCATAACATATAAAGCAACATCACAATGTTCTGTTATTTGTGTATCGCTTTGCCCAATTCCACTAGTTTCTACAATAATAAAATCATACCCCGCAGCCTTAAGAATAGCAACTGCATCATCAATGTGGGAACTCATTGCTAAATTCGCTTGACGAGTTGCCATAGAACGCATGAATACTCTTTCATTGTTGATAGAATTCATTCTAATTCTATCACCTAATAATGCTCCTCCTGTTTTTCGTTTGGATGGATCTATAGAAATGATTGCGAGTGTTTTCTCAGGGAAATCTATTAAATAACGTCTAACTAATTCATCTATCAAACTACTTTTCCCTGCACCACCTGTACCTGTAATTCCTAGCACAGGAACTCTTTTATTGGCTGCAATTTCCTTTATTGAGTCTATTTTTTCTCTGTGTAAATCTGGATAATTCTCAGCAGCGGTTATTAATCTGGCAACGGCAATATCATCCTTTGTATTGAGATGATTTAATTCTCCGTTTAATTTATGTCCTTGAGGATAATCGGAAATTTGAACTAAATCGTTAATCATCCCTTGAAGCCCCAAAGTTCTTCCATCATCAGGACTGTATATCTTTGATATACCGTAACTCATTAATTCATCAATTTCCTCAGGAAGAATTACTCCTCCACCACCTCCAAAAATCTTAATATGACCTGCACCTCTTTCTTTGAGCAAATCATACATGTATTTGAAATACTCGATGTGCCCACCTTGGTAACTGGTCATTGCAATAGCATTAGCATCCTCTTGAATTGCAGTATCAACCACATCCATAACACTTCTATCATGCCCTAAATGAATTACCTCGCAACCAGTGCTTTGAATAATACGACGCATTACATTAATTGCTGCATCGTGGCCATCGAACAAGCTTGCCGCCGTAACAACTCTAACTTTGTTTTTCGGCACGTAAACTTCCTGCTCTTTCATACAGGTGCAAAGTTAACTCAAAATACCCACAACCTACAGAATTCAGCACTTTTACCCTTTTTGTTCCTTTTTGGGGGATTATTATATTACTTGTGTCTAACAGTATACAAACAGATGAAATTCATCAAGCAGTACATATCGAAATTTAATATAATCACAGGCTTCTTTTTCTTTTTGATTTTCATAGTTGGTTGTGAGAAATCAGAAAATCCTTATGTGAAATCTGCTAATCAAAAAGAATCAATTGTATTTAAAGCAGAAAGTAGAAGTGAAAAATACTGTTGGCATATTGATAGTGTAAGTCATGATCTAAGTATTGAAAATTGGGGTCTTGACCCACTGTATATACCCACTGAAAGCAATAGCCAAAATAAAACAAACTATAAATCATTAGAATATTACATTTCCACAACTGGAATAAAAAATAATTCTGTGGATAGCATACTTAAAATCTATTTTTCAAAACAAATAATAATCATTGCTCGAGTAAACGAGTTAGTATATAGCTTCAATTCGCAGATTGATAGTTTTTTAAATCTACAAAAACATCGTTTAGACGGTCGAATCATCGATAAAAAACTTTATGACCAAATACTTACAGATTGCAGAAAAACATTTTCTGAATTATTTCGTCAAGAATATTATAAAGCAAATATTAGAAGTTCTTCTTCTATAGAACTATATAAGGCGTTATCATCAATTGAAAACAAACTTAGCTCTAAAGAATGGGAACGTTTGGTATTAATTCTAGAAAACTAGTAGCTTTTTCATAATAGTTATTTTGGTTTAGTTTGGTTGAAAGAGGGTATAATTACCCTCTTTCTTTTTAACTTGCCCTTGTGAAATTAGACAGTCGAACAATCAGGGACAAAGAACAGATCACTATTGACATACCTAATTATCAGGATTTAAAATTAAATGATAAATTTTTCTTCATTGGTTCATGCTTCTCTACTGAAATGTCCTCGAGGCTATCAGAGCGATTGATTCAGACCGTTTCAAACCCATTTGGTGTTGTATTTAATCCAATCACCATATTTAACCAATTGAATTATATTTTTTCTGGCGATGATAATTATTTAGGATTAACATTACACGAAGGCAAATGGCATGCTTTAAACCTATCAAATAAGTTTCAATCGGAAAATAAAGATGACCTAATTGAAATGGTTTCAAATATTAGAGAGACTGCTTTGAAAAACATTATAGAATCATCTCAAATTATAATCACATTAGGTACGACATTTACTTGGCGTCATCTTAAGCTTAATTCCATAATTGGGAACTGCCACAAAATAGCTCAATCTGAATTTAAAAAAGAAAAGACTAGTTATCAGAGAGTTTTAGAATCTTTGGAAACTATTGTATGGTTAATTGCAAAATTAACCCAAGCAAAAGTGACCTTTACGGTAAGTCCTGTCCGATATTTACGAGATGGAATAATAAACAACACAGCTTCTAAAGCAATACTGCGCTCAGCTATTGAAGATTTAACTGAACAAAATAACTCTATTTCTTACTTCCCATCTTATGAGATCTTCACTGAAGAATTAAAAGACAGTCGATATTATAAAAACGATCTTGCACACCCCAACGAATGGGCATCAGACTATATATTTCTTAGGTGGATTGAAACTCAATCAAACCATGAATTTCACAAGTATATTCAAGAAGCACAGCAATATTACCTAATGAATAACCACAAAACGGAAAAGTTGTCTGCCGAGCAAAAAGTTGAATGGCTAAGTAAAATTGAAATTGAAAAAGCCAGACTTTACAATATTTATTCAGAAAAATAATTATTCTTTTTCTGGAACAAGTTCATCTAAAATAGCGAGAACCTCCTTGTCTACTCTCATGAATAAAGTCTCCATACCTTTTAACCTATCGGTAACTTCAAAAGTAGTTTGTCTGCATTTAAGAAGATCGTTTTTTATCACTGTGTATTCACTTAAAAATTTAGGTACATCTTTATCATAAATCCCTTTTTTCACCTGATTCTCTAACCCCTTGATTGAGTAGTACGAATTTTCACCTTCTAGCACTGAATTTTTATATTTTGGTCCCAACCCTTTGTACAGTCTATGAATTCTTTCATATTCAATAAAGGCCATTTTTTGTTCCTCATTCAACTGACTTCCATCAATAAAATTACCACGAATGATCTCTTTTTCCATTAGGGACTTGCGCTTTTCAAACTCGTCTAATTTAAATATAAAACGACCTCTAACTTGATTCAAATAGCCCCACAATGAATCCACACGGATTAACATACTTGAACGAACCTCTGAAACCTCCTTTTGAGGATTACCGCAATTTGAAGCTGCGGTAATTAAAAATATGAATAAAAGACTGTAAATGATATTATTTTGCAGACCTTTGTTCAGCTTTATATGCATAGTGCTACAAACATACAAAAAGCAAGGCACTTTAAATTCTTAAGATCAGTCTTTTGGTTAGGATTTACTGCTTTTGGAGGCCCTCAAATGCACCTGCCGTATTTTAAAAAGAGGCTTGTCGATAAACTAAAGTTCATTACACGAGATGAATTAATAGAGATAACTGCCTTGTGCACAGTTTTACCCGGTCCTAGTACCACTCAAACAATAACCAGCATTGGCTATAAAGTAGGTGGAACAAAAATTGCTATTTTAACTATTTTGCTGTGGTCAATGCCTGGAGCCATTATTATGACTCTCCTAGGTCTTTCTCCTAAATTTTTGAATGCCCAAGAACTTTCATTTTTACCTTCTATGGTGATTGGGTTTATGGCATTTGGAACATGGAAAATGTTTCAGTGGATAGATCAAAAACCTTTAAATATAACTCTTTTTATTCTTGCAGGTTTACTGGGGTTCGTATTTAGAAGTCCTTGGTTTTTCCCAATTGGAATTTTGTGTGGTGGAATTATTAGTTCCACATTCAATCGCACCATTAAGCGGAAGAAGAATTGGAAACCCAAAGAATTCAATTGGATAAACTTAACCATATTTGCTACTATTTTTATTCTTGTTGGTCTATCAGGATTACTAATTACTAAGTATAAAACTAATTCAAAATGGCAACAACCTGTTGTTCTATTTGAGAATACTTATCGGTTAGGGGCTCTTTCTTTTGGTGGAGGAAATGTATTCGCCGCAATGACCATGGAGCAATACGTTCATCACACAAAGCGGATGGATATTCAAGATTTGAATATTGGTATTGCCGCGTCACAAGCTGTTCCTGGTCCAAATTTTAATTTAGCAGCATATTCCAATACAGTAGCATTAAGAAATCAGAACTTTCCCAAGAGCATGCAAATTTTTGGTGGTTTAATAGGGCTCATCGGTGTTTTCCTTCCGGGGACATTGCTTGTATTATTTGCATTCCCAATTTGGGATAGATTGCAAACATTTGAATCAATTAATAGAGCAATACCTGGCATTTTTGCGGTATCAGTAGGCTTCATTTTAACTGCTTGCTTACTACTAAGTAAAGAACTCTGGCACATTTTAGAAATAAACAACTTCCAAAACGTGTGGATTCATGTTGGACTTGCTATTGCAACTTTTGCCATGCTAATTACTGAAAAAATACCTACTCCTTTTATCGTGTTATTTGCCATTGCAATAGGATGGTTTGTTTCCTTGTAAAAGAATGGTGTATATTCGAAATACTTCAATGTATAAAAGAATCCTTTTAATATTTTTAATACTGTTCACGGTAAAATTTAGTTCCGCTCAAACTGATGGGCGAAAAAATCCATTTGTACTATTTACTGGATTAGTATTAACCTCCGATAGCTTACAACCTATTCCATTCGTAGCTGTTCGAAGTAGTCGAAGAGGACTAATAGGATATTCTGACGAGAATGGATATTTTGACGTAGTGGTTAAACGTGGGGATACTATTGAGTTCCAACAAATGGAAAAAGTCTCAACATCACATGTTGTTCCAGATACATTGAAAGCTAGTAGATATAACGTAGTAAAATTAATGACTCAAGATACTATACATCTAGCTGCTATTTTTATTCGAGCCTTACCACCAAAGTCATTATTTTACCATGAATTTGTTACAAAAAATATTCCTGATGACGCATTAGAACGCGCTCGAAAAAACTTAGAAAGTGAGGCTCTAAAAGAAGAACTCAGATTAAGACCATCCGATGCACATGCATCACAGCAATTACTTGCTCAAACTCGTGCCAACCAATTGTATTACTATAAACAGGCACCGCCACAAAATTACCTAAGTCCAGTAGCATGGATGCAATTTTTTGAGGCTTGGAAACGAGGTGATTTTAAAAAGAAAAAATCCCAAAAACCATCCTACGTTTCACCGTACTAATTTCCTGTAGAATCCGATTGATGCCTTAAGATATATTCTAATTGCTGTTCCGGAGTAGTTAATCCTTTTTCAATGAAAAAAACCATTTGTTTTGCTTGGACTCCAATGGGTAATTTGGTAAAACTATCTGATAAATAGCGGTAATATATCAATGCCTTGTCAAATACCTGTTGCTTTTCATAATAATGAGCCGCAACTACAGCTTGCTCCATTTTTCTCTCTCTAGTTCCCGAAAAATTATTTAAATAATATTCAGCAAGTTGTGCCGCCCGCAAATTCATTCCTCGAGTTTCAGCAATAGCTGAAGCATAATAACAATAAGACTCACTCTTAGGATTTTTGGGATATTTTTTTGCAAATTCCATTAGCATAGAATCAGCATTGTAGGGAATACTATCGAGTGTAATGGGATGCTTTAATTTTGCCTCAAACTTTTCAATATTTGCAATATCTTTATCTATTTTACCTTGACATCCTGCCAATAAAATCAGAACCAAACCAAGTGTTTTTTTCATGAGTTACAAAATAAATACTTATTGTTTAAAACTTGGGTAAAGGAATTGTCAGCAGTTATGTAAAATTGTAAAAATGAGCAACGAATCTACCAATAACATTCAATATACCGAAAATGAGATCCGCAGTCTTGATTGGAAAGAGCATATTAGACTCCGCCCTGGTATGTATATCGGTAAATTAGGGGATGGTAAATCGCCTGATGATGGTATCTACGTATTAATTAAGGAGGTTATTGACAATAGTATTGATGAACACGTAATGGGTTTTGGTAAAAAAATAGATATTAAAATTGAGGAAAAGCGTGTAACCGTTCGAGACTATGGTCGTGGAATTCCTCTAGGGAAAGTTATTGACGTAGTCTCAAAAATCAATACAGGTGGTAAATATGATTCTCGAGCATTTCAAAAATCCGTAGGATTGAATGGAGTGGGTTTAAAAGCAGTTAATGCATTAAGCACATTATTTGCGGTGCAAAGTTTTAGAGACGGAAAAACCAAACGTGCTGAATTCAATCAGGGAAATCTAACTGGAGACAACAAAGAGGCCGAGACCACAGAAACAAATGGTACTTTAATTGTTTTTGAACCTGATGCTGGAATCTTTAAAAATTACCGATTCATCCAAGAGTTCATACGTGAACAAATAAAGAATTATACCTACCTAAACAGTCAGCTTACTTTAAAACTCAATGGTGAATCTTTTGCCTCGAGAAGAGGATTATTAGATTTGATAGAGAGCAAGGTTTCACCAGAACAGTGGAAATACCCCGTAATTCATGATAAAGCAGAAGACTTTGAAGTTGCCTTCACTCATACAGAAAGTTATGGCGAAGAGTATTATTCATTTGTAAACGGTCAATACACAACTCAAGGGGGAACACATTTACAAGCATTTCGTGAAGCCTTCGTAAGAACTATCCGTGAATTTTATAAAAAAGATTATGACCCCTCTGACATTAGAGGGTCTATCACTGCCGCTATATCTGTTAGAGTAGTAGAACCTGTTTTTGAAAGTCAAACAAAAACTAAATTAGGTAGTACAGAAATGTTCCCTGAAGGCCCTTCTTTAAAATCGGCCATGTTTGAGTTTGTGAAAAAGGTAGTTGATGATTACTTACATAAAAACCCAGCCACAGCAGATGCGTTATTGAAGAAAATCCTGCAGAACGAACGTGAACGTAAGGACATGGCAGGAGTTCAAAAACTTGCGAAAGAAAGGGCCAAGAGAGCAAGTTTACACAATAAGAAACTGCGTGATTGCAGAACACATTTCAGCAATACAAAAAATGAAGATCGACATGAATCCACGCTTTTCATTACTGAGGGTGATTCAGCTTCGGGAAGTATCACAAAAAGTAGAAACCCAAATTTACAAGCAGTTTTTTCTCTTCGTGGTAAGCCCCTAAATTGCTATGGACTTCGCAAAAAAATAGTTTATGAAAATGAAGAGTTCAACCTACTTCAACACGCCTTAGATATTGAGGAGTCACTTGATAACCTTCGATATAACAAAATAGTAATTGCCACTGATGCCGATGTAGACGGAATGCACATTCGTTTATTGATGATGACATTTTTCCTTCAATTCTTTCCAGATTTAGTAAGAAATGGACATCTCTATATTCTACAAACGCCTTTATTCCGAGTTAGAAATAAGAAAGAAACCATTTATTGCTACAGCGATAAAGAAAGAGTCGATGCAATTAATAAACTTGGAGTAAAACCTGAGATTACACGATTTAAAGGTTTAGGAGAAATATCGCCTGACGAGTTTAGTAATTTCATTGGTCCAGATATCAGACTAGAACCCGTGATATTAAAAGAAGATGCAAATATTGAAAAGCTTCTCAAGTATTATATGGGTAAAAACACCCCCGACCGTCAAGATTTCATCATTGAGAATCTCATAGTTGAGAAAAATGATATAAGCGATGACAAAAAAGAAGCCGTTGCTGTATAGCAACGGCTTCTTTTAGTTTTATTAATTTCAGAATTAATATCTGTACTCTTCACGTTTGAACGGTCCTTCAACCTTCACACCAATATAATCAGCTTGCACTTTAGATAGTACGGTTAATTCTGCACCAATTTTATTTAAGTGCAATTGAGCAACCTTCTCATCTAAATGCTTTGGCAATACATAAACTTTATTTTCGTATATCTCGCTATTGTTCCAAAGTTCAATTTGTGCTAATGTTTGGTTAGTAAAGCTATTACTCATTACAAAACTTGGATGTCCCATGGCGCATCCTAAGTTCACTAATCTTCCCTCGGCTAACACTATAATTTCATTACCATCTACGTTAAATACATCCACCTGAGGCTTAACACTGTAACGAGATTCGCCATAGTTTTTATTCAACCAAGCCATATCAATTTCATTATCGAAGTGACCGATATTACAAACTATTGTTTTATCCTTCATCGCTTTAAAGTGTCTATCAGTAACAATATTGCAGTTCCCGGTTGCAGTAATAACCATATCCACTAATGGCGCAGCTGTTTCAAGTGTTACCACTTGGAAACCGTCCATTGCCGCTTGCAGTGCACAGATAGGATCTACTTCAGTAACCATAACGCGAGCACCCGCTCCACGTAAACTTTCAGCTGAACCTTTACCTACATCACCATAACCACAAACTACAGCAACCTTACCAGCAATCATGACATCAGTTGCACGACGAATTGCATCAACCAAACTCTCCTTACAACCGTATTTATTGTCGAACTTACTTTTAGTAACGCTATCATTAACATTGATTGCGGGCATCGGCAATGTACCTTTCTCCATGCGCTCATATAAACGATGAACACCTGTAGTAGTTTCTTCAGAAAGACCTTTAATCTCAGCTACTAATTCGGGATAACGATCTAACACCATATTTGTTAAATCACCTCCGTCATCGAGAATCATATTTAATGGTTGACGATCTTCTCCAAAGAATAATGTTTGCTCTATACACCAATCAAATTCCTCATCGTTCATACCCTTCCAAGCATAAACTGGAATACTAGCAGCAGCAATTGCAGCAGCAGCATGATCCTGAGTTGAGAAAATATTACAAGAGCTCCAAGTTACATCTGCGCCTAACTCTACTAATGTTTCGATGAGAACCGCAGTTTGGATTGTCATGTGAAGGCAACCTGCAATACGTGCACCTTTTAAAGGTTTTGTTTGTCCATATTCTTCACGAAGTGCCATCAAACCTGGCATTTCTGCCTCGGCCATTTTAATTTCTTTTCTACCCCACTCGGCTAATGAGATATCTTTTACTTTGTACGGTACGTATGTTGATGTTGTAGACATAGTCAAAATTTCTGCAAAGATAATGAATAATTATAGACTCACTAATCTGTGTAAGGGTATTGATACTATAAAAACTTCTACAAAATCAATGTAATTTAAGGTCTGCAAATACTAATCGTATGAGATCAACAGGGAATTTCCTGTGTTATATTAAAAACCACAATTACATCCTCCTCGTTTTTTATGTAATGGCCTTGAACTACCACATGATGACAATGTGGCTGTTGCAATTAAGCCAACCAAAAACAGAAAAAATATCTTGCGCATATTTCAAAAATAATGATTTTTAGATAGAAACACTGACCTTTGCCTCGTTAGTTCGATGACATACTTAAATATATTAGATTTAGCAAGCGATTGGTTGTTACACCTAGACGAAAAACTAGAAATGATTGTGCAAGAATACAGAAACCTCACCTATCTAATTTTGTTTGCAATTATTTTTGTAGAAACAGGTCTAGTATTGATGCCATTTTTACCAGGTGACTCGTTATTATTTGCGGCAGGATCTATTGCTGCACTTAATGATACACTGAATATATATATCTTAATACCTCTATTAATACTAGCCGCACTTTTAGGCGACAATACCAATTACTTCATTGGTTCAAGAATTGGTATTAGAATTTTTGACTTAAAATGGCGCTTTCTAAAACGAGAATATTTAACTCAAACTGAGGAATTCTACGAAAAACATGGAGGATATACCCTTATCATGGCCCGATTTGTCCCTATCGTGAGAACTTTTGCTCCTTTTGCAGCAGGAATGGGTACTATGACGTATGGGAAGTTCATCGGATATTGTATTACAGGAGCTATATTATGGGTAACATCAATAACCTCTTTAGGTTATGCTCTCGGTAATAATACATGGGTAAAGGATCATTTTGAAACTGTAGTTTTTGGAATCATCGGAATTTCTTTACTTCCAATGGTTGTGCAGTTTATAAAAGCGCAATGGGGAAAGAAATCCAATTAGGTTTAATTGGTGAAAAATTAGGACACTCGAGGTCTCCTGAGATTTTCCATACATTCTTCAAAAAAGAAGGATATGATAATTCTATTTATCACTTGATTGAAGTGGACCAAATTAAAGACTTAAAACAGTTTATTTCTAATAATTATCCGAATTTAAAAGGCTTTAATGTCACCATACCATTTAAAGAGGAAATTATTTCACTTTTAGATGAAATTTCGCCAAGTGCAAAATCAATTGGAGCGGTTAATACAGTTGTAATCAACAATAAAAAATGGAACGGATATAACACTGATTTTAACGGATTCGAGAAATTATTTAATCAAGTTACACATCCCATATCTCATGCAATAATTTTAGGTAGTGGCGGATCTTCAAAAACAGTTAGTGCTTATCTAAAAACTAAGAATATTCCGTTTTCGATAGCCTCAAGAACTCCACAAAATAGGCAAATAAACTATTCAGATATTTTCAATATTCCTATTAAGCAATTCGTTGTTATAATCAATACAACGCCCGTAGGAATGAGCCCGAATACTTGTGCATTTATTGAAATACCGTTTGAGCAATTCGAAGGACCTAACACTCTCATTGACATTATTTATAATCCAAGAGAAACCTCCTTAATGAAACAGGCGAGTAAATTTGGTTGGTATTGTGTCGGTGGTATTGAAATGCTAGAAAAACAAGCACTAGTGGCTTGGGATTTATTTAAAAATTACTAAAATGAAAAAACTATTAATAATAGCTATTTCCCCATTGTTTTTATGGGGATGTGGAGGACAAATGTTCAATGAGGAATTAGAATTAACCGAAGATTGGGGAGCTGAAGAAAGTATAGAAGGATGGGATGAATTTCCTGAAACAACCCAAGAAGTCCAATGGCAATCAGCAGCAAATAAGGACTGGGTTGTTCAGCATACGGATTTAACATTATCCTTCGATTGGGAAAATCATCAAATAAGTGGAAATGCGATCATAGAAGTTAAACCTTATTTCTATCAACAGGACAGCCTAGTTCTTGATGCTTACGGAATGGATATATTGAGTGTTTCTTATTTTATTCCAGATAATATAAAAGTTCCGTACTCGGATCCTATAGATTACACCTATTCAGATTCACAACATTTGATACTACGGTTCCCGTCTCCAGTGACTTCCAATATGCTACAAAAAATTAAAATCCAATATATAGCTAACCCCGATAGAATTGTAGGACATGAATTAAACTTATCGCATACTGCTGTAAGAGACGACAAAGGTGCTTACTTTATTAATACAGATAATGAACGACCATTTATTCCAATGCAATTCTGGACACAGGGAGAACCTCAATCTAATTGTCATTGGTTTCCCACCATTGACCAACCCAACCAAAAGCACACGCATAGAATTGAATTAATTGTACCAGATTCTTTGACCACACTTAGCAATGGCACACTTCAGTCTTCTATTAAGATGGACAATAAAATGAGACAAGACATTTGGTTAATGGATCAACCACACTCTGTTTATCTCACCATGGTTGCAATTGGGAATTGGGTGAAGGTGCAAGATAAATGGAGAGATATTGATGTGGATTATTATATAGAGCCTCAATATGAAAGCCATGCAAAAGTTGTTTTTGGAAATACTCCAGAAATGATTGAGTTCTTTTCCAACTATACAGGTGTAACTTACCCATGGAAAAAATATGCGCAGGTTGTTGCAAGAGATTTTGTGAGTGGTGCGATGGAAAATACTACAGCAACTCTGCATAGAGAAGAGCTTCAAGACAGCAGTTATAACTACGAAGACTATATTTCACATGAATTATTCCACCATTGGTTTGGCGACTTAGTTACTATGGACGGATTTGCAAACTTGTCAATGAATGAAAGTTTTGCAACCTATTCGGAATATTTATGGAGAGAGTATAAATATGGAAAATTTAATGCCGATTTATGGATGGATGAGAATAGTCAAATTAACCCTAAAAACAGTCCACTTATAGATTATAAATTTAAGCATCCAAATGACCTATTCGATGATATTAGATATAACCGTGGAGCACAAATACTCCATTTACTGAGAAGTGAAATTGGCGATGCCGCATTTAGAAAAAGTATCCAACTTTATCTAACAACAAACAGTTATAAAAATGGAACTGCCTATGATTGGAAGAAATGTATTGAAGAAACTACGGGTAGAAATATGGATTACTTTTTTAATTCATGGTATTTCGAACAAGGCCAAAGTAATATATCCTATTACGTAGATTTTGATTCGATTAACAATCAATATGAATTAAAAATCACATCAGTGGGGATTTCAAATATAGAAGCCGATGAGGTTGAAAGGGAAGAATTAGTTAATCCAAAAGCATTCCACTTAGAGATTCTATGGAAATCTCCTGCCAAATCTGAATACACATTGACCAAAATTACTTTGAATTCAAATGAAAGAGAGTACACACTAGTTTTAGGTGAAAAACTACCAGAATTCTTAGTAGTAGACCCAAATAAAACCACAATAGGATTAACATATCATAGATCCTTTGACGAAGAAATTTTCTTTGATGTTTTGGATTCCATGAGAAACATTCAATTAAAAAAATTTCAAAGAGAAATGGCCTTAAATAATGTTAATTCTTTGGAATCTATATACAGCAATAAAAAACTACTAATAGCATCGAGTAGAATTGGCAAATTGGTTTTGGATGGTATCAGAGCAAAATTTGAGTCTAATTACAGTAGCACAAAGCAAAAAATAATCTCGGACTCTTTAGCGTTGTCAGTTTCCATGTTAAAAACGGCAAAAGAATTCATTCCTGTATTTAAAAGGCTCAGTGACATAAATGATGGTCGAGTTCATGATTATGACTTAAACTTGTTACATTACAACCTATTGGTTGACGATTCAGTAATTGCAAGGGAATATAAAAAACTTCAAAAGAAATTTATTGCACAAGGAATTGTTGAACAACGCAATAAACATTGGTCTTACATGTTAGACTACAAAAAAAATGAAGATGCATTTTCAAATTTTATTAACTATAGTTTGGATAGCAATTTAATCCACTGCTTGTATCAACCTAAAACACTTGAGGAAATACAAATTTTCAATACTTTAAATTGGATATTAAATGCTAAATATGAGTTGAAAGACGAATTAAAATACTCCAAGGTATTAGAATCCATTGCTTTGAATAAAAATTACTCCAGTAATTTCAGAACTCAAGCAGCT
>JAURFW010000087.1 GCA_030834125.1 Bacteroidota bacterium | reverse complement strand
GTCAAGGGGTTTCTCGAAAAAATCTTCAAGGTATCCACTACTTAATTCAAGATAAAAAATAATGCTGTTTCCAGCCTCAAATACTTTAACTTCACTAGCAATACTTTTGGCACATTTATAAAATATATTACTGCTATATTTATCTACACTTTCTTCGTCGGGAACCAACGCTCTTATTACATCTAATACTATTACGCGCAAATAAAAATCATGATTGTTTTGTATCTTATGATAAAAATAACTATCTACAATCACTGCAAATTTATGCGTCATAAAAGTGGAGCGGGTAGCGAGAATCGAACTCGCCTAGCCAGTTTGGAAGACTGGAACTTTGCCACTAAGCTATACCCGCATTTGTAGAAGGATTGATTAATTCAGGCAAATCACAAATAGGTTTCAAGCGTAACAACGCTTTACCACCATTTTTATCCTCCTGTTTCATTACAAAACCATGAATAAATATAAAATCTTTTATAAACCTTACGTCTATTAATTGAAGACTGTGCTTTTTTCCGTCTTCTGTGATTAAATCTGCAATCGGTGGCGAATTTACATCTATATTTTTAAAAAGAGATTCGATAATCACTGTTTGACCAATATAATTTTCTAAAAAATTTGCACCATTATTTGTGCCTTCTAAATTTAAAATAAATTTCATGGAGAATCAATTGATTCAACTTCAATAGTTGAATAAGAATCAATAACAGACCTCAAAATATTCACTATCAAATAGTCTTCATGAGTCATTGGCTTAAAGTCAGGCTCATTACTAAATATCTTTTTTAGATCATTGTACTGATCTTCACTAATGTTTAAAGTGATTGACTTCATTTATTTATAATGTCAATCATAATAGGAAATTCAACTTCTTTTTAGAAGATGAACAAAGGCTTTGTCTTTACCTTTGATTTCCATTTCCCAAGTGATATCCAAGCCCATATCAGGCGGACAAGTAGTGAGTGATTTAGCGTGATTACGCTTTGTACCAGCTTCGGCTTCTGACCAATGAAATACAGGAACAACGGGCCAAGTCTGATAATACTTCATAAACAACTTTTCAAATGGAATTCTCTGACCACTTGAATCTAAACTAGGATTAGCGTCATCATGTAGATTATCAAATGTAAGAGGAAAATGAAAGTTGTATTGCTGTTTCATGTACAAATTAAAATATTCGTACAAATTCTGTGCAGTCCAGAAACCTTTATCTTCGTTCTCAAATACCAAACGATTACGGACACCGATATCGCATTTAAAAAAGTTAAGAACTAATTTATTGATAAAAGCTTCTGGAGATGAAAAATTAGATAGGCTAGGATGAATATTGATTGGGCAAGTATAATCTTGAGGCAAACGCATTTGATCCATTATCCAAGCATGAAAATTTAATTCAGCGATAGATTTATTACAAACATCGTCCGAATCTGAACCAAGAACAACAAATTGGTCAGGATGAATAGATAGAGAAATGTTAAGTTCTCGCGCAACACGACCAATCTCTACAAGCTTTTGTTCAAGAATATCCCAGTATGGAAACAAATTAACTAATAGCTTGAGAGTAGGATCAGTAACCAAAGGAAATAGCTTGCAAGACAATCGGTAATGTTTGATGCCCACTTCTTTGCAATGCTTCAAAGTCTCAATCGTAACCGTAAGATTATGAGAGATGCGTTTAGATAATTCTTGGATAGATTCGTCTCGATCTTTTTTAAGGAATTGAGTACGAGTCATTGTCTTGAACGCGAGATTAGGATCTTTGTCGCGCAAAAGCTCGGAGATGCAAACTAAACCATATTTGGTCATGGGCGTAATCTACACCATGCACAACAGGTTGTCAAAGAATTTTTTTGAAAAACTGAGTTTGAACTGGAGAATAACCTATTTTTTTATAAAATTGAGTTAATCTTTCTGGTCTAGGATTTTCCATACACGCCATCATAACATAATCTATTTGATTTTGTTTAGCGTATTCTTCGGCTTTTTTAATTAATTTAAAAGAATAAGTTGTATTTCTTTTTTCTGGATTCATCCACCAAAAAACTTCATTTAAAATAGTACAATTAGTTATTGGTATATAATCTTTAGAAAATAAAATACCGCCGTGAATTATTTGATTTTCAATATATTTCCAACCAACTATTCTATCATTCGTGAAACCTCCTTTAAGAAAATTAAAAAAGGTTTTATTATTAAGCGGCGACATTAATTCATCACCCTTAATTTCTTGCCAAAAAAAGGGTGCATTCGCTAGAATGCACCCTATGTCATCAGATGTTAGCTCTACAATCACGCCAAATCATCAGGGATACCATCATCATCGACGGCAACAGCTACCTTTGCTGGCTTCTTTACAG
>JAURFW010000020.1 GCA_030834125.1 Bacteroidota bacterium | reverse complement strand
GATATTGGCCGGCAGTGTATGTAAACTTATCCTTTAATTCAACAGGAATTTGTAATGTAATAGTTGTTGAATCAGATGTTTCTTTCGTTAATTTTTGAATTGTTATTGGGTAAAATCCTTCGCTCATTTGGTGCAAAATTACGTGCTTAATTATGAACAGAAACAATTTTACACGGAAAACGTTGCTAGTTTAGACATAAAGTCAAAAAAAATATACAGAAACCGAAGTGTGTATTCTTTAAGTTGAATGAAAATATTATTCTGAGCAACTTGCAACTTACATGTTAGAAGCGTTTTTCACTCCTCTTATTGAACATAATTTCCCTAATGAAAATTCTAAGAATTACTTTGGAGGAAATATCCAAATCAATAAAAACAGCTTTCCATTACTAGATAAAACCAAAATTGCTATTATCGGGTTAGATCAGGCTGCCAATCATATACGAAAATCACTGTATTCACTTTCTTGGCGATTTGGAAATCTAGAAATTGCTGATCTCGGAAATATTGTAAAACCAGCGGATGAAAAACAACAGAATTATGCAATATCAGAGGCATTAGGAGAATTGCAACAGATGAATATTATGGTTGTACTATTGGCTGGAAATGAGGCTCCATTAATTTCACATTACCATTCATATCGCAATCAAACAAGAAGCCTAGAAATGGTGCATGTAACCCCAAATGTTGATTTTTCGGAAGGTTCCCTAATGAATAAGATTTTGAAAGAGGAAAAATCTACAAATAGATGGTTAAACTTCGATTTTATAGGCACTCAGAGTTATTTCACCACTGAAGAAAGTGCAAATATTTTAGAGAAATACCATTATGAAAATTATCGCTTGGGTAAAATTAGAAACGATATTGAGGAAGTGGAGCCAGTATTAAGAAGCTCACATTCTTTGATTTTTGATGTTTCAGCTATTCGTCATTCAGAACTCCCCAATAGTAAGAGCCCTGGACCAAATGGATTGTATGCCGAAGAAGCTGTTGCAATAAGCAGATATGCTGGAATTTCAAATATTTTAAATACTTTTCTCATTCACGGATACAATGAGGAGCTTAATTGCAATATTAGTACGCAATTAATTGCGCAAATGATTTGGTATTTTGTAGACGGAGTAATTAGTAGATTTAATGATCACCCTCAGAGGGATCACCCTGATTACGTTATTTACCGAAATAGACTTGAGGAAACAGGTCATGAAATTACTTTTTATAAAGGCACAAAAAGCAACCGTTGGTGGATGGAAATTCCAAACCCTTACGAGGATGATGTATTCTTTATGGGTTGTTCTTATCGTGATTACCAAGATGTATGTAACGGCATCATGCCAGAACGCTGGTGGAAAGCTTATAAAAGAATGATTTAACTTAAGGAATCAATACTTCACCTTTATCAAAATCATAAGAACCAAATACTCCTAATGCTCCTTCTGAGAAGTTAGATAGGAATAATACAGGCTCAGCAAACGGGTTCCCATCATCTTGAAATCTAACATTATAAAAATCGCGGTATGCCTTATCCATCGTGTATACTGCCCCTTCATACTTTTCAATATTGAATGGAGGTTCAATCCCCCAACCCGAATAAAAATAATCTCTCATAAAGAATTTTGCAGTACCACTGGCATTTGAAGGTAACATTGGCTCCTTAAAAAAGGCTTCAATTTCTAATTCTTGACCAAATTTATCAATGAATACACCCAACATTTGCGGTGAAACAAAGAAACCTTCCTTCAAACCCTCATAGGTGAACTCAAGTGTATAATCATTTACCTGCTCTCCCCATTCATCTTCACGAGTTTCCTGTAAATCAAAATAAGAAACTTTCAAATTCTCTAAATCTGCTTGAGGCGGAGTTGTAGTTTCAGCCCTGTAAGTTTCGCCATTTGATATGCTCACCATTAGCTCATATTTTGTATTATTCAAAATCTGAATGTTTTTCGGAAAAATCTCATAATTACCGTTAAACAAATGTTTGAGGGTATCCCTATCTCCGGTTGTCATATTTTTTATCACCACTAAAGCGTCATCGATAAAATCACGATCATAGGTTTGTTCGCCATAGTATGGTCTTGTATAACTCAATTCCGCTTGTATAAAATTAGACTGCGGAGTTATTAAGCACATTATCACAGGCTTTTTTTCAAATACTGGAGGATCTACTTCAGCATCTTGCTCACAGGAAGTAAAGTTCAACAAGAGAAAAAGAATAGCTAACTTTTGAAAAACATATTTTAACCTCATTTTATTTGAATTTAAATGTATAACTAACAGAAGGAATTAGAGGGAATAATGCAATTTTTGATAAGCCTACATATTCCTTGTTTGTATTTTGATTGTATTGATAGGTTCCGTAATAAAAGAATGGATTGGCACGATTATAGGCATTATAAACACTGATTTCCCAAATTGCAGTACCCTTTTCCTTTTCTTTATGAAATTGAACTCCAAGATCTAATCGGTGGTAAGATTCCATTCTAAAATCATTCCTGCTGCCATAATCAATATAGGCCCCGTTAAATTGTCCTTGCATTACTGGATCCCAAATGATTGGATATGTACTTAATTGGTGAGAACTACCGTCAATATACCCTTGTGCAATAGTAACTGCATTACCAGTTCCATAAACCCAAGTTCCCGAAAGTGTTAATGATTTTGACAATTTATAAATACCAACGAATGAAATATCATGCCTCCGATCGTATTTGGCAGAGAATACCCTTCCACGGTTTAGTTCTGGAAATTTCAATTGCGTCCAACTCAATGTGTACCCTGCCCATCCGGTAAACTTACCAACCTTTTTTTGTACAAATAACTCCATTCCGTAACTCCACCCCATTCCTGCTGTGACTTGATTCTCCCATGAACGACCGCTTGCCGAAGCCGAAGGATCAAATAAATCATCTTGTAATAAGAATGACGCTCCGTCTTTATATTGAATCATATTTTTCATGTCCTTATAGTATCCCTCTAATGAAATACTATAGCCTCCTTTCATATCCTTGGCAACACCAACTGCAACTTGCTCACTCCTCATGGGAGCAATATTCTCTGTAGCAGGAATCCACAAATCTGTAGGCAGTGAAATCCCAGAATTGCTTAACAAATGTATATATTGATTCATACGTGCATATGATGCTTTAAACGCTAAATCTTTTGAATAATTATATGAACTGCTAAACCTTGGCTCGGGGTTTAAATATTGCTTAGATCCTACTGCATAATGACTTAATCTGAAACCAGGTGCAAATGTGAATTTATTCCATTTCCATTCATCTTCTATATATGCACCACTTTCATATGTATTGATAGTTTGAATAGCTCTATCTAAGTTAAAATTTTTACCTAACTCTATAACTAATGCACCCGGTCTAAACTGATGCCAAATACTCGAGACTCCATATCTAACTAAGTGGTTTCTATGAGGGCGCCAATCAAAGTCATACTTAAATCCATAATCATCAATAATACTCTGATAGTTTAATAAAAAGGTATCACTGCTAGAATAACTTTCCATGCCAATATTGAGATTATAATGACTATAAATCAGAGATAAATTCGAGAACAACTTTGGATTAAATAGATGATTCCAACGTGCAGAAATAGTCCGATTTCCCCATCCAAAATCTGTTTCTAAACGACTCGTTTCTCCGGCAAAAGTTTCACGGATAATAGTATAGAAATTATCCTTCCCAAAATATCCACTTAAGTAAAACTTATCTTTATCAGACAGCTCGTAATTTGCTTTTGCGTTGAAATCATAAAAATAGTATCCGAGATTACTTCCCCCACTTGCCATATATATAAAGGGTTGTGCAAGTATGTCTAAATAGGTTCTTCTACCAGAAATCATAAATGAACTTTTACCTTTCTTGATAGGTCCTTCAAAAGTAAATCGGGAACTCAGCAATCCAATACCTAATTCGCCAGTCATATGATCTTTATTTCCCTCTTTCATTGAAAGATCAACTACACTAGAAAGTCTTCCTCCAAATCTCGCTGGGAAGCCACCTTTAGTTAATTCTACCGATTTTAAAGCATCCCCATTAAATACAGAGAAAAACCCGAATAAATGCGAAGCATTATAGACAATGGCTTCATCTAACAGCAATAGATTTTGATCGGGCCCCCCGCCTCTTACGTAAAGCCCACTTTGTCCTTCACTTGCTGTTTGTACACCTGGCATCAGTTGTATTACCTTGAGAACATCTTTCTCACCAAGAAAAGCTGGAATCTCTTTAATTTGATTTACTGGCAAGTCTATTTTAGACATTTCAACCTTGTCTGCAATTGTATTTTTCTTTGAAACAATTTCAACTTGACCAATTTGTTCAATTGAAGATGGTTGAAGCTCAACTTTTATGACGGTATCTCTTTGAGTATTCCATTGAAATACTTGAGATATAAATCCATTTAAAGAAACATAAACCTCAGAAATACTATCCTTCCCATCAATAGTGATTGAATAAAAACCGTATTTATTAGTTTGTGTTGATATATTTTGTGGCTGAATGGAAATATTAGCACCCGCATAAGTTTCACCACTGGTTGCATCCTTCAAAAAACCAGAAATTGTTACAGTTTGTCCGAAAATGTACGTATTAAAGGTTACAGCTAATAATCCAACAAATAAGTGGATTAGTGTTCTTGATTTCATTATTTATTGTGTTATACCTTAAGCGAATCTAAGTTTAGTTTATTGAAATACTACACGGCGACCGGAGCCTTTATGCCTGGGTGTGGATCATAGCCTTCTATTTTAAAGTCTTCAAATACAAAATCAAATATATTCGTTTTGTCAGGGTTAATGGTCATTTTGGGGTAGGGCCTTGGTTCACGAGACAATTGTAAATTTACCTGATCCATATGATTTGAATAAATATGGCCATCTCCAAATGTGTGCACAAAATCTCCTAAACCTAAACCAGTAACTTGTGCCATCATCATGGTTAGAAGTGCGTAGCTAGCAATATTAAAAGGAACTCCTAAAAACAAATCGGCACTTCGTTGATATAATTGACAACTTAGTTTACCGTTTGCCACATAGAATTGAAACATGGTATGGCAGGGCATTAGCGCCATTTTATCGATTTCACCGACATTCCAAGCATTAACAATAATTCTTCTTGAGTCAGGATTATTCTGAATAAGGTCTAATGCTTCGGTGATTTGATCTATGGTACGACCGTCTTTGGCCTCCCAACTTCTCCATTGTTTTCCATAAACTGGACCCAACTCTCCGTTTTCATCTGCCCATTCATCCCAAATACTTACTCCATTTTCCTTTAGATATTCGATATTAGTTTCACCTTTCAAGAACCATAACAACTCATGGATTATACTTTTAAGATGAACTTTCTTTGTGGTTATTAGTGGAAAACCCTCATTTAAATCAAACCTTATTTGCCCGCCAAAGACGCTTATAGTGCCAGTCCCTGTGCGGTCTGACTTGTGAGTTCCATTTTCTAAAACATATTGTAAATAAGATTCGTATTGATTGTACATAACTGTGGGTTTATGGAATGATGTTTAATTTAAGACAAATTTACGATTAACAAGGTTAGAAATACACATTAAAAAGTTATAAAATACCTATTTTTGCCTATTCAATTCAAACTAAACTATGGCAGAACTAATTACGATGCCCAAAATGAGCGATACAATGACCGAAGGTGTTATTGTAAAATGGAATACAAAAAAGGGCGATACGGTAAAAAGTGGAGATATCTTAGCTGAGGTAGAAACAGATAAAGCCACCATGGATATGGAGGTATATTCAAAGGGAACAGTACTAGCGCTTTTAGTAAATGAAGGTGCTGCTGTTGCAATCGATGCACCAATTGCAGTAATTGGTAAAGAAGGCGAAGAATATCAGGATTTGCTCAGTCAAGCTGGATCATCATCTGCACGGGCGACTGAAGAAAAAGCAGAAGCGCCACAAGTTGAAACTCAGCCAGAAGCATCAACTATTACTCCAGTAGCAAGTTCAACATCTAATGACTCAAGAGTTAAAGCGAGTCCATTAGCTAAGAAAATCGCTGAGGAAAAAGGTATATCATTAGACTCCATACAAGGAACAGGAGAAAATGGTAGAATTGTAAAGCGCGATCTTGAAAATGTATCACAATCAAGCACTACAACTTCTGTATCTGCTCAATCTATAGTTTTAGGTGAAGAAAGTTTCACTGAAGTACCAGTTTCTCAAATGAGAAAAACTATTGCTGCAAGATTGAGTGAGTCAAAATTTAACGCTCCACACTTCTATTTGAATATAGAAATCAATATGGATAAAGCCGTTGCTGCGCGTTCTCAAATGAATGATGTCAGTGATGTAAAAATTTCAGTTAACGACATCGTCATTAAAGCAGTTGCCGCATCACTTCGCAAAAATCCAAAAATAAATAGCAGTTGGTTAGGAACTAAAATTAGATACAATAACCATATTCATATTGGAGTTGCTATGGCTGTAGATGAAGGATTACTGGTTCCAGTTGTGAGATTTGCAGATCAAAAGCCCCTTAGTGCTATCAGTGCTGAAGTAAAAGCTTATGGTGTTAAGGCAAAAGATAAAAAACTCACACCTGAAGATTGGACCGGAAATACCTTTACAATTTCAAACCTTGGTATGTTTGGAATTGAAGATTTTACAGCAATTGTTAACCCTCCAGATGCTTGCATTCTAGCAGTTGGTACAGTGAAAGATTCTGTAGGAGTTGTTAACGGTGAAATTAAACCTGTAAAGACCATGAAGGTTACACTTAGTTGTGATCACAGAGTAGTTGATGGGGCAACTGGAGCGCAGTTTTTACATACTTTAAAACAATTTTTGGAGGAACCCGTTAAACTTTTAGTATAACGTTAAAAATATAACGAAGAGGCTACCCTTCGAGGTAGCCTTTTTTTTGAGATGATTATAAAGTTCAATAAAATTCAAGACCTAGGAGATGCACGTTATGCAGCTTCTTGTATGGCAGAATATATAGGTTTTTCAATGCAGGGGGAAAGTGCATTTCCCGTGAGTGCCATTCAGGAAATTATTGGGTGGTGTGCTGGACCTAAAGTTATTTTAGAAGTTTCACATGCAGAAATTTCTGAAATAGAATCTTGGATAAATATTATCCCGGTGGACGGAATTGAATGTAGCAAAGACCGTGTAAATGAATTGAAAGATCATTTTAATGATATCCAACATTGGTTAATTTCAAATGATGATAAATCACTCAGCATATTGAACCAAGATTCTATAAATTTAGTTCCCATTATCCCTTCATTAGGATCAGCAAAAGACATTGATACTTCTCAAGTAAAAGGAATAAATATAGACTGTATCAGAGAAATTGAGACGGGAAGAAAGGATTACAGCGATTGGAACGACTTTTTTGAAGAACTTGAAATTTTTTAATATTGATTATGAAAAAAATATTGTTTTTGGCAATAGTAGCCATAGGATTTACAACAAGTTGTGGCAACCCTAAAGCCGCTCAGGACAAGGAAGTTATTGCGACTCAAGATTCAACGGATAACGCCAATATTGAGGCTCAGTTTGATGCTCTTGAGAATGATACAACCTCACAAGACAGTACAAATTAAACTATGAAAATAGCTGTTGTTGGCGCTACCGGATTGGTAGGAACAAAAATGCTGGAGGTACTTGCAGAAAGGAACTTTCCAGTTTCAAAATTAATTCCTGTTGCCTCTGAGAGAAGTGTTGGAAAAATAATCAATTGGAAGGGAAAAGAAATAAAGGTTGTAGGTCTTGAGGAAGCAGTGTCTTTAAAACCTCAAATCGCATTATTCTCAGCAGGTGGCACAGCGAGTAAAGAATGGGCTCGAAAATTCGCGAGCAATGGAACCTATGTAATCGATAATTCAAGTGCTTGGAGAATGGATCCAAATATTCCATTAGTAGTTCCAGAAGTAAATTCTCATCATTTAGCAGAAGATTCAAAAATCATAGCCAACCCTAATTGTTCAACTATTCAAATGGTGGTTGCCTTAAATCCACTCAATAGAGCTTTTGGATTAAAACGTGTAGTGGTATCAACCTACCAATCTGTAACTGGTACTGGACAAGCCGCAGTTCAACAACTAATGGATGAGCGTAATGGTATTGACGGAGAAAAAGTATATCCTTATCCCATAGACTTAAATGTCCTTCCGCATATTGATGTATTTATGGAAAATAGATACACCAAAGAGGAAATGAAAATGATTTTGGAAACTAAGAAGATCATGGATTTACCAGAATTGAAAATAACCGCAACAACGGTTAGGATTCCTACAATGGGAGGTCATTCCGAAAGCATTAATTGTGAGTTTAATTCTAGCTTTGAATTATCCGAAATTATTTCAATATTATCGAGATCAGAGGGAATTATAGTACAAGATGATATTAATAATTTGGAGTATCCAATGCCCTTAACTGCTCATAACAAGAATGAAGTATTTGTAGGTAGAATTCGGAGAGATGAATCTATCGAAAACGGGCTAAATATGTGGGTAGTGTCTGATAATCTTAGAAAAGGAGCCGCAACCAATGCAGTTCAAATTGCGGAGATTTTAAAAGAAAAACCCTGGTTTTCATAACCTTTTTGAATATTTTTTGTTCCCTTAAATATTGAGTAACGAACAAAACCATACCGAAAAACAAATTGAAGACAACCGTCCTGATTTTTTAAAGGATGCTGTTTACCAAGGGGATTTGTATAAAGCTCCATATGCCTTATCCGTAAGTTCACCTAAGATTGAACCTGTAGATAAACGAATGCTCAAGGCCAATGCGCATGAAGCCATGCAGCATCAGGCTGAACAGCAAATTCAGATGCTTAAAAGGCAGGCCGAGTTATTAATAAAGCAAGCTAAAGCAATTGAGGAAAGACTAGCGTTATCGCATTCAATTTATAAAGCCGAGATCAACTTTGAGCCCGTAATTAACGGTGTGTACCATTTGTATCAAAAGAAAGATGGCAATCAAATATTAAGTATGGTTGCGCCTTATGAATGGGGAAAAGTAATGCCTTTTGAAATGTTTTTAAACACTGTAAGATTACTACCCGATAAGACTTGGGAGATTTTAGCTTAGTTTATTTTGCGAATCTGTAGCCTTTCTTACACTTCCATATTTAAGTAATAATTGCTTTGACTCTTCATAACTAGTTTTCAATTCTTCCTGTATCATTCTAGCACCTCTATCTACCAATTTATCATTTGATAGTTGCATATCAACCATTTTATTTCCTTTCACCTTACCAAGTCGGATCATGGTGCTCGTTGTGATCATATTCAGCACCATTTTTGTAGCCGTTCCAGCTTTCATTCTAGTACTACCCGTAACAAATTCAGGTCCGGTGATTACCTCAATTGGAAAATTAGAAGCTTTGGCTATCCTACTACCCTCGTTACAAACTATGCAACCCGTATAAATATTATTTTGTTGACATTTTTCTAGTGTGGCCGCTACGTAGGGAGTACTTCCTGAAGCTGAAATACCCACGACCATATCACTAGAATTTACATTATACTTTTCAATATCTAACCAACCTTGTTGTTCGTCATCCTCGGCATTTTCAACTGCTTTTCGTATTGCCGTATCACCTCCTGCAATAATTCCAACAACTAAATCATGCGAAACTCCATAAGTTGGAGGACATTCGGAGGCATCGACAATACCTAAACGGCCAGATGTTCCTGCGCCCATATAAAAAAGTCTTCCACCTCGATTTATTAAACCTTCCAAACATTCAACTAACCTAACCACTTCATTAATTTGATTTTCAACTGCTCGAGCTATAATTTTATCTTCAGAATTGATCCCTTTTAATAGATCTTCAATATTCATTTTATCAAGGTCATTGAAGTTTGAGGTAGATTCCGTTAATCTCATATAACAAATATACTTCAATGAGGTATGGAGTTATATAAAAATCAACGAATTTTGTAGTATGTCAATAAAAGACAATCTTCAATCGGAATTAAAAGAAAAATGGGGTAAGGTAGTAAACTTCGTAGAAGAGAACTTTGAAAAGAAGCCCGATTTAAACGCAATATTATTTTTAATAGGAATACGAGAACTAGGACAACTATCTGAAAAGGCCTTTACTAAAGAGGAAAAAACACGATTAATGCATATTGGCAACTGCAGAGTATTAAGCTATTCCGGGTACTATCAACAAAAAGGCATCAACATGAAGGGTTGGCCAGTTTGGGAGTCAAAAATGCCAATCCCAAACCTGACACTATTTGAGCAAGAAAACCTGCTTCGGCAGCATATAATAGAGTATTTTGATAGAGAGGGAATTATTGACTTTCAGTAGCAACTAGAGAATGTTGTAAATCTCAGGGAAAGTCAGTATTTTTGCATTACTTTTCCGAAGTTAAAATATTGGAAGGGGACAAGCTAACAGCGGTCCCCTTTTTTATTGGGATGAAAAAATTAGGAGAAAAATTAAGCGAGATAATCAATTCAGAGGCAAGCCAATTTGGTTTGTTGTTAGTAAGCTATACTATTAGTCCAAATGGATTATATCGTTATTATATGGACTCTGAGGAAGTGCTTTCAATGAAAGAATTGACCGAATTTACCAAACACATTTCGGTAATCATCGACGAGGGTGATTTCGGTGAAAAAGGCTTCACATTTGAAATTTCCTCTCCTGGAGCAGATTCTCCTCTAAAAGATTTTCGTCAACTTGGAAAACACGTAGGACGTTCTTTTAAGATAACGAATAAGGAAGGTGCCGATTACAACGGTCAACTTGAGAAGTTAGATGGTGAAGTCTTGCATATCCTCAATGAGGTTAAGGAAAAAGGAAAAAAGAAAATTAACATTGAACCAGTGGAAATAGACTGGAATCAGATTGAAGAAATAAAAATAATTTTAAGTTTTAAATAAAATGAAAGCCAACGCTCAAGACAACGGACTAAACCTTGTTGCAAGTTTTTCAGAATTCAAGGAATTCAAAAACATTGATCGTGCCACAATGATGCGCGTATTGGAGGATGTATTCAGAAACATCTTGAAAAAGAAATACGGCCAAGAAGCAAACTTTGACATTATCATTAACACAGAAACAGGTGATATTGAAATGTATCATTTGCGTTTAATTGTTGAGGAAGGTGAAGTTGAAGATGAAAACTTACACATTACAGTTGAAAATGCTCAGAAACTTGAACCAGATTATCAAGTTGGAGAGGATTGTATCCAGGAAATTCATTTAGAAGATTTTGGAAGACGTAATGTATTGAATGCTCGCCAAGCATTAATGAGTCGAATCATCGAATTAGAAAAAGATGAACTATTCCGCAAATACGGTGATAAACGAGGTGAGATTGTAACTGGTGAGGTATACAATGTATGGAAGCGAGAAATAATGATCTTAGATGATGAAGGAAATGAACTTACACTTCCTAAAGATCAAATGATTCCTCGCGACATTTACAAAAAAGGAGATACGCTAAGAGCAGTTATTCATAGCGTTGATATGGAAAAGGGGTCGCCGAGAATCATTTTATCCAGAACAAGCCCTGAGTTTTTGGAACGCTTGTTTGAACTAGAAGTTCCAGAAATTCTTGATGGATTAATTACGATCAAAAAGATTGTTCGTGAACCAGGAGAGAGAGCAAAAGTAGCTGTTGAAAGTTATGATGATAGAATCGATCCTGTTGGTGCATGTGTGGGTGTAAAAGGTGCTCGAATTCATGGTATTGTTCGTGAATTAAGAAATGAAAATATAGACGTCATCAACTTTACAACTAATGACGCCTTGTTTATTCAACGTGCATTGCAACCTGCGAACATTGCAAAAATGGAAATTGAAGGTAGCACAGCCAATGTATTCTTGGAAAGTGATCAGGTATCATTAGCAATTGGTCGTGGAGGACATAATATCAAGTTGGCGAGTAAGTTAACTGATTATCAAATTGAAGTTTACCGCGTTAATGCAGAAGTGGAGGATGATGTAGATTTAGATGAATTCTTAGATGAGATTGATGGCTGGATTATTGACGAATTTAAGAAAATAGGATTGGATACAGCAAAGGATGTTTTGAGAACTTCGGTTGAAGATTTGGTGCAAAGAACAGATTTAGAAGAGGAAACCATCCAACAAATCCACAAAATCCTGAAGGAAGAGTTCGAAGAAGAATAATCCTAAGGAAAATAATCGAGGATCCCAATTCCTCTTAATATGAACGTTAAAAACTTTGGGAGTTAAAAAGTAGTAAGTTAAATTTGAATTGAATTATGGCGGAATACCGTTTAGCAAAAGTAGCCAGCGAATTAAATAGAAGCACTTCAGCAATTGCCGAATTTCTGAAAGAAAAAGGCTATGAAATTGTCGTTCGTCCCACTACAAAAATCAGTGAGGACATGTACCAAGAATGTCTGAGAGAGTTTTCTGCAGATAAAGCGGCTAAGCAAGAAGTGGAAAAGCTGAGAAATCAGCAGTCGCCTAGGGTAAATGTGGTTCCCGAAACCACCACTCCGCAAGTAACTCAAGAAAAAGATGAGCCTACACCTGAATCTGCTACGGAGCCTGTAGCACCGGTTAAAGAAGAAGTTAAACCTACTCCAGAAACGGTAGTGGAAGAAAAACCTCAAGAAGAGCCCAAGAAGGAAAGCACTACTCCCTTAAAGGTTTTAGGTAAAATTGACTTAGATACTCAAAAGAAGAAGGAGCCTAAAAAGGAACCTAAGGCTCAGGAGGCTCCTAAACCCGTTGAAAACAAGCCACAACCAAAAGTAGAACCAAAACAACAAAAAAAGGAAGAACTCAAGGTTGAAAAGGTGTCGTTTGAGGAATCCCCGGAAAAAGTCGAGACCCGAAAAGAAAAATTATCTGGGCCTAAAGTATTGGGTAGAATCCAACTACCAACACAGAAAACAGGTAATTCTGAATTGGCAAAAGAAGCTCGCAAAGAGGTTCAAGAGATCCGTAAAAAGCGTAAACGTAAGGAAAAGGGTGTTGATGTTAAAGTTGCAGTTCAAGACACCATCGCAAAGGACAATAAACGCGAGAACAACAATAAAACTGCAAATAATAAGGGAAAAGAAGTTTCACAATCTGACGTACGATCAAATGTTAGAAATACCATCAATAGAATGGGTGGTAGAGGAAAACAAAATCGTTCAAAAAAGAAATACGAAGAAAGAGGCGAACGAAACAGGAAATTTGCTGAAGAGAGAAGAAGAAAAGATGAGGAAAGCAAAATCCTTAAGGTTACTGAATTTTTAACAGCCAATGAATTAGCATCTATGATGGATATTGCCGTTACCGCAGTAATTTCTAAATGTTTTGAATTAGGGATGATGGTATCCATCAACCAACGATTAGATGCAGAAACTATACAACTGGTAGCATCGGATTTCGATTTCGATGTGGCATTCGTTGACGCAGAAGCGCAAATAGAAAATGAGGAGGCAGATATTGATGCCCCTGAAGATTTAGAAGAACGCGCTCCAATAGTAACCGTAATGGGTCACGTAGATCATGGAAAAACATCATTACTTGACCATATTAGAAGTGAAAATGTAATTGCGGGTGAAGCTGGGGGAATCACACAGCATATAGGTGCTTATGAAGTGACATTAAAAGAAGGAAAGAAAATCACTTTCTTGGATACTCCAGGTCACGAAGCATTTACTGCAATGCGTGCTAGAGGTGCTAAGGTAACAGATCTCGCAATAATAGTAATTGCGGCTGACGATAGTGTAATGCCTCAAACAAGAGAAGCAATTGCCCATGCTCAAGCAGCCAATGTTCCTATGGTATTTGCATTTAATAAAATGGATAGAGAAGGTGCCAATGCAGATAAAATTCGAGAAGAATTAGCATCTATGAATATCCTTGTAGAAGATTGGGGTGGAAAATACCAGTGTCAAGAAATAAGTGCTAAAAAAGGAATGAATATTGATTTGTTGTTAGATAAAGTGCTGTTAGAGGCAGAACTTATGGAATTAACAGCAAATCCAAATAGAGATGCCAAAGGAACAGTAATTGAAGCAACACAAGAAAAAGGGAGAGGTATAGTTTGTACGTTATTAGTACAAAATGGAACTCTCCGAGTTGGAGATCACATGGTTGCTGGTGCACAATATGCAAAAGTTAGAGCAATGTTCAACGAACGTGGAACCAAAATTGACGAAGCGCCACCTGCGACTCCTGTAAAAATTCTTGGTTTCTCTGATGCACCAACCTCAGGAGATATCTTCGCGGTAATGCCCGAAGATGACACCAAAGAACTTTCGAATAAGCGTCAACAACTCGTGCGTGAGCAAGGTATTAGAACTAAACGTCATATTACTCTTGATGAAATTGGAAGACGTTTGGCCGTAGGTAACTTTAAAGAATTAAATGTAATTGTCAAAGCTGACGTAGATGGTTCGGTCGAGGCACTTACCGATGCTCTAATGAAATTAACTACTGAGGAAATTGCAGTTAATGTTATTCACGGCGGTGTAGGTCAAATCACTGAAAGCGATGTCTTATTGGCATCTGCTTCTGACGCGATTATCATAGGTTTCCAAGTACGACCGTCCGCAAAAGCTAAGTTACTTGCCGAAAACGAAGAAATAGATATTAGAAACTATAGCGTAATTTACCAAGCAATAGAAGAAATCAAACAAGCATTAGAGGGAATGCTTGATCCTGACATTGTTGAGAAAGTGGTAGCACAAATTGAAGTACGAGAAACTTTTAAAATTTCAAAGATTGGAACGATTGCCGGTTGCTATGTGACTGATGGAAAGGTTGAACGAAACAACAAAGTACGTTTAATTCGTGATGGTGTAGTTCGACATGATGGAAAATTATCATCTTTGAAACGTTTCAAAGATGACGTTAAAGAGGTAAGTAAAGGATACGAATGTGGTCTTCAGTTAGAAAGATATAATGATATTGAAGTAGGAGATTATTTAGAAGTATATATTGAAGAAGAAGTAAAAAGAAAATTGTAAATTTATCCAACTGAAGAATAATTTTAACGACTTAGCAACGCATAGTTACTCATCATCGTCTAAATTTGGTATAGAAGTTGTATAAAATAAATAAATATATGAAGAAGATATTATTACTAGCAGCACTTGCCGCTACTTTTAGCACTGCTGCGTTTGCACAGACAGAAGAAGTTGCCGAATCAGTTGAACAAGCACCAGCAGCTATCGATTGGAAATTTCAAAATCATGATTTCAATACCGTAGTTATGGGTCCAACTGCAGATGCAAAATTTGAATTTACCAATAATACAGATGTTCCAGTGACTATTACAGAAGCAAAACCATCTTGCGGATGTACTACACCCGATTGGTCAAAAACGCCTATTCTACCAGGTGAAACAGGTTGGGTTAAAGCTAGTTACGGTACTGATGGTCGTCCAGGTTACTTTAAAAAATCAATTAAAGTAGCATTTGACAACGGTGAAAAAACTACACTTTATATAAGTGGTACTGTTGTTACAGAAAAAAAAGAAAAAGAGTCTGACCTCAAGAAGTAATTAACCATGAAATCACTGGTATTAACTTTTGGTACGATTCTTTTTAGTTTGGGAACATTTGCCCAGACACAAAAAACTCCTTCCAAGGACACAGCCATACTAACCTTTGAGAAGTCTGAACATAATTTCAGGACAATAATTGAGGGACAAATTGCAACTTATGAATTCAAATTTACAAATACAGGTACTATGCCCATTGTACTCTCGAATGTAAAAGCAAGTTGTGGTTGTACTACACCAAAGTGGCCTAGAGAAGCAATTATGCCTGGTGAATCTAATGTTATTCGCGCTGAGTATAATAGCAACGGCAGACCGGGAACTTTCCACAAAAATATATTTGTAACTAGTGATGCCGGTAAACAAACGCTCACGATAAAAGGAAACGTGGTTTCTGAACCTGAGAAACCGAAATCACCAATAATTATTAACAACTAATAGATAGGGCCTCGAGGCCCTATTTTTATCTTAACCCTGATGAAACGGATTTTCATATTTTGTTTGAGTCTAATAGCTACTTCGACCGCTATATTTTCACAGGTTGAAATACCGAATACCGGACCATTAAGAATTGTGGGACCTGGAGAAATATCTATTGACGCAAATAATGGTGATGTAATTGAGGCAACCTATTTCATGAAAAACTGGAGTGATGACACAATTATAATAGATCAAATAGTACCAGAATGCATCTGCGTAACACCGGAAGAACCCACAAAAACAATATTACCCAATAGTATAGATAGTATACTATTATATCTGAACACGAAACACGTTCCGCCTGGGCCTTATTTTAAAAGAACGTTTGTTGATTATGGCCCTCATACCTTTGAGTTAATATTAAAAGGGAAAACCAAGGTTATTAGACCAATATATAAAAAGGGTCAAAAGCCTATAATTTACACGCCAGAGAATCGACCAGTTAAAAACATTCAAAATCCCAATGAAACTCATTAAACCCTTATTTTTTACTTTAATCATTATAGGATTCATCACTTCTTGTTTTATTCAAGATCGTAGAAGTCAAATTGAAGAAGACATCCTTGTTCAACACAAAGAACAAACGGCAAAGGTTGAAGCAGTTAAAGATTCTGTAACTCAATTAGCTACTTCCGTCCCCATATACAAACAAATGGAGTGGAATGAAACTTTACATGATTTCACAGATGTACCAAGTGGCCCTCCGGCAAAAACTATTTTTAAATTTGTCAATAAATCCTCTATACCCGTAAAAATCACAAACCTTCAACCGGGTTGTAGTTGTACTACAACAGATTTTAGCAAAGGAGAAATTAATCCAAATGATACGGGATTTATAGAGGCGGCTTACAAAACGTCTAATACCTTTGGCTATTTCAAAAAATACATTACTGTTTATTTCAATAATGAAAAAGGACGCCAAGTTCTTACCATTACTGGAAATGTAGACCCAATGAAGCACTAACCTAGCAATTGTTTAAAACGATCTGATCTAGAACCCAATTGGCCTCCAGTATGTAAAAAAATAGAATTATTAGGACGGAATCTTTCCTCGCTGATAAATGCATATAAAGCTTTTCCAACATAAACGGGATCTATTGGAAATGATAATTTAGGAATAATTTCCTTCAAGAAACTTACAAATTCAGGCGTGGTTTTAGCATAGCCACCAAAATTATAGTTATCCAAGAATTCAATTCTATGATTTTTTCCTAACCATTCTAACGCATTTCGTTCTTGTTCTTGCTTATTCTTTAACACCATAACGGCTATAACCTTAGATTTCCAACCACGTTTATCCAGAGCAGATTTCAAACCGCAGGCGGTTGTTGCTGTAGCACTCGCATGAATAATAAATTCAGGTTCTTCTTTCCACGATTTAATTAATTGATCAAATCCAGCAAGTCCCAATTCACCACTGCCTCCTTCAGGTATTACAAAGAAATTTCTATTTCTATATTTTTCATATAAAACCAGTTTGTTGCGAAATTCACCTCTACTAACAAATTCAAGTTTCATTCCTAATTTCTCACATTCGCTTAAATAGTGATTTTCAAATTTTTCATCACCTCTTATAATTCCTGTGCATGAAATATTCTGCTTAGAGCAAAATGCAGCAGTTGCAAGAATATGATTACTAAAAGGTCCACCAAACGTCACCCAAGACTTATTCTTATTTTCAGTTTTCTGAGAATGATCCCACCATCCCAATAACTTCCTTAGTTTATTACCTGAAACTAAGGGATCTATTAAATCATCTCGTTGAATTTTAATATGGTAACCACCCTTATAGTCTATCTTATATTCTTCAATCGGTGGATTGTTTAAAAACATCAATCAAAAATACTACACTTTAAAAAATTATTGGAATCTTGAAATTGTAATCATAGATTTGAAATGCATTCGGGGTGCCTCAATAGAGAGCTGAGATTATACCCGTAACCAGATCAGGATAATGCCTGCGTTGGTAAATGTTTGAAAAAACTCTCAATTTGGTTTTCTCGAGTGCAGTAAAAAGAGAAAACTATGTATAAACTAGTTATTGTTATAATTTTGTTCTGTTCAGTTAAACAGGCTAAAACACAGGTTGAAACTCTCAAAGATTCAAGCCAAACTGGGAAAAATGAAATCATTTATATAGATACAAATAAGATTGAGAAAATTATCCCCTTCCCACCCCGTTTATACAATGTAGAACCCTATATCCCTATTGAACAAGTTATTATCAGGTCTTTTGTACCAAGAGGTAAAAAAACCAATACAGCAAATTCACTTATAAGCAAGGAATTATTGGAATTGCAAAATATGGGACAAGATATCCCGATGGTACTTCAAAACGAAACGGGTATTATTAGTACATCAGATGCAGGAAATGGAATTGGATATACTGGCATTAGAGTTAGAGGAAGTGACGCAACCAGAACAAATATTTCAATAAATGGAGTACCAATTAACGATGCTGAAAGTCAGGGTGTTTTTTGGGTGAATATGCCAGATTTAGTAAGTTCTACTAAAAGTGTGTTTATACAGCGCGGTGTTGGAAGTAGTGTACATGGTTCAGGATCATTTGGAGGAAGCGTATTGATTCAAACAGAATCTGCTTACGAAAGGTCAGCAAGTATTGATTATTCAATTGGTTCATTTGGTACTGAAAAAATCACTGGTAAATTAAGTTCTGGATTTAGAGAATTGTCTAATAGAAGTAAATACGCTTTTGACCTAAGATTATCATCCATTAAATCAAATGGTTTCATCGATAGAAGTGCTTCTGATTTGAAAGGGTATAAAGCATCATTTACTATTGAAAATCCAAAATGGCAGCTTAAATTATTACAATTTGGAGGTATGGAAAAAACTCAACAAGCATGGTGGGGTATCCCTATTGAAAAATACAATTTATTGTCAGACCCAAATAAAAGTGAAAACCAAATCGCCTTAGACAACCATTACAACCGAAATATTGGTTTCACCTACCGGAACACAGGAGATAGTCTCAATTTATACAATTCAAATCCAAATACTTATAATTACTATCGCTATCCAGATGAAACTGACAACTATCAGCAACATCACACTCACTTATATTTAAATAAAAAAATTAATTCCAAACTAAATTTTAATTCAACCGTTTACTACACTTTCGGTAGTGGATATTTCCAACAATATCGATATCAAGATGAATTAAGTTATTACGGATTACCACCTGCCAATACGAGTGATACCTCTAGTTCAGACATTTCAGATATTATCAGGCAAAGATGGCTACAAAACCACTTATTCGGTATTAATACGAATTTAATTTACAGTCCTGGATCAACTACGCGAGTTCATTGGGGAGCTGGAATAAGTAGGTATTTGGGGCAACATTATGGTATAGTTACAGGAACAGAATTCCCAAATTATGATAATCAAAATTTACCCAAAGAATACTACAGATCGAGTGGTAATAAAACAGATGCATCCACTTTTATAAAAATGGACCAATCCATTACAAATAATCTATATGCTTATGCAGATTTACAATTGAGATATATAAATCATACAGGAATTGGTAATGATAATGACCTATTGGATATTAATTTTCAGGGAGAATTTCTTTTTTTCAATCCGAAAGTTGGTCTAAACTATCAAATAGAGAAAAGATTCTTCAGTCATTTATTTCAAACTTCATTTTCAGTTGGCAATAGAGAGCCTGCCCGTAGTGATTTCACAGATAATATCCAATCGCAAATACCCAAACCTGAAACCCTATACGATTATGAGTTAGGCTATACTCTAAAAAGTATTAAAGGTAATCGCATATCTGTGAATTTATATTATATGGATTATAAAAATCAGTTAGTACTAACCGGTGCTTTAAATGATGTAGGTACACCGCTTAGAAAAAATGTAGACTTTAGTTATCGTAGGGGTTTAGAATTAGAGGTAAGTCAAATACTAATCAACAAACAAGATGCTAACAAAGTAAAATTAGAAATCTTTGGGAATGCTAATTTTAGCGAAAATAGAATTGTTAATAATACTGCTAGTTGGATAGATTACGATACATGGGTGGCGGTTGACTCACTGTTCAACAATGCTCCTATAGCATATTCACCAGATTTTATTGCTGGTGGTGGGTTATTATTTCAAATTAGCAATAAAACAAAAGGCATGAATCTTACAAAATCTATAAAAAATGATTTTGATCTAACTGTACAACTACAACACAAATTTGTTGGAAGACAATTTCTAGATAACACTGGTGATCTAAGTCGCTCCATTCCCGCCTATAATTTTGGAAGTTTAAACATTCAATATAGAAAGGTATTAAAGCGCTTAAGCTATGAAGATAAATTCGCAGTTAGCCTAAAGGTTCAAGTGAATAATTTATATAACCAAAATTTTCTGAATAACGGATATACTTGGGGCTATTTCTTCGGAAATAGAGAGTTGATACAGGAGGTTTTTGTATTTCCTAGCGCAACAAGAAACTTTAATATAGGACTGAAATTTGAATTCTAATTAATTAGTTAGTTAATGCTCTTACCCATTGATAAATATTATCATGTGATAAGGGCATTTCTATTTCCCAATTAGGAAAATTATTCTGTTTAAGTTTGAAATCGACGTTTTTCTTTTTTAAGAAAAATTCTGACGATTCTTTATCTACTCCAAGTAAAAATGCTGAAATAGACTCAGCTATATCCCTACGAATTACTGCGTCGTAATGTTCTGTTGGATACCATTGATCGGTAAAGCGTGCGCCCTTATTTTCTCCACTGGCAGATTCTAGCTTATAGTTATCAATTACAGGAACACCCCATTTTGTAAATTCTTTCATTAAAAACTGGTAATTATAATCCATTATTTGAGTTAATGAATTGCCCATTTTTATCAACCCCTCCTCATAATAGCTAAATAACATAGAAGCATGGAACCTATTAGGGGGAAGTATATGGAACAATAATTTTAAATTCTTTTGGTTACAATAATCTACTATTGATTTCAGATCTTGAATCCTTTGATTGTTTTCATCTAATACAAATGCAAACTCTTTTACATATGCACTTGCCATGTACTTAATTTCTTCAGGAATTGAGTCGCCATATAGTTTATCTAGTTCGGTAATCCATTCAAAGGCTGTATTGTATTTTAAATTTGAGAATGATTCTTTATTAATTGGTTGGGTTCTCCACCATTGAAATTTCATTCTAGTTCTTTCCGATTCTACCCTACTATCATAAAAGTGTAAACCCATAAAAATCCGACTCAATAATGGAGGGCGTTGAGAATAGAATAATGCCTCACGTTGGTTAGATGCTTCATTACCTGAAAATATGGCACTTGGGCCACAGGTACGCATATTTACGCCAAGAATTATAGTCTTTACCTTCCTTTTAGATTTATCCGAAGGAATCAAATTCAGCATTTGTCTGAATAATCCTGGATGGTATCCTTCATGTGTAATGGCTGTGATGGAAGAATCTGGAAGATATAGTTGAATGAAGTCAGAAATGGATTGGCTTAATGTATCTGTCCAAGGGTTAAAACTGGTATTTGAACTTTCGCCAAGGTAAACAATTTCGGCATTTTTAAAGGCATCCTCAATATTGGGTTTTACCCTTGAGAATTTTTTAATATCAGCATCAAAGAAATATCGGGAATAAATGAAATTCAATAGGAATAAAAACGCGGCTATTATGATCAACCTCGATACAAACCATTTAAGAATATTCTGTATTTCGTTATTTCTTGACATTCATTTAAAATTGAAAATATACAAAGGGGTGGTTCACCGCTCCACCAAATAATAGAACTGCTACCAACATAAACAAATAAATTACCCAACGAATTAAAACAGGCAATGAAGCAAACCATGAATCCGCCCGAGACTTCATAATCAAATGATCCAATAAAAAACCAATCAAAAGGAAAAGCCAAATTGCAAATTCCGCCGATAAATTTTCCAAGACTTTGGGTCCGTAGTTTGAAGAAATAGCTTTCCCTGCTTCATCGAAATTGTAGGTTGTTACTATTGTCTCAGAGGCAGTCTTGGCATGTTTTCCATTTATGTCAAACAACATCGAATATATACCAGTACTTTGATCAATAGATTGAGAACGGAAAAACACTAAGGTCATCATGAAGAAAAAGCCTGTTTTTAATTGTCTGAAGAATATTCCTATTTTAAAATTTGCAAAAGTCTTTTTCAATATAAATCTATCAAATAAATACAATACCCCCTGACTCAAACCAAAGTAAATCATCGTAGAATTTGCGCCGTGCCATAAACCAGAAGTAAAAAAGACGAGTATCACCCCGAATGCTAATCGTGTAGTCCCCTTTTTGTTTCCACCAACAGGTATAAATATATAATCTCTAAACCAAGTAGATAAACTAATGTGCCATCGATGCCAAAATTCGGGTACGCTCTGAGCAATAAATGGTTTATTAAAATTATCCATAAGTTTAATTCCGAATAATAGTGCAGCACCCTGTGCAAGTAATGAATATCCGAAAAAATCGTAATAAACTTGGAATGTAAATAATAGCGTGGCTAACCAAGCTGATGAAATCGAATAATTGTCTGGATTAGCATAAAACGTATCCACAATTCCAGCAAGATTATCTGCAACAGCAACCTTTAAAAACAAACCGTATAGCAATAATCTACCCCCATTTTTTAAATCTTCTAACTTCGGAGAATACTTTTGAAATAGTTGTTGATGTAACCTTCCAAATCGTTCAATAGGTCCTGCAACTAATTGAGGAAAGAACGATACAAATAGCATGAATTTGATAGGGTTCTTTTCTGGAACTTCATCTCCTCTGTATACATCTACCACATAGCTAATACTTTGAAAGGTGTAAAAAGAAATCCCCGCAGGAATTGTATACTTGCCTAATTCAATAATCCATGCTGTAGAATTGTTATGGTATAGGGAATAAGCCAAATCCGATTTTCCTAATGCAAAATCGAAGTACTTAAAAATAAAGAGTATGAATAGATCTGTAGATATAGCAAACCACATCCAAAATCTCTTCCAAATAATTTTCTCGGAGGCATAAACTCTTTTCGCAGAATACCAGTCCATTATACTGGTGATTAACATCAAACCCGCGAACTCAATCTTCCAAAATCCATAAAAGAAATAACTGGCACACAGTAGCCAAACCCAACGAATTTTGCCAGGAAGACTAAAATATAATAGCCAAACTACAGGTAGAAAGATCCAAAATTCAAGTGCGTTGAATAACACTCTTCAAATATATGGCTTTCTTACTGCTGACTATGGGCGAGTTAACACAAATGGTATAGTTTTTATTGACTCTACAGTGTATATTTTAACAAAATAAGTACCATTTGAAAGATTTTCTAATGAAACAATTCCAGATTCATTCAGTGTTCCACTTAATACCTTTTGACCAGTAGATTGACATACTTCGAAGTAAGTGTTACTCAAATTTATTGATTTCGACCTCAAGAATAATTCTCCATTGGATGGATTTGGAAATATCTCTAATTCTGTACTCTTATTTGCAGCATTAATTGACGCATTAGGGTCTGCCAAAAAAGGATTATTAATTCTTTTACTGGTATAAATCTTGTAATCTCCAGCTGTAAAATCCATACTCATTGAAGTATTTGTAACTTCCAAAGAATCTCCAGTTAAATAATCGTACCACCAACCGTTGGAGGTAAATCCAGGTGTTTTATTTACACTCACCACATCGAAATTTCCAACAACCAATGTTTTAAAATCTTGCCCATCTAACTGCAATCTTTTAAATGATCCATTCGATGTTAAATAATGAGCTAAAGGAGCATAAACAGAAGAATAATTGGTCTTCAAATGATTAAACATGGCATGCTGGTAATATAAATCTGGACGATCAGAAATACCTGTCCAATAATCCCATTTAACTGGTTTCTCACCTGTACGACAATTTTCATTTACGGTTCCATTCGTACAATAATTTATAGAATAATCGTAACCTAATTCATCAAACTGCCAAGTCATTTTTGGACCAGGTGTGAGGGTTACCAAAGCGTATGTAAGCGCGTTTCTCTTAAGATATATTGATTCAGCTTTAACATTGTAGTTTCCCGAACTATTCCCATAATTTTTACATTTATATCCCATTCGCTCTTCGTCATGGCTGGAAGCGTATGAAATTAGTGAATTCGCTGTCATACCTCTTTTGATGTAATCTACTGACCAACCAAAATCAGATGTATTGATCCAACCCATTGCTGCTTCAGAAGCATTGTGAACTGCATTCCCCCAAAGCATCATGCCATTGTTTCCTAAAACTTTTTCCTCTGAGTTATCTGCAAAATGTTCAAGAATAGTGTAAGTTCCTTTGCTTATTGATTGAATATAGTTGTGATAATCTGTTAATCTATCAATACGCCATTGATCATATTGACCCCAAGCGCCAACATCGGTACCTGAGTTTTTATTTGTAATTCCTTTACTTAAATCAAATCTGAATCCATCTACATGGTATTCTTCCAACAAATACTTTAAAGTCTTCTTAACATAATATTGTGTTTGATTTGTAGAATGGTTTAAATCATAACCAACATTAAAAGGATGATAGGCATCTGTATAGGCATATGGACTTAATGTAGAAGGTTTAAAATCCTTTGAATTCCAATACAATTGGCATATTGGTGCAGAGCTAAATGCATGATTATAGACGACATCCATAATAACTGCAATACCATATTTATGACAAGCATCTACTAAGGCTTTAAAATCATCAGGCGAACCATAATATTTATCAATAGCCATATGAGAAGCAGGATTATACCCCCAACTCAAATTTCCCTCAAACTCGGTTACCGGCATTAATTCTATTGCATTAATTCCTAACCTCTTTAGATATGCCAGGGTATCAATTACCGATTTATACGATTGGGCTTTTGTAAAATCACGAATCAATAATTCGTAAACCAGTAACTGACTTTTTAATGGTCTTGTAAAATCTTTTATTTCCCAATTATAAGGCTTACCACCAGGCTTCATAACCGTTACCCAACCTGATGTTTTACTCTTAGGATAAGGTTTCAAGTTAGGATATGTTGATTTGAGTATGTATTCATCATCCCAATCATGCAACATAATTGGTGAAAAAGGATCTGCCACTCTTAATTTTCCGTCAACCAAATATTGATAACCGATCTCTGTATTAGGAGTTAAACCCATAATTTCTATCCAATAAATAGATTTATTTGCGTCATAGTTCATAAAATAATTAGCGTCTGCTTGCCAATTATTGAAATCACCAATTACATATAAAAAACTTTTAAATGGAGCATACAAAGCTAATAATACAGTGGAATCATTAATGTAATTTATACCTTGTTCCATCCCTATAGGTAATGCCTGTTTTAACACTGAAGGATTAATTACTAAGCGCATAGTATCATAAACAGTATTGCTTCCATCATCTGCCGATACCACAACCAAATGATTCCCTGAACTTAACCCTGAAAATATAGCATTAATACTATCCCTCTGATTTACTTGACGATAATTACTACCATCTAAAGTTACCGTCATTGTGCAGTTTTTTGAAGCCCAAGCTTCAAGGGATACTACATCAGAGGACTCGGCTATCACTGACTTATTCTCGGGGAGAGTGATTTTTGTCAATAACTGTGAAGATGAAGAATACACTTTAACGTACATATCACTTCCGGAACTGGATCTGCCAACTATGGAACCATCAGCATTTCTAAAAACAAATGCCATTTGTTCAATTATTTCACCACTTAAAAATGCACCTGCTTGAGAATAAAACGACTTCATATGGTATCTTAGCATCCATTTATTATTTCCAAGACTGGTCATTTTAACACGGTTATCAACCGTTCCCCAATTTCCTACTACATGTTTCCAATCTGAACCAGAGGTAGATAGATTAGTAATAACACCGGCATGCACATAAATCGGAGAAACTCCTTTTAATGCTCCATTTCCTAAACTTGCGTCGTATATAATAGTTACGGTATCTGATTCCTTAGGAAATATAGGCAGAGTGGTAATTACTTGGGCATTAATGCTGGCTGCAATAAATGCCATTAGTATGAAAATATAGTTCTTCTTCAAAATAAACGAATAAGTGTTACTTTGACTCAAAGTACATTTTTTTTTTCAAAATGATTTTACTTTAAAGTAAATAATTACAAAAAAGGGCAGAATATTTATCTGCCCCATTTAAGAATTTTTGGATATCGATTTCAGAAATTATTACTTATTTCTTTTGGAATACTCTTACAAAATCTACTTCCATAGTTTGTGGGAATCGTGTGGTTTCATCTGGACTACCAGGCAATTGACCTCCCACAGCAACATTGAAAATAAAAAAGAATTTCTGATTAAATGGATAATTTCCTGCAACATTAGAAGATGTAACTGTATGATATACTTTATCATCTACTAGCCATTGAATTTTATTTTGTTCCCAGTTAATACTAAAAACATGATACTCATCACTAAACTTGTTTGTACCAATTCCGAAACTTTTACTCATATAAGTTGAAGGCACTTTATCTCCCCAGTGTGCTGTACCCAGAACTCTCCCTGGTTTATCTCCGGTTAATTCCATAATATCAATTTCCCCACAAGATGGCCAACTAACTACGTCAATATTTGATCCAAGCATCCACAGTGCCGGCCATAAACCTTGACCCTCGGGTAGTTTTGCTCTTATATCTATTCTACCAAATTGGAATTCCCTTTTGCCTTTGGTTAAAATTCTTGCTGAGGTGTATTGAGCGTCACCCGCAGGTTCTTCCTTTGCAGTAATCACTAAACGACCGTCTTTAACCTCGCAGTTTTTTGTGCCTTCATGATAGAACTGCAATTCATTATTGCCCCATCCCCATTCACCACGACCAACATTATAATCCCAATCATCACTGTTTAATGTGTTTCCGTTGAATTCATCAGCCCAAACTAAATTGTAACCATCATAACTAGTTGGTGTATTGTAACCATCTTCAAGGGTTCCCGAATCTAAACGTATCAAAACGTTGATTTCAATCTTCGAGTATTGCGTTGCCGTAGCATGTGCTCTCACCTCAATTGGGAATGTACCTGAAGTGTAATATTGGTATTCAGATTTACCATCTGTTGATTCCTCAGTGATTTGTTCACCATCAACAGTATAGATAAAACTGAAAAAGTTTACATTTTCTGCAGTGGCTGAAAGACCAATTTTACCATCTCTAATATTCGAGCTATCTATAGTAACTTGAATATTTGAAGGAAGTATAAGATTATCCAAGGGTTCCTCTTTGCAAGAGGAACCTTGTAACAAAAATGCAATTATTAGTGTCGAAAAAACGTATTGTGCTTTTTTCAACATTATTTTATTCTTGAACAATATCATCTACATAGAATGTACCTGCATTAGCAATATCCCAACCTGGGAAAATCACCAGTCTGTCAAACTCTGTAGATGTTTGATCACTAAAATCCCAAGTTAATTCAATCCAAGTATTAGCTTGATCAACAGTAACATCCTTTTCAACAAATTGAGTAGTAGCAGAGCTGTTTTCTAACTTAAGTCTCATTGTACCAGTAGCTGGTGCCCAAAGTTTAATCTTTATTGTTTGCTTTGAAGTAAAATCAAATTTATTGTCTACATTCACAAATAAACCGGCCCACGTTTCATTACCGTGAACGGTTTCAAGTACCCTTGAACTAGTATTGATACCTGATGCATCAGGGTTGTCGATATATTGGTAAGTACTTCCACCAAAAGCTTCCCATGTAGGCTCAACTGATTCAAAATCCATTGGCAATGTAAACTTGGGATCGTTATTACCACCACCACCGGTAGTATCAATTCCTAAATCATCTGGCACTAAGCGAATGTACCAAGCAAGATCCGGCGCATCAGCATTTGTTCCAGCATCGAGATATTGTAAAAAGAGTTCATTTTCTGAAATCGAAACAATTTTATACGTCCTTACTCCAGTGTAAAAGCCTATGAATCCATCCCCTGAAATAGTTAATGTTGTATCCTCACCTTCAGTTAGAGTCCAAGTCAGTCCTTTACGATCTTCATATGGTGCAGTGTAATCACCAACAGGTGACTCAAATGAGCCTGAGAAATTGCCTGCTTGATCATCATTTAAGTATACATCTCCACCGGTATTCATATCAAATTTGAATCCTTCCAAATGAAAAACATAATTATCGTTATATAATCCTGAACCAGCTTTATCTAGGGGTGATGCTTTCCACCAAGTTGGAAAATCCGTTCCATCATAATTTGGATGAGTTGGAGAAGGACCAACACCAAAATGAGCTTCACGTGTTGAATCTATAACCCATGTTTTGTATCCTTTACCAGCAGAACCACCGGTTAAAAGCGTATACAACGGATTATTCATCAAAGTTGGGTCATCTTCGTCGATGGTAATTTCTTGAGTTGAAGATGCACTTCCACCAGAATTAAAAACAGTCAATTTAACAGTGTAAGTACCTTTCGAAGGATATTCAGCTGTTGCTGAAGTTCCTTCTCCCGTTGTTCCGTTTCCGAAGTCCCACTTAGCAACTAAGCTAGTGTTTTTTGCGGTAAACACAACAATGTTCGGGTTAGCTGCAGTTTTCTCATAAGTAAACTGAGCGTCAGCTGTGGTTGGCGCATCTCCTAGAGAAGGCTCATCCTTTTTACATCCCGTAAAGAGCAATGCTCCTAATGAG
>JAURFW010000070.1 GCA_030834125.1 Bacteroidota bacterium | reverse complement strand
AGCGATTGGATATTCGAAAATCTTGGCACGCCAAAAGTATTTGCTAAAAATCCTCAACCTGGGCAAGGAACTTTAAATCCCGATGGAACTGTCACTATGGATATACCCGTAGAAGGTTTCATGACATTAGAAGTGTTTTCAATCCTTGATTGCAATGAATGTTGTGGTTATCAGTCTAACAATCCAACAAAATGTCCGCCATTTGATGTTAAAGGCAAACCAGTATTTTCGGGAATAATGCAACCGGCAGCTTTTAAAAATGTGGCCAACATTGTAGCCTTCGTTCCATTAGATTTTGAATTTTGTAGCTGTGAGTGCTAATGAAAAACTCATCGCAAAAACATCCTAAAAAAACTTAAAAAACCAAATTAATAAAAAATATGAAAAACACTAAAGTTTTCTTTCCGCTGGCGTTTGCGCTAATTTTTGCATCATCATCTTGCAAGAAAAACGAATTAACTCCCACTGGGACAAATTCAACTAGCACTTTTTCCACTTACCTGCAAAATACAACAATCAATAATGCTTCAGAATTGGGGTATTTAGACTTCTCTTGTATTGGTATATCAGATGGAGGCACAACAAATAATTATACTCATTTCTATGGGGCTATTTTTACAAACCCATTGGATTCAGGAGGAAATTACATGGATGTTGGAACGATTTCAATTTCAAATTCCAACGGATCATTTTCTAAGTCACATTCAAACGCACCTCCATACTTCCAAACGAATATATCAGGTAAAAGTTCATTGTTTGGATCGTCTGCTACGGTCTTTTTCCCAGGAAATTCATCTTTAGGCATTGATACATTCTCCAATAATTTTTACTTGCCTTTACCAGTGATGATCACAAGCAGTACATCATCATCAATCAGTTCATCAAGTTCTTATCAAATAAATTGGAATACTGATGCAAATAATCAAAATGGAATTGTAATTGGAATATACTATAGTTCAATGTTGAATAGAATAATTGATTCAACCATGCAAACAACTGACAAACTATGGACAGTTACAACAACGGACAATGGTTCCTACACTATACCTTCAGCCGTTTTATCTACATTTCCTCAAGGCAGTCATATTGACATCTATGTAGGACGTGCAGCAGCGACTCCCTATTTAATTGGAAATTCTAAATCAATCAATTTATTTTCATCAAGTTACTCCAAACTGTCTAAAAAGTTGAATTGATAATTAATTATCTCTGTTAATAGAAAAATTCTAGTAATTAAATCATAAGTTTCAATCACAACACTTAAAATTGTTATTAATTAATGGGCATTTATAAATATTTATTTAATACCAAAATAAAAGTTTCATCGCATTCTTTTTCAATTTTTTTAGTTTTTATAATTGCATTTTATCTAGTAACTATAACTAGTTGTTCAGGATGTCGAAATCCAAAAAATAAAGTAGCTTCAAATAATTCTTCCAAACAACCGACTTTAATAAGTTTCTCCAATGGAATAGGCAATACTTCAACATGCTCCTTAATTTCCGGAAATACGAACAATATTGACAGAATGTACGTTCAAGTAAAATCAGCAGTTTTGAAACAAGGAGGAAATGCATCAAACATATCAGATTGGGAAATAGTAAATATTGGCCCTCAAAAAATATTTGCCAACAACCCTGTCACAGGGCAAGACCAACTAAACAATGACGGCACTATCACATTAGATCTTCCCGTAGAAGGCTTTATGGCCTTAGAAATCAATGCTGTTCTCTCATGTCATGAATGTTGTGGAAATGGATCACCAACTATTTTCAATTGCTCTCCAGACATCTTGGGAAAACCACTTTTTACTGGCAATCTACAACCAACAGCATTAAAAAACGTTTCAGGAAATAAACTTTCTATTCCATTATCATTCAAATTGTGCATTTGTGAATGTCGCTAGAACAAAATAGAAAATACAAATAGCTAAATACTTGTACATGAGATTAATTTATATTAAAAAATATAACAACACAAAAAACAACGTTGCGCATTAAGGCTCATCGGCTCGGTAAAATATCTGATATCATCGACTTTTTAAATGACCTTGAAAAAGCATATAATAGTATTTATGCTTTTGATTTTTTAGTCGACACATTATCAAATGACCAAGAAAGAAGGAATGGCCAAAATAAGGAGAGAATTCAGCATTTTTATCTTTATCTTTCTTTAATGTATAGGATCTTGTTTTTTATATTAATAATAATATCCCAAATAGGGTGCTATAAATCGGCTGAATTTTCGAAAAGCGATTATTATTTTTTCAGCACGGTCCTAATCAATGATCGTCCTCCGTTGTCATTACTAGCTAAAGTCAACTAGTTGGACATTCTCGAATTATAATTGCCCATTTGCATCCCTAAAATTTTGTTTGTTTATAGATTTTATTTTTTCTGGAATTCTGTCTATTATTTCATGCCATTTAGATTCTCCTTTCAATTTCCATTGTATGGAATACGTTTTTCCTGCACTACATATAATATTTCGGAATGACCCAGAGTGCATAGTATCTCGCTCACCATCTTCGGAATTAATAATAACATCAAACTCATTTACAGGCAAAAAGGTTTCCATACCTTTCATGATAATTCCGATCGACTTAAGTTGGATTATGATTGGTTCCCTGACATTCCTAACCCGTATATTTATCAATATTCTGGATGGGAAACCCCTGGACTTAAAAGAAAAAGCCGATCATTTGGGGATTTATATTCAGAGGGTACTAAGTTGATTTTTTGGCACCTTTATCATACGAATTTAATTTCATCGTCCCACCAAAATCGTATTTCAATTGGGCAGAGGTGATTAATTTTCAGCACTACCAGGAGAAACCAATGAAATTGGTTGTAAAACGTATGTCGGAAACGGATTTTACATTTTTCAAACAATTGAATTCTAATTTCGATAATTTAACAAACCCTATTTATTTGGGTAATTCCCAGCCCTTTGAATATCAAAATGAAAACATGTATGGCCATGTGTTTTCTTATTGCTACAATGATTTGGATATTTTTGATGTATTGCCCAAAGAGGCCCCTGTAACCTATCGTCTATCATACAAAGGATTGTCAATTGATACGAATGATATTCAAATAGAATACTTTGATGTGAGGTCCATTGAAAATTCAAACTCGCCAATATTCTCATTGATCTTTTATCCAAATGATTTTACAGACACCATTTTTTTTATAGATTATTTTAGAAGTAGTTTGGATCAAAATTGGGAATTTACGGAATTTATCAGGAATGATGACCCAATTGAATATCAAATCTGGACTCATTACATTGAGAAATCCACAGGAAAAAAATTATATTATAAAAGCGCCAATTTCACGTATGATTATAAGTCATCACAACAAATAATAATTGACATTCCATTAGGAAGATACTGGTGTATATATTCTGCTTTTGTTTGT
>JAURFW010000053.1 GCA_030834125.1 Bacteroidota bacterium | reverse complement strand
TAGGTTCGAACTAGCGTAGCCCGTAGGGCGATTGATTTACAGTCAATTGGATTTAACCACTCTCCCACCTGTCCAAAATAAGATGCTCCTCCCCTGCGGCGGTCACTATAGCACATCAAACATTGAGTTGCCTTTACAGGTCTCAACATCATCACACATGCCTCCATCCGCTTCACGACCCAGGGGAAGTTTTCGCATTGCCAGCGCCCTTTTCTGCCTAAGAGTAAGGTCCTGTGAGTCATGGTCTCACTTCTCATCGTGCGGACGCACACTATCCGATTATGAGTCGGAACGTCTGATAGCCCAAGCGTATACAATAATGCTTCAATATGCACAGAGGCTTGGGGCAAATTTGGAGTGGAAGGTCGGATTCGAACCGACGGCTTTAGAGTTTTGCAGACTCTTGTATTGGGCCTCTCTACCACTTCCACATAAACTTGGTAGCGGAGGACGGATTTGCACCGCCGATCTTCAGGTTATGAGCCTGACGAGTTTCTACTTCTCTACTCCGCAACAAAAATTTTTTACCAAAAAATATAACTTTTTTTACCCATTACTATATGACATTGGAGTGTAATTCTAGAATTACTAGTATGCACTAAAAAAGGCTTCATGGAATGTTGTATATTACCGTCCCATATAATTAACATGCCAGATTTATAGGGCAAAAACTCATCATAAATTAAACGTTGTCTATCAGATTCTGGAAGATTTTTAGTTCTATAAAGTAATCCATCATCTTCGCTTGATATAGATAAAGGAATAACAACACTTAAAATGTTATTACCAAAGTAAAATCTTTCTTTATTTGAAAAAATACTTTTAAATTGAGGAAATCCATCTCTGTGAAAGTTGGGTTTATCCATACTTTTACCATTGGAAATATGAAATCCGGGATAATTAAGATCGTCATGAAAAAATAATTCAACGTTTAATAAATTTGACAATTTAAATTGTAATTTTTCATACGTTAGCTTAAAATTTTGATACATTAAATCTTTATATAATTTTGTATTTGATATATAATCCTTATGATCACTTATGGAGTATAACGGAAAAGGTAAAAAACTTAAATAAGGATACTTAAAAGATGATTGCCAATTATTTTTTAAAGACTGTACTATCATTAAATTATGTTGACATTCTTCACTAGTCAGGAAGTTATTATCAACAACTGTGACTTTGGTATAATAATTGTTAAACATGTTATATTTATAAAATGGTGGAGATGGACGGGATCGAACCGACGACATTTAGCTTGCAAAGCTAACGCTCTCCCAACTGAGCTACATCCCCAAATTTTATAAGACAGGTGTAAGAGTGCTATCATATCCGTTCAAGGGCAGATTGCCCTCTGTTGTTTCCAGTGCCACCACAGCACACCCTAATAAGCGGGAATTGAACATAACAACAGATAGGTTCATCCTCGATAGCCAGGTAGTGGGTTAGACTTCTCGCTTTCGGACTCTTACAAAACTATATATCTTAAAAAAAATTTTTTATAAAAAAGGCGTGGGCTAACCCGTGTCAACCTGACAGCTTGGTTTAGTTTCATCTATACCCCCACGCAATATAGACTATTCTGTTATCACTTTGTTGATTCATGCTACCAACAGACAATCTCGCAAAGGCGTGGGCTACCATTCAAGGTTCGTTCTTAGACCTTACCCCCACGCAATAAGGCTGCATTCTGTTAGCTCTCATAATTCATATAGTGCTACCCATACAGACAAACTCTCACACTATAGGGATGTACCCGTCAGACATGCCTGCAGGTCACCAAGACGAAACTGGCTGAGGAGCATGGATTCGAACCACGATAAGCAGGATCAAAACCTGCTGTCCTGCCGTTAGACGACTCCTCAATAAAATGGTACCGGGTGACGGAGTCGAACCGCCCCTAAGGGTTTTGGAGACCCCTGTCATACCGATAGACCAACCCGGTAAATAAGTTGGTGAACCCAAGGGAATTCGAATCCCTATTGCAGCCGTGAAAGGGCTGAGTCCTAACCGTTAGACGATGGGTCCATAAAATCAAAATGATAGTCGCCCCGCACACCGCGAACTATCGTGATATGTCCTATTCAACATATCTTACCAGCAGAATAAGTGGTGCTCCCAGAGAGATTTGAACTCCCGACCTACTGATTACTAATCAGTTGCTCTACCAACTGAGCTATAGGAGCACCGTATAAAAAAATAATCAGTAGTCTTACTTATTGTGTTTTCACCACAATGTTCATGTATACTGTCCGCCCGTATGCGAGAAGTTTAAAGTGCCTCGCAGAGCCTCGTTCCCTGTAGCACTAATTTATCAATTATAAACTAATCTGAAATAAAGTCAATAGTCTATAAACAAAAACCCCGGGTTTTTTATGCCCGGGGTAATAAGTCTTTACAAATCAACAACTTACAATCCGGTCATCCTATCATTCCTGTAATGTCTTTTGGACTATAGGCATGTAGGCGTTCACCCATTTTACTGGTGTGTCTTGGTTGCCATATATGTATGTTGTTTGCCATGACTTTATTTAGCCCAATTACTCAGGCTGTGCTTCTCCGTCTGCTACAGACTTTTCATCTTGATTAGCAGCGGCTGCTTCTTTGGCTTCTTCGAGAACTTCAGCAGAAGCTTCCACTGGAGCTTCTTCAACGACTGGTGCTGCTTCTGGAGCAGCAACTTCTTCCTTAGCACCGCATCCTACTAGAGCAAGAGCGGCTACGCCGGCTACGATTACATTCTTCATTTGTTTCTCCTAGGTTTAAATGAAATTGTGAGCATTACGCCCACGCTTTATTTATATGTCATTTACGACACAGTAAATATTACTATGGATTTTTCAGCATTTAGTCACGGGCAAATACACAGTAAACTTTGGCTGTGTGAGGAAATTGAAAAGCATATAACCAAACCTTGTAATGTTGCTATTTTAGGCTGTTGGTATAATATTTTAGGTTTTATGATGGTAACACGTAATAAAGACCTATATAATTATATTGACGGTATTGATCTAAATCAAGATGCTATTACTATAGCAAATAAGATTTGTGATGCTTGGATGATTAACGATGATCAAAAAATAAAAAACCAATGCTATCATGTAAGCAATATAGAGTTTTATAATTATGATTTCATCATCAATACCAGTTGTGAAGATATGACATCTAACAAATGGTATGAAAATATATGGGATAATAAGATTGTATGTTTGCAAACTAATAATTTAACACAAGAACAAGTCAGCAAATATCAGGGCTGGAACATAGTAAATCCTAATCCAACCATAGAAGTATTCAAAAACAAATACCCCATGAAAGAAATATTATTTGAGGGTAAAAAAGATTTCGATTATGGGGATTTGAAATATAGTCGCTATATGCTTATTGGCAAAAAGTAATCAAATTGGCGGTGCAATTTTTCCTATAGCGTTGATTACAGCCGCAATCTTACCGGCATGATGAAGTTCTTGTACGCTAACACCTTCTTTGCGTAATACATCATAATGATTCTTTACACAAAAATGACACTTACCAATTGCACTAGCAACTAATGCATACAATTCAAACTTCTTTTTACTGACACCGCCGTGAGTGGCGTAAGCATTCATGCGTAGTCCGGCTGGCAATCCCTTTAATTCAGGATCGTCGCACATCTCTACATATGGATACCATACATTATTCATGCCCATCAAACTTGCAGCGGTTTTTGCTGCTTCCATTTCAGCAGGAAAATTGTCCAACTCTCCGCTAGTCATGATAGCATATGCTAGTTCACCGTTACCTACTGCTAGTGATGCTACAAGCGCACAGGCATGTGTATCTTCTACGCTCAATGGACTGCGATTAATAACTGCATCAAGATTTAATCTGATATCTTTACTATGATCAGGAATGCTATCTTTGATAATTTCTACCCATTTTCTCATAAATTTCCTCTTTAATTTTTATATTTGGTTAACATTTTATTACGTAAAACATCTCGTTCTTGATATGATTTATACTCCTGCATTATATGCTTTACGCTATCCTCAGCATATTTTTTCTCTAGCATTTTTATATTCTCTAAATTTTCTTCCGACAAATGATTAGGAAAATTCCTTACATTTATATATTTTACCCAATCTTGATATGTTTTTAAATTGATAGGTAAATTTTGATGTTTCTTACACCAGCGCGAATAATGTAGTACGGCAGGCCAATACCATAAAATTTTGCAGTTGTTATTGTTTGCAATTTTCCTAATTCTCTCAGATAGAAATTCCCATATATGCGAGTCCCAGTGGTCTAAAAAAATGCAATCAACATCTTCCCCACTCATTTCATCCGCATCTTTTTTTACAAATTGTAGTGCGGATATGTCTAAATTATTTTTATTAGCTATAATCTTAAAAAGATCAATAACATCTTGATTTTTTTCATATACTATAACTTCCGAAACATTTGGATTTCTTAACAAATAGGTTTGAATCATACCTAAACCTATTCCGGTTGTTATGCAGCGCCCATAAGCAAGATTCAATTCCATTAAAAATTCAGCACACTGCCAATGGTTATGAGTATCGTGTCCCATCCACACATCATTATTGTGTCTTAATTTAAAGTAACCTGGTTCGTATAGATAAAGATGAGCGTTACCTACGCTAACTTCTTCGTATTCTAAAGGGCTTACGCAATCTTCTATTTTCATTAACGACATTATTTTACCCCAATTTTTTTGATAAATTTAACAAACTATTTCGCTGATCTAAGATATCAAGTTTATGTTTTAAGAAACCGTAAGTATCATTTTGATAAACTTTTTTTAATTCTCGTAAGTAAGAGTAAGATTGTGCATCCAAATTTAACGGTAGATTACTTATCCCTGTATAATCTTTCCACAAATCATAAGCTTCTTTATCTACGTCTAATCTTTTGTGTAAAGCAAATTTTATAAAATGAAAACCGGCTGGCCAATACCAAACAATATCTGCTTTATTATTGATAGATAGATTTTTAACAATGTTGATTATATGATCTTCTGGTTCGGTTTCAAAATGATCCGGAAACAAACAATCACAATTTTGATTTTCTATTAGGTCTGCGTTATCATTCCTAATTTCTAGTTTAGATATATCAAAGTTATTATATTTTACAATTTCATGAAATATTGCAATTACGTCTTTAGACTTTTCGTATACTATAACCTTTGATACATCATTTTTCAAACAAAGATGTGATTGTAGTATTCCTAGTCCTAAACCTGTAGTAATGCAAACTCCATATGCTTGCTGAATTTCTATATAAAATTCTGTGGCTTGCCAAGATGTATCTAGATTGTACCCCATCCAACCTTGATTTTTTTCTAATAGAGTAAATTCATTTGTTTTTTCGTTAAACTTTAAGGTATAATCACCTATTGCAATAGGGAAATATTGCAAAGGTGATTTTACCATAAAGATCGGATCGATCACAGAGTTGCGCCACCAATAGTACGATTACATGGGCATAGTTCACCTGTTTGGCAAGCGTCTAATACACGTAGTGTTTCTTCTGGGCTACGACCAACATTCAAGTTGTTTACAGTAACGTGCTGAATAACGTTCTCTGGATCCACGATAAATGTGGCACGTAGTGCTGCGCCAGCTGGTGCATAAAACACACCTAGTTGTTCAATTAGACTTACGCTTCCTCGCTCTTCACCTGGCGGATGACGGGCAGTATCAGCAAACATCCAACTATTGGTCTTCTTCAAATCTTCGTGGGCACTACGCCATGCCAACTTACAGAATTCATTGTCAGTTGAGCCGATCAATAATACGGCATCACGGTCAGCGAAATTCTTGTTCAACTTGTCATAAGCAACGATCTCAGTTGGGCAAACGAAAGTGAAATCTTTAGGGTAATATACGATTACCTT
>JAURFW010000002.1 GCA_030834125.1 Bacteroidota bacterium | reverse complement strand
TTTCCATAAGAAGATTTGAATTTGGCTCAGACCAGAAATCACAATATACATTTTCAGTTTTATAATTGGTTCGACTTCTATCCATTGCCAAGGTAGATAACGTATCGTTATTGATATTCATTTTTAAGTGCATATTTTGAGTTGCGCTATTACCATTAGCCCCAACGATAATTCTACCATCATTACGTAATTTCCATTTATTTGGTTTTTCAACTAATGCATCTAATGCCAAGTCAAATAAAGAAGTCCCATCATGAGGGCCTGTGTGCATACCCCAACTTAGATTACAAACTGCGGGCATCCCAATTGAATCTGCATAATTAAATATATAATCAAAACCATCTAAGATTGTATTATTTGCTACTAATAAGTCTCCAAGTGCACTTCCACCAATGGTATCATTTTTATATTTAATACCAACAAAAACTAAATCCGCCTCTGGCGCCATTCCCTTATAAAGTAATCCCTTGTTGTAAGGATCAAAAGGATCGATTGTTGTTTGTACTTTACCACCAAGTCCTGACCCCCCTGCAATACCAGCTACATGAGTTCCATGAGTTCCATCATAATCTACTGCCTTGGTAATACTTGAACTATCTGAGTATAAAATCCCATACTTGTATGGTTCTGGGCCGTCTTGATTTGGATAACCTTGATGCCAAAATCTTTTAATTTTATAATTACCGCGCATAAAATCATCAGTTGCATGGTAGAAGGTTGGATGCGTGGTTTGAAAGCCAATATCTACAATACCTAAAACCACACCTTTTCCGCCTGTAGATTCCAATGCGGCATTTACATTACTATGCGTTCTTGATTTATCATTTAAAGGTCTGGGTGATATAAAACGATTCGCAATTTCAAGATGAATAACATTCGCATCATTTAACAAAGTATAGAGATCTTCTCGTGTTAATCTTCCGCTTGCAATTTCTCCATATTTATTACTAAAAAATGAAGGAGAATTAATTATTGAATTTAACTGCTCTATTGTGTAACTAGTTTGTATCAGAACTGAAACCCTATTGCTATTATCGATCAACAATAAATCATCGTATTTAGGCGATAATTCTATTATTCTAGATGAGGATGATAATTTAGATAGATGATTTTGTGGTGCTTTAATATTTTGTTGAGCAAATATTGACACACCCCATACAAGAATGGGAATAATTAATAGCCTATTCATTTTTGTAAAGATAAAGCTTAATGTAATGTAGGATGTTAGTTTTCATAATATTCTTACACAATTCTATCAAAAGTTAATTCAAATATTTTTACAAATATATTTGTACTGAAATGGAAAATTCATGGCTTGAAAGAACTGAATTACTAATCGGAAATGAATCGGTACAGAAGTTGAATAATTCTAATGTGCTCATTGTAGGATTAGGTGGTGTTGGCAGTTTTGCTGCTGAATTTATTGCAAGAGCTGGAGTTGGAAAATTAACAATCATAGACGGTGATTCAGTAGATCCTACAAATAAGAATCGTCAATTAGTTGCTTTAAATAGTACTGTTGGAGTAAAAAAGGCGGAAGTAATGCGTAAGCGGATAATAGATATAAACCCAGATTGCGACCTAACAGTTATTGATTTTTTCCAAACCCCTGATGATACAATTGCTCTGATTGAAAATAATAGATTTGATTATGTCATGGATTGTATTGATTCGGTATCGCCTAAAGTTTACTTAATAAAAACATGTATTGATTTAAAACAGCGTTTTATTTCTAGTATGGGAGCAGGGGGAAAAACAGATGCTAGCAAAGTGCAAGTTGCGGATTTATCCAAGACTTTTAATTGTCCTTTTGCCAGAAACATCAGAAAACGACTTAAACGACATAAAATTAAAAAGGGTTTTAAAACTGTTTTTAATTCTGGTGAACTTATTTCTGAAAGTTTAAAGTTAACAGATGGAAGTAATTTCAAAAAGTCATTCTATGGTACTATAAGTTATATGCCAGCATTATTTGGCTTGAGGATGGCCTCAGAAGTTATTCAAGATCTTATTAGGGAAAATAATTAAACATTAAACAGATAATTCGAATTATAATTTCACTATTTTTGGAAAGTATGAAAAGATTGACATTATTAGGAATGACCCTTATAGTTTTAAGTTTGGTTGTTTCTTGCGGCAAGGAAGATGATTCTTACTCTATTACTGGTAAGACAAAGCAAGAGGTTTTCATGATGAGAACTTGGAAAAGCACTTCTTGGACGGACAGTACATCCTCAGGGACTATTGAAACTCTTTCAGATTGTGAGAAAGATGACACCTATACATTCACAAGTAAAACAAAGTGTTTGTGGAAAGGAAATTCAAACAAATGTAACTCTTCTGAAGATGCTCAAGCAGAATCAGATTGGTCAATGAGTGACCCTAATGGGGGTAAAATAATGTTTCAAGATATTGAATGGAATATTTTATCATTAACAGCCAATAAAATTATTCTTAGAAATTTTTACGAAACAAAAACTGGCGAAACAAATACTTGGAGATATACCCTTTTGGGGCAATAATTATCGTAAAGAATTTAAATACCTCTGAGCCAATTCAGAATTCGGATTAATTTCCAATGCTGCCGAGTAATTTTGCTCGGCAGTTTTATTATCTCCCAATTCTTGATAACAAAAACCTCGTAAAGTATATGCATTTTCAAATTGTTCACTCAATTTCAATACTTGATTACATAAGTCAATTCCTGATTGATAATTTTCAAACATTGCATGAAGAACTGCAGAGTTATAATAAGAGAGTATATGTTGAGGATTAATCTTTTGAACTCTTTTATAAAGATTCAGAGCATCTTCATAACTACCCTTTCTTTGGAGCAATAATGCTTTTGTGTAAAGAGCTTCATCACTATATTCATCCAAAATAAGTGCTTTGTCGATAAACTGCTCCGCAAGCAATGAATCTTTATCTATCAAGAAAAGGGCTTTCTGCATGTTTGCATCAAAATTTTCTGGATTTATCCTTAATAAATCATCAATTATATTTTCTGACTTCATGCTATCTTTTTGTTCTTTATATAAAACAGAAAGTAATAATCTCGATTTTTCATCGAAGCCATCATTATCTAAAATCTTTTTTAAGTTAATTTCAGCTTTTCCATATTGCTGTCTAGCCAATTGCAATTTGGCAACTAAAAATATAGCCTCACTGTAATCCGCTTTAAGTTTAATAGCCTTTTCCAATGCCTCCATTGCTTCTAAATAATTAGCAGAATCTGGTGCTAAATAAGATTCAGCTAATCTGTAAAAATACAGCGCATTGCTAGGCAGTAGAAATGATGCTGTTTTGAAATCTACTGAAGCATTTTCAAAGTCATCTAAATAGTAGAATGCATTTCCTCTGAGGTAATATTTTTCTGCATCAGTCGGATTTTGATTGATTTTTTTTGAAATATCAAGAATATCTTGGGGATACGTCGTATCGTTATCTTGGATAACGAGTGCGCCTTCTGGTAGTTTTTGAGTACAAAATGTAATGGAGAGCGCTGACGTAAGTAGAATTATTAATCCACACTTGCGCATGTAGTGCTCGGGACGGGAATCGAACCCGTACTTACATTACTGTAAACAGGATTTTAAGTCCTGCGCGTCTACCAGTTCCGCCACCCGAGCAATGAGAGTGCAAAAATACTAAAATATCTTAAAGTCAAGCTATTTCTTTGATACTTTTTTCAATTATTTCTATTGCTTGATTTATTTGAGATTCATTGATTGTTAAGGGAGGAGCAAAACGGATAATATGTTCATGCGTTTGTTTGGCAAGTAATCCATTAAATTTCATTTGTAAACAAACATCGTATGCCTTTTTACCATTATCAAAAGGCTTAATTTTTATTGCGTTTAACAGACCCTTACCCCTTACCAATTCAATATTTGGCAACTTCAAATTCTTTAATTTTTCTCTGAAAATGCACCCCATTTGCTCTGCATTCTGAATCATATTCTCTTCAATAATCACTTTTACAGATTCCATTGCCACAGCGCATGCTAATGGATTGCCCCCAAATGTACTTCCATGTTGACCGGGCTTTAGTGTAAGCATTACCTCATCTTTCCCCAACACACAACTTACAGGAAAAACACCTCCACCAAGTGCCTTTCCTAAAATCAATAAATCAGGTTTTACATTTGAATGCTCACAACATGTCATTTTACCAGTTCGACCAACTCCAGTTTGAACCTCATCTGCAATAAAAAGTACATTGTATTTGTTGCAAATATTTCTAACTCCTTGCAAATAATCATCATTAGGTACCACTACCCCAGCTTCACCCTGAATTGGCTCAACCATAAAGGCACATACGTTGGGATTACTGAGTGACGCTTCTAGTTGGTTCAAATCATCATAATCGACAGACTCAAAATTTGGAACAAATGGACCAAAGTTGCCAAAGCTATCTGGGTCATCACTTGATGAAACCGCAGCAATAGTACGACCCCAAAAATTACCCTTTGCAAAAACTACCACCGCTTGATTTTGTGGTATTCCTTTAACTTCATATCCCCATTTCCTAGCAAGCTTTACTGCGGTCTCACCACCTTCTACTCCTGTATTCATTGGTAAAACACGATCATATCCGAAAGTTGTAGTCATGAATTTTTCATATTCACCTAATACACTGTTGTAAAATGCTCTACTGGTCAATGTTAATTTTTTTGATTGATGGTGTAAAGCACCAATAATACGAGGGTGGCAGTGCCCTTGATTAACGGCTGAATACGCACTTAAAAAATCAAAGTATTTCTTTCCTTCTACATCCCAAACAAAAATGCCTTCACCCCTATCAATAACAACTGGGAGTGGATGGTAATTATGTGCTCCAAATTGATCTTCTAAGTCGATAAAATATTGCGAATTCATAGTTCAAAACTATGGAAAAAACATGGCTTTCTAGCCACTTTTAGTTTCATGGGATTATTGTATATTTGATACAATGCCATCATTTAGCCGTTTATGCCATACAAAAATTAACCTATTTGTTTTTTTCATATGGGCAACCGCTATTAATCCAATATCTTCAAAAAGTGAAACTAAATTATTTCAATCCAAACGGATAGAGATGGTTGTTGAAAATGAGCTATCAAAAAAAATCAAACAACAAATTGGATTTGCCGACTCCTTATTTGCTATAGCTTATCAAAGTCTTAATGAATTAGAGAAAAATTTGGTATACAAAATGAGTGATCAACTTCACTTTATCTTGTTCAATGACTTAAATAAATACAAGGAATATCAGCAATCTCATGAAATTGGGAAATTACTATATCCTAGAACTTCAATAAATGAATTGATCTACTTCCCAATTTTCTTAAATGGTAATTATATAGATATCACATATCAACTCAGATACGGGGCGGCTCAACAATTTATACAAGAATTCCTCAATGGATTAAGTCTTAAGGATAAAATAAATTCAGATAACAGTATAAAAATCCCAAATTGGCTAATTAATGGCTTCATTAATTATTTCGCAGGGGGCATTCAGCATGAGGACTTTGAGTATTTTCAAACTCAAGTAAAAAATGGAAAATTCAGGAACATTAATTATGTATCCCAAGAAGATTCGCAGTTGTTTGGAACTGCAATTTGGTATTTATTGGAACAAGAGAAAGGAAGAGATTTTAACGGAGCTTTTTGGATGTTAATTAAATATGCAAATAGTTTCGAGAAATCATTTCAATACCATTTTAATATCAAATTTAAAGAATGGATGATTCAAAAATTGGCGAATATTAAACAAATAAATAAAGATATCCCGGAGAATAATGATTTCAAATTTAAACTACCATTAAAAAATTGCAAATATCTAAAGATTCAAGCAAATAATAATTCTCAATCGAGTAATTTAAAGTTGTTTAATAATGGTTTCAATAATCACTATTCTGAAGGTGAAAATAATTTTAAAATCACAAAAAACATAGGAGCACCTCCTTCACAAACTTTCAATCTCCCTCAAACTTTTATAGATAAGGAGAATAATTCATTTACAATAGAATATTCGAAATTTAATAACTAGATAATTACTAAAAATGGAAAATTATTTGATTCATTGGGTAGCATTGGGCAATATCAAGCATTTGATATTGGAATAGAAGAATATGCAATAGTTCACCAAAATCTTAATTATTCAGAAGTATTAATTAAAGATAAGCAAAGTCATACTACTATATATTCTGCAAAAGTATTAGGGAGTAAAATATCAAGTATTCTTAAGCTTGACAGTTTTCAATATGCCATTGGTTTTGAAAATATAAATTCAAAAAGCAGCAGATCTCATTCTTCAATAGACATAATTAGGTTTGATATATCTGGAAGTTTGAGTAAAATAAGAACATTAATGAACAATTCAGCAAATCAGCTTTATACGAAATACTCAGATTTTATATTAGAAAAGCCTGGTCAAATGGGATTTATAGAAAATACTACTAGTTACAGAAGTTATAATATTTGCAAATTTTCAGATACCAGTGAGTTTTTTTTTTCATTAAATACAAAAGGATATTTTTATGGCGTTAGTAGAAATTACAATAGCAGATACTATTGTGAGTTTTTTATTGATCAAGACAATTATTACTACAACTTAATTCCAACAGGGATAGATGTTGTTTACACAGATACTTTCAAACAGCAAGAAATCAAAAAAAAGACATACGATACAATAAAAAACACAACTGTAGATAAAAAAATATATAAACGAAGTTTTATATCTGCCTTTGAAAAGCATGATTTACGAATACTTCCGCAAATGCTTGATTTTCAAAAAGAATCACAAAAATATATCTACAAAAACTTTGAAAGTTGGAATTTTATTAAGAGCAGTAATTATAAGTTTAGTAATCACGAAATAGACCTGCCATACAGTATGCAAATTCCAACAACGGAATTATATAATAGCATAGCAACTATTTTTTATAATATTGATATAAACCAATCAATAGGAAGAACGTCTTCAAACATTTCATTATTTAGCAATGCTAATCGCAGGCGATTGGGATTATCTGCCTCAATTTATTCGAATTACAATTCCATCGATTGGGATGCCACCTTAAACTACAGAATTCGTCAATTTAATGATTATAATGATAGAACTTGTCGAAATCGTTCATTCCGATTGAAATCGGTCATATCAAAGCAATATGAAAAATTTAATAGTTTGTTTTCAATGATATTTGATAGAAATGAAATTATTCAAACAAATAGTTCCATAGAGCAACTTCAATTCAAGAACCAATCAGAGTACTCTATTCGGGCTCAGTTAAAAATAAATGTAAATGAAAAACATAAAATAAGATATCATTCTAATAGTAATTATGATTTAAATCTATTTTTAAGTGGAGGTATATTTAATGATCAATATTCGAGTATATCACCAACATTTGACCTTGGTTTAAATACATATTTTAACTTAAATTGGAGTCTGTTTTCATTTAAGAGCCAATTAAATTCTGTTTTATCACTAAGTAAAAGAAATCAAATATGGCTAATTGGAGGTTCGAATGGATGGCTATCTTCATCACCATATTCAGATATTTCAACAAAATCACTAAAGTCTTCTTATAAAACCTTTATACAGCAAGGGTTATTTATCCGAGGTTTAAACTCTGGAACTCGGGCTGGAACTTCATTCATCGGGGGGCAGTTTGAAGTACACCTAAATCCATTTCAAAAAATTCCATCTTTGGTTTTAGAATCAAGATTTTGGAAAAGCCTTAGTTTTTACAGCTTTTTTGATTGTGGAATGGGTTTTGTGACTTTAGACCCTGGGCATTTTGACAATCCCTACAATACGGTTTATATAAACCACCCCAATTATGTTTTGACTGCCAGTGCAAATAGATCACCTTTGATTTATTCTAAAGGCTATGGATTGAATTTTGAAATACTAAAAACCACATTCAGACTTGAATATGCGATCCCATATGAATACAATAAAAAGCTCAAGTCTGCCCTACTTTTATCTCTTGGAAAGAATTTTTGAATTTGATGTTTATAGTACCCTTTAAAAAAACTACTTTTGTAATAATACTCAGGTTAAAATTAAATGGGACTTTTTAGTTTTCTTACGCAGGAGTTGGCTATTGATTTAGGAACGGCCAATACATTAATCATTCACAAAGAAAAAGTGGTAGTTGATGAACCTTCTATAATTGCATTGGAGAGAAATACAGGAAATGTTATCGCAATTGGTAGAGATGCGATGCAAATGTACGGAAAAGAAAATGAGGGCATCAAAACGATACGTCCACTGAAAGATGGTGTTATTGCTGACTTCCAAGCGGCAGAACACATGATCCGTGGAATGATTAAAATGATGAGTCAACGTCAGCAATGGGTTAGCCCGCAGCTAAAAATGGTAATATGTATCCCGTCAGGAATAACGGAAGTAGAAAAACGTGCTGTTAAGGATAGTGCTGAAAGATCAGGAGCGAAAGAAGTGTATTTAATCCATGAACCTATGGCTGCTGCTGTTGGTATAGGTATTGATGTGGCTTTACCTCAAGGAAATATGATTATTGACATTGGGGGTGGGACTACTGAAATTGCAATAATTGCTTTAGGTGGTATTGTGTGCGATGAATCAATTCGTGTTGCGGGTGATGAATTCAATCTTGACATTGTAGACTACATGCGTAGGGAGCACAATCTATTGATTGGGGAAAGAACTGCTGAAAAGATAAAAATCAACATTGGTAGTGCGATGCAAGAATTAGAAACTCCACCTGAAGATTTTGCTGTATTTGGTAGAGACCTTATGACTGGTATTCCAAAATCCATCCATGTATCATATAATGAAATTGCTCGTGCATTAGACAAAAGCATTATGAAGGTGGAAGAGGCAATTATGAAAGCTTTGGAACAAGCACCACCAGAGTTAAGTGCGGATATCTTGAGCAATGGAATTTGGCTAACTGGTGGGGGTGCATTATTAAGAGGACTTGATAAGCGTATTTCAATGAAAACGAAATTAAAGGTTAACATCGCCGAAGACCCATTAAGAGCAGTTGTTAGAGGAACAGGTACTGCACTAAAAAACATTGGTAAGTTTAAATTCTTAATGACTGCTTAAATTATTTTTTCGGGATTATGTGGGTTATTCTGCGTTGGATAAAATCAAACTCATACCCTATTCTTGCCTTGTTTCTTTTTATTTTTTCTTTAAACCAAGTATTACGATACCATATTTATCAACATAGTCTTTATTTTAATTCTAGCGTTTCATTTTTTCGGCAAGTGGATTTGTGGCGAACTCAAATCACAAACTATTTAAACCTTAGAGAACAAAACACAGCTCTATTTAAGGAAAACCTTGCGCTAAGAGAACAACTGAAGAACAGTAGAGTATTTAATTTTATACCTTGGGACAGTACAATTATCGATACATTCTCTGAAACCAACAGCGTTAAGCAATTCACCTATCACCCTGCTCAAGTAATAAAAGCAACCACTACCTTAAATGACAATTATATTTATCTAAATCAAGGCGAAAAACATGGAATTAAAAAGGGAATGGGTGTTTTTAACGCTGAAGGAATTGTTGGAATTGTAGTAACCACATCCAGTAATTATTCTCGGGTGATGTCCGTTCTTAACTCAAATTTTGAGATTAGCCCAATGCTGAATAGATTAAAACTGAAACAGGGAATAATTAGCTGGAGTGGACAATCTTCAAAATTGGGTAAAGTCACGGAAATAAACAGAACTGAACCAATTATAAAAGGTGATATTTTTGTTACAAGTAACTATTCAACCTTATTTCCTCCAAATATCCCAATAGCAAAAGTAACATCAATTGCTTCCAAGAATATAAAACCTTACTTAGATATTGAGGTTGAATTTGCCGTAAACTTTAATGCATTAGATTATGTACTATGTGTCGAGTTTATAAAAAACAAAGAATTAGAATCGTTGAAGAACAATGATTGAAAATTTAAAGACCATATTATTCGCTTTAATACTTGCTTTTTTTCAGGCATTTATTTTACAGCATGTAGAATTTACGTCATGGCTGCGTCCAATGCCCTATTTAATATTGTTATTCACTCTACCATTAAATACTAATAAGTTTGTTGTACTTGGAATTGCATTTGTTTTAGGAACTTTTATTGATTTATTATCAGGAAATTTTGGGATTCATTCAGGATCTATGGTTGTATTTACATTTGTCAAAAACAGCGTAGATAAAAGATTTGTGGATATTGATAGTTTAGCACTACAAGGAGAAACTTTCGTTACTAGAACTAGCAAAGGATATTTTTACTATTTATATTATTCAATTTCATTAATTTTTGTTCATCATTTAATGTTTTTTAGTTTAGACTATTTTGAATTTAGAAGCACGTTAAGAATTCTAGGACTTACTATTGGTAGCAGTTTGTTCACCTTTTTATTTATTGAACTAATTCACTTAATCTATAAAAAGCGATAAAATTATGCAAGATATTCTCAAAAACAGATATCCTGTATTTATTGGTGTCATTATTCTATTTTTTATCCTTTATGGAATCCGTGTTGGCACTTTACAATTATCGAATAATAATTATGAGCAAAAAGCAATCAGCAACGCTTTAAATAAAATCACTCTATACCCTGCTCGAAGCATAATTTATGATAGAAATGGAGAAATACTAGTAAAGAATTACGTTGTACATGATTTATTTGCTTTCCCAAAAGAACTCAAAGAAGAAAATCGCTCATTTGTTTGCGACTTGCTTGATATAGACACTTCGACCTACAATGACTTACTGTTAGATGCATGGGTTAATTCTAAGAAAAGACAAAAGAATAATTCCTACAATAGATCTGCCCTTTTTTATTCTAATCTAAGTCAAAAACAATATAGTATACTTAGAGAGAATCTTTTTAGACTTGATGGATTTTATATTGAGTCAAGGACAGATAGAAGTTACAATATGACTGGAGGAGGTCATGCCCTTGGATATTTAGGCGAGGCAACCGAACTGTTATTAAGTTCTGACGAATATTACCAACCCGGCGACTTGGTTGGAATCACAGGCATTGAAAGATATTACGAAGAATTGATGCGCGGAACCAAAGGAATTCAAACGGTTTGGCAGGACCGTACATATGTTGAAAAAGGTAAAGTAGAAATTGACTCTTTTAATATTTCTCCAATATCTGGTCCTGATTTCACTTCTACTCTTGACATTCGTCTTCAAAAATTTGCAGAAGAATTGCTAGAGAATAAAAAAGGGAGTATCGTAGCTATTGAGCCATCTAGTGGTGAAATTTTGGCTTTCATCAATAAACCGGATTACGACCCAAATCTCCTTGTAGGAAAAGAACGAGGTCGAGAATTTAGAAAAATGCTCATTGATCCTCAAAAACCACTTTATAATAGAGCGGTAAAAGGGAAATACCCCCCTGGTAGTACAGTGAAAACTGTTTTAGCATTAATTGGAATGGAGGAAGGAGTTATTCATCCTGGAAGTTTAAAGGGATGTGGAGGTGGGTATAGACTAGGTAGTATTGTTGTCGGTTGCCACGGTCACTCTAGTCCGCTCGATGTAACTGGATCTATTCGCATTTCATGTAATAGTTACTACTGCGACCTTTTCCGTCAAATAATTGATAATCCCAAATATGGAGATGTCAAAAAAGGCTATGCTGTTTTAGAAAAGCATTGGAGAAGTTTTGGTTTGGGAAACCCAACTGGAATAGACCTTTTGGGAGAATCTTCTGGTAACATACCAACTGTTGAACAGCTAGACAGAAGACACGGCAAACATTGGAGAAGTTCTATGGTAGTTTCACTTGGGATTGGGCAAGGTGAAATGTTACTTACGCCGTTGCAAATAGCTAATGTTGCAGTGATAATGGCTAATCGAGGGTTTTATTATCCTCCACATTTAATAAAAAAAATAAGAGGTGTTCCGGATTCTATTTGGAAGAAAACTTTTAAAGAACGAAAATACACTTCGGTTAATCGCAAACATTTTGACCCTGTTATTACTGGTATGTCGCAAGTGACAGTACCAGGTGGCACGGCATCAGGAATGAATTTTGGCGATATAAAAATATGCGGAAAAACTGGCACGGCGCAAAACCCGCATGGGAAAGACCATTCATTATTCATAGCGTTTGCACCAAAAATCAACCCTAAAATAGCAATAGGTGTAATTGTAGAAAATGGAGGATTTGGTGCCACATTCGCAGCTCCAATTGCTAGTTTAATGATAGAAAAGTATTTGGCGCCCGATTCCCCTATTTCTCGACCTTACCTATATGAGCGAGTTACGAAAACTCCAATTACTTACTAATGAGATATAGTACAGAAAATATCGGAACTAGAAACAAACTCGATTTTTTAGCGATCATATTATTCATCCTATTAGTAATTATTGGATTTGTGAATATCTACTCTGTTACCTCAGATGTTACTCAATCTGGTTTTCATTTATCTTCAATTGCTAGTCGTCAATTATTTTGGATTTCCGGTTCAGCTCTAATTATCTTATTAATCTCCTTTTCAAACGTTGTATTAATTGACTACTTATCATATTATATCTATGGTTTAATAATAATATTAAATATTGCTGTATTATTTTTTGGTAAAGAAGTGGGTGGAGCACGTTCTTGGTTTGGATTTGGCGGAATAGGTATCCAGCCATCTGAATTTGCAAAATTTGCAACGGCCATGGCACTATCCAAGTTCCTCGGTGGTTATGGTGTTAAATTCAAAGGATGGAAAAATGTATCTATTTCAATAGGTATTTTCTTTCTGCCAATTTTACTGATTTTACTTCAAAACGATACTGGAAGTGCATTGGTGTTTTTCTCATTTTTTCTTGTACTGTACAGAGAAGGTTTACCTGGATATTTTTTACTAATTGCAGTTTGGCTCGGAATACTTTCTATTCTTTCGATATATTTCAATGCTGTTAATTTAAGCTTAGTATATCTGTATATAATAATTGCTGGCATAGGTTCAATATTTGTATATTTTTTGAGAAAAAACCGACAATTGATCCTGCTGACAGTAGGAATTGCCGTTGCATCTATGATGTACACAGGTATTGTGAGTTTTGCTTATCAAACCATATTTAAACAATATCAAAGAGATAGGATTGAGATTGTTATGGGTTTAAAACAAGATAGTAAAGGTATGGGATATAATCTCGAACAATCAAAAATTGCTATTGGAGCGGGTCGTTTTTCTGGAAGAGGATTTCAAGAGGGCACTCAAACTAAAATGGGATTTGTGCCTGAACAACATACCGATTTTATTTTTTGCACTATAGGAGAAGAATGGGGCTTTATTGGCGTAATTGGATTCTTTATAATTTACCTTTCACTTCTTCTTAGATTATTATTTCTGGCGGAAAGACAAAGTAATACCCAAGGCAGGATTTTTGGATATAGTGCATGTTGCATATTGTTTTTTCATTGGTTTATTAATATAGGTATGACTATAGGTATTATCCCTGTAATTGGAATTCCTCTACCTTTTATATCATTTGGAGGAAGTAGTTTATGGGGCTTTACCCTTTTACTCTTTATATTTTTGAGATATGATCAAGTTAGACGTAACTGATTGTCAATTTTCGTAAATTTGTCTTTATGACAATGAGATCAGATTATTCTCGTTTTATTATAATTTCCTCAATCCTGCTGTTTGCTTCTTGTGGAGATGATGAAAATACTAATAACACAAACAAACTATTTGAAAAGATTCCAGGTTCGCAATCTGGAATATCATTTATTAATATAGTTCCAGAAAATGATACACTGAATCAGTTTACCTATCATTATTTGTTCAATGGAAATGGTGTTGGTATTGGAGATATTAATAACGATGGACTTAATGATGTATTTGTTAGTTCTAATTTTGGCAGTTCAAAACTTTACTTGAATAAAGGTGATTTTCAATTCGAAGACATTACTAAAAAGGCAGGTGTAGAAACTTCAAACTGGATGACGGGAGTTGAATTGGCTGATGTTAATAATGATGGATGGTTAGATATTTATGTAACTTCAAGTGGACCATATGTAGACCTGAATAGAAAAAAGAATTTATTATTTATCAATCAAAAGAACTCAACTTTCAAGGAGGAGGGCGAAAAATGGGGACTTGATAATAGCGGAAATACTTCATGTGCATCTTTTTTTGATTTTGATGGAGACGGCGATTTAGATGTTTATATTGGAAATCACGGGATAAAATACTTTTCCGATATCAATATTCCTTTTCACAAAGGCTTACATATGGATAATACGTCAAAGCAAGCTTTTTTAGAGAATAAAGGAGATCATTTTGAAAATATCACCGAAAAAGCTGGTATGCTAGCAATGGGATACTGTTTATCTGCAATTGCCGGTGATTTTAACAATGATGGCAAACAAGACCTTTATGTTTGTAACGATTATCATGTTCCAGATTATTGTTATATAAATCAAGGTGATGGCACTTTTAAGGATGAATGCTACCAGAGATTTAAACACTTCTCTAACAATAGTATGGGAAGTGATATCGCGGATATTAATGGAGATGGGGAGCTAGATTTAATAACCTTAGATATGTTACCAGAATCTCCAGAAAGATTTATGCGTCTTTTAGGACCAAGAGGATATGACTATGTAAATGTGAGTAATAAGAATGGCTACGGTCCTCAATACATGAAAAACACACTTCAAATTAATTCCGGAGATGGTTATTTCTCAGATTTAAGTTACCTGTATGGCGTTGCCAGAACTGATTGGAGTTGGTCCCCTTTATTTTGCGATTTTGATGCCGATGGCAAACAAGATTTATTTATAAGTAATGGGTATTACCGTGATGTAACGGATCTTGATTTTGTATTATTCCAAAATAGAAAAGAACAAACCACTGGAACAAAAAAAATAACTCACAAAGAGGTTTTAGATAGACTGCCTTTTGAACCCTTGCAAAACTATTTACTAATGCAGGGAGATGAAGGAATGATAAATAAAGCTGGTTCATTGGGTTTAGACGATAAAACTTTAAGCACAGGTGCCGCATATGGTGATCTTGATGGAGATGGAAGACCAGACCTTATTGTTTGCAATCAAGGAGATACCATTGGAGTATATAAAAATGTCGGAACTCAAAATCACTTTGTTAATATCAAACTAATATCAAAAACAAATAGACCTTGCGAAGGCACTAAGGTATTTATTGATGGCCAGATGTTTGTTTATCAACGTAACCGGGGTTATTTAAGTTCTTCAGATCCAACAATACATTACGGACTTGGAAAAAATACAAATAGTATCCCTGAAATGACAATCGTACTTTTAAACGGAAAATCAAAGAAATTTAAAATCAATCAAATAGATAAAACCACTATAATTAACATTGATGAAATTACAGATATTGAATATGAATCAAAATCTATAAAAGCATTATTCAGTTCAAATTCTTCAATAATTGATTTCAAACATTCTGAACAAGAAACACCAGATTTCAAAAGAGACCCCTTGCTTCCCCATCGATACACTATGCTGGGACCTGGTAGTACTACTGGTGATGTGAATGGAGACGGACTAATTGATGTTTTTGTTGGAAACGGGGCATCTTCTAATGGTGCCGAGTTATTTATTCAAAACCAAAATGGAAAACTTGTACCACTAAGAGGAAGTCAACCTTGGAAAAGTTTAGATGTAGATATTACAGGTTGTCTATTATTCGATGCCGATAATGACGGTGACCTTGATTTATATGTGGGTACAGGAGGGGCTGAGTTTGCTTGGCCAAATGCTAAATACTCTGATCACTTATACCTAAATGCTGGAAACGGATTATTTACAGATGCTACATCCTTTTTGCCCAATGTTACTACATCTACTGCTTCGGTTACTGCTGGAGATTATGATAATGATGGCGATATAGATTTATTCGTTACTGGAAGAATATTACCCGGATACTACCCTTTCCTTAATATCAGAAGTTACTTATTGAAAAATGAAAATGGGAAATTTGTTGATGCGACATCTTCCGATGCTCCCTTATTGCAAGAACCTGGAATGATGTGTGAAGCTATTTTCTGTGATTATAATAATGATAACTGGTTAGATCTTGTTATGGTTGGCGAATATACTCCTGTAGTTTTTCTTAAAAATAATAAGGGGAAATTTGAAGATCAAACAAAAGACCTTGGGACAAGTGAAGTTTCAGGTTGGTACAACTCAATATGCGCTGTAGATATTGATAATGATAATGACCTAGATTTCATTGTAGGAAATAAAGGATACAATAGTTTTATTTGTGCACGCAGTAATGAGCCGGTTGATATTTTTTGGTCTGACTTAGACAATAACGGCAGACATGATTTCTTTATGAGTTACACTAAAAACGGTAATCAATATCCATTACTTACTATGGATGAAATGGTAGTTTCGTTCCCTAGTTTTTTATCAAAAAAATTCACGACATATTCTTCATTCAGTGGTAAAACAATGTCTGAGATTTTTGGGGAAGAACACCTAAAAAGGGGAAGATTAAAAGCGAATGAATTTGGCCATTTATTAATAACTAACAATGGTACCAACATGTCAATAAAACCATTGCCCTTTGAGTCACAATCAAGCCCAATAACAGGAATGGTAGTCATGGATGTCAATGAAGATGGTTTTGATGATATCGTAGGTGTAGGTAATAATCGTTATACTCGTGTTACTCATGGACCAGATGATGCTCATAACGGATTTATCTTAGTAAATAATAACGGAAAATTGAGTTATTCTAACGGCAAACAAAATGGCTTCTATGTTCCTGGTGATGGAAAAAGCATTGCAATTATTCCAAATAATCATAAAATTTCTTTATTGGCATTTCAAAATAATGATAAAACTGCAGCATTTAATCCTGCGAATGAATTAACATGGATAAATGCGCCCAAAGGAGCTATAAAAGCAGAGTTACTGCTGAATAATGGTTCCAAAAAGTTAAGATACATTGGATCAGGTGGTGGCTATTGGAGCGCTAATGTTCCAGGAATTATAAAAGATGCAAGTATCAAAGAAATTATTTTCTATAATAAAGATGGTGATATTGTAAATTAATGTTTCATTATTTATATTTGCAGAAATATTTCAATCATGGCAGTTACTAGATTAAAAAGAAAAGAAGCAAAAAATCGTTCTCGTGCAACAGTTCGTGTTAAAACTATCAAAAGATTGAAAGAGGTAGTTAATATCGCTTCTCCTTACAAAGGAGAGTCTGGAATTATTATTGAAGATAAAAAATAATTTTTTCGAAAACATTATAGAAAGCTCCGATAAATCGGGGCTTTTTTTATGATTAATATCAAATCAAATTTAATATCATATTTGTAAATTCGTGGAGTTATGAAATTTAACAAAATCAAATACTTTCTTACAATATTCTTCATTACTTCTTTACTTTCTAATTGTACCAACAAACAAAAAGAGAAAAACATTACCCTTAATCATGATATATTAAGCGAATGTAATTTGGCTATTCAGAATGCCGTTGTATTAGATGGGGTTACCCCACCTGTAGCTGCACGACGTTATTTCTATTCTTGTGTTGCCGCTTATGAAGCAATTCAGGTACTAGATTCAAACTTAATCAGTACATCCAGTCAATTTAATCAATTAGACTCTATGGAGTTTTTTGATGCTACCTTAAATTATTGTGCAGATTTAATAGCCCTAGTCGCATATACTTCTACAGCAAAATCACTTGTTTATAGAGAGGATTCCGTTAATTCATTTAGAGACAGAAAATTGGAATACTACAAGAATAATCTTAATGCTGATGTTTATAAAAACTCCGTAGAATGGGGTGAAAAAGTTTCTAAGACGGTTCTAAATTGGGCTAAAACGGATACTTTCGAACAAATTAGAGGAAGAGATCTTTACTTAGCGAAAAACTCTCCTTTGTTTTGGCAACCCACTCCATCTGAATACATGCAAGCCATTGAACCACAGTGGATGCATATTAGACCTAACTTAATAGACAGTGCAGCACAATTTAGAAGTACATTACCTGAACCTGCTGCTTATGAGATCAATGAAAGTGGTGAAAGTATTAATCCAGAATTCAACAAATTAATGAGAGAGGTTTATAATGAAAGTCAGGATATTGATTCACAGGAATTACTTATTGCTCGCTACTGGGACGATAATCCTAATAGTACATTTCATTACGGCCATGCTACTATTAAGGTGTTAAAGGTTTCTCCGGCAGGCCACTGGCTTTCCATGTTCTCTACCGTATCTAGACAAAAGCAATATAGTATTTTTCAATCAGCGGAGGGAATGTTGAGAGTTAGTGCTGCAATGTTTGATGGATTTATTGGTGCATGGGATGCAAAGTACCACTATGAATACATACGTCCTGTGACAGTAATAAGAAGACATATTGATTCTGCTTGGCTTCCGGCAATTGAAACACCAGCTTTCCCTGAATACCCAAGTGCTCACAGTGTTGTTTCAAGTGCAGCTGCAACTGTTTTAACAAATATTTTTGGTGAGTATGAATTTATTGATTCTGCCGAAAATGAATTTGGGATGGGTACAAGAAAGTTTTCAAACTTCCGTGAAGCTAGTGATGAAGCTTGTATGAGCAGACTTTATGGCGGAATTCATTTTAGAGAAGGCATTGAATACGGTAAATTAGTTGGAAATGCAATTGGTGCATTTCACAACGAAAAGCTCAAAACTCGTATTTCGAATTAATAAATTGATTTTATTTAACAAAAAACGCGACTTAAAAGTCGCGTTTTTTGTTAATTCTAGAAAATAATTTATCCTAATGCTTTTAAGCTTTCCTCCAATGAGAAGATTTTTGATTCAGTATCAGCCAATTTTTGTCTTTCTCTTTCTACAATTTTAGGCTTAGCATTTTGCACAAATCTCTCATTACTTAATTTAGCATTAACAGATTTTAGGAATCCCTTGTTGTAATCAATTTCTGATTGAAGTCTCTTACGTTCTTCATCTTTATCAATCTCAATATTTAGCTCTACAAGAACTTCAGATGTCTTAAGAGGAAGTGAAATAACCTGACTCCCACTAATTTCATCAACAATATTTACATTACCGAGCTTTGCAATCATTTCAGAATACTCAATTAGCTCATTAATTGGATTGTTAATCTGTATATTTAAGGTTTCTTTTGGAGACATTTGTTTTTGAGCTCTAATATTACGAATCTCGCCTACTAGTGAAATGGGAATTTCAAAATCATGAGTTAAATTTTCGCTATTACTAATTGGATAATTACTAATAATGCAATATTCAGAATTCCCATTCAATCCTTGAAAAATCTCTTCAGAGATAAAAGGTAAAAACGGATGAATTGTCTTCATCAACTTGCTAAAAATTTCTTTTGTTAAATCTAAAGCTTGATTACTAATTTTATCTCCAAATGCAGGTTTGACACCCTCAAGATATACACTACAAAAATCATCCCAGATGAGTTTATACAGATTCATCAATGCAGATGATAATCTAAATTGATCAAAATGACTTTCATTTTCCCTTAATACATTATCTATCCTACCATTAATCCAATTTATGCTCTTAGATTCATAGTTAGTTAATTCTTTGTTTTCTGCCTCCCATCCAATTACTAAACGATAAGCATTCCATATTTTATTACAGAAATTTCTTCCTTGTTGAATCTGACTTTCATCAAACAGAATATCGTTACCTGCTGGTGAACATAATAGCATACCTAACCGTACAGCATCTGCACCATGTTCAGAAATAAGCACTAATGGATCTGGGCTATTTCCTAAACTTTTTGACATCTTACGACGTTGCTTATCTCTAACAATACCAGTGTAATAAACATTTTTAAAAGGCTTTTTACCCGTATATTCATAACCTGCCATTATCATTCTCGCCACCCAAAAAAACATAATCTCCGGTGCCGTCACTAAATCATTTGTTGGATAGTAATAATCAAGTTCTTTCTTATCCTTAAATCCATCAAAAACAGAAATTGGCCATAACCAACTGCTAAACCAAGTATCTAATACATCTTCATCTTGACGAATATTGTCTGCATCAACATCCATACCCTTCTCTTTGAATTTTTGAATTGCATCTTCCTTATTGGCTGAAACCACAAATTCTCCATTTTGATTATACCAAGCAGGTATACGATGTCCCCACCATAACTGTCTTGAAATATTCCAATCTCTAATATTTTCAATCCAGTGCTTGTATGTATTTTTCAGTTTTTCTGGATAAAATTTAACTTCATCGCTTATTACAGATGAAAGAACCTCTGGATTTTTATCCATAAATTCCTTCATATCCAAAAACCATTGTGTAGATATTTTAGGTTCAACCACAGCATCTGTTCGCTCACTAAATCCTACATTATGTGTATAATCCTCAACTTTAATTAGAAGTCCGTTTTCCTTTAATGATTTAACCCATTTTTTACGAGCTACAAATCTATCATCACCAATAAAAAGAGTACCGTCATTAGAAATACTCCCATCGTTGTTCAAGGTATCAATTACCGGCAAATTATGTTTTAATCCAATTTCATAATCATGAATATCATGAGCTGGAGTTACTTTTAATACACCAGTACCAAATTCAATATCTATATAAGTATCGGTGATAATTTCAATCTCTCTATTAATTAATGGGACTCTTACTTTTTTACCAACTAGATTTTTATATCTCGGATCTTCAGGATGAACACAAACGGCAACATCTCCAGCAATAGTTTCTGGGCGTGCTGTAGCTACTTCTAAAAAGCCATCAAAATCCACTCCTTGATATTTTACATAGTATAAAGAATCCTTTACCTCCTTAAATATCACTTCTTCATCACTAAGGGTTGTCATTCCCTTAGGATCCCAGTTTACCATTCTTGTACCTCGATATACCAATCCTTTTTCATATAGATCGATAAATACTTCTATTACTGCTTCGGATAAAGAATCTTCCATTGTAAAACGAGTTCTATCCCAATCACAGCTTGCGCCTAGTTTCTTTAATTGTTCTAAAATTATTCCACCATATTTCTCTTTCCACTGCCAAGCATACTTAAGAAACTGTTCACGAGTTAGTGACGATTTTTCAATTCCTTGATCTTTGAGCATAGATACTACCTTTGCTTCTGTGGCTATGGATGCATGATCAGTGCCCGGTACCCAACATGCATTCTTACCTTGCATTCTCGCTCTTCTAACAAGTACATCTTGAATGGTATTATTTAACATATGACCCATATGTAAAACACCTGTGACATTAGGAGGAGGAATTACAACAGTATAGGCCTCTCGCTCATCAGGGGTACTGCGAAAAAATCCTTTTTCCAACCATTCTGAATACCATTTATCTTCAATTAATGAAGGATCGTATTTGCTCGAAATTTCCATGTTGCACAAAGGTAGTGCAAAAGCAATATTAATGATAAATATGAAAGTAAGTAATTAGGACAAACGCCTTTAAAAACAGATTCAAGTGTAAGTAATAAATGCTTTATTCATACAACCCCTTCGGTGTAGCATATCCAACCATTTAAAAACTGATACTTAAACAGAAAAAATGCTCCTATTACCATTCCACCTAGTTCAAAATTAATTAACTCGACTAATCTAACTGATTTTCATTTAACTTTTAAATTTGAAATATGATTCTGATGATATCCAATCATTGAAATAATTAAACTTATTGGTAACTCATCAGTTATAGGAAATTGAACACTTCCCTTTCCTCTCTTATAAGTGCTTAATTGAGACTCAAACTTTTTATGAGTAATTGGTAATGCGTAAACTCCTATATGTTTTGGATAAAATGCAATATAAACTAATGGTTTACCATTCCACATAAAACAAGGCATTCCATATGAAATTTTCTCCTCGCAAAATGGGAACTCTTTACGAATAGTGGAAATTAATTCTATAAATTTCTCCTTATGAGGATGTTCAATTAGCTCGATATAATCGTCGATTGTAGGCATAAAAAAAGAGCTCCACTTAGGAGCTCTTTATAAATTTTGCTTTTAATTATACTCCTGTATCGTGATATACAGACTCTTCCAAATATGGGTGATTTACAGCAACCAATCCACGTTTAGTAAGTTGATTTAATACCCAATATACAAACAATCCTGTGAAGAATATAAAGATACCTATATCCAACAAGCCAATGTGCATTCCTGGTCCAAAGACACCTGGCATAACCATAAACCAAACATCGAAATAGTGACCCACAAATAACAATGCTCCTATTGAAATAATTAACGCATTTGTACGCTTTGCAGTTCTCATTAACAAGAATGCAAATGGTAAAACAAAATTAATCACAAAGTTAGCGAGGAAGTAAGTTTTGTATTGCTCAAAACGTAATTGGTAATACATCATTTCTTCTGGAATGTGTGCATACCAAATTAGTAAGTATTGGAACAACCAAATGTAAGCCCAGAATACAGTGAAAGCAAACATAAACTTACCTAAGTCATGTTGGTGTTCTTTAGTAACTAGATTTAAATGACCTCTTGATTTCAAAAACAATACGAAAATAAGAATTACAGATATTGAAGAAACCCAAGAAGTTGCAAAGTTGTATACTCCAAAGATTGTTGAATACCAATGCGCATCAACACTCATTATGAACAACCAAACAACAATACTAATGGTGAAACCAAATAATACTAAAAATGCCGCTGACAAACGAGTAGTTTTTCTAAAGAAAGTTACATCTCCGGACTTAGCAGTATCTTCAGCAAGAGAAAGTTTTCTCATCTTGTTTCCCAAGAAATACCAAATTGCAACCAAAATAGTAGGGAGAATAAACAGCATCCCAGTATTCAGGAATCCTGATTTACCATCTAATACTTTATCGTAACCAGTTTCTCCTGGTTTTAATCCAAGGTGCTCATAATGTGCCCAGTGATAAATATCGTCTTTACCTAAAAACGCTGCAACAACTAATACTACAAACGCAATTGGAAAGAAGGTATAAATTGCTTCAGGTACTCTTTTAATAGCAACTGACCAACCTGCATTGGCAGCATACTGAATAGCATACCAAAACAATGCACATAAAGAAACCATAAAGAAATAATATCCTGCAGTTAATAAATTAGCCAAAATTTTAGTTGAAGCTGGTTTTTCTTGAGCATGATACTCCATTCTTGGTCCGAACTGCTCATTCTCAACATTGTGATGTTCGCCATGAGATGCAGCATCTGAGTGATCACCATGTTCATTATCCATATCAGGAGCGTGATTCTCTGAACCTTCCATTTCTGTGGCATGATTAGATACCTCTACTACTGGTACCTTTGTTGTAACCGTAGTATGAGAATCCTTAACATCTGCATGTGATGATGAATCATTACCATCAAGAGTAAATATGCCTATTCCAGTTAGAATTAATCCCAAGATCATAAAGATCATGGCAAACTGTTTAGCTTTACCTGGTACGGTAAAGTTTTCTTGTTTTATTTCAATTTTATGTCCGTGTCCCATAGCCTTTTAAATTGGAATTAATTAGACTTATCTTCATTTGATGTTTCTTGTACACCACTCTCTACTAGTGCAACAGAGTTTGTAGAAACACCACTTAATTGTTTAACATACTTAATAACTCTCCAACGATCCATAGGTGTTAAAACACTTGCATGGCTACCCATATTGTTTTTACCATATGTCAGAGTATGATATATTTTACCTTCCTCTAAATTTTGGATATACTCATCTTGGTAAGATTTCCAAGCTGGCTTAAGAGTTGAAACTTTTTGGAATACTGCACCATCGTTCTTTCCGTCAATGCCATGACATGGAGAACAATAAATTTCGTACAAGTATTTACCACGAGTATCTATTCCATCCACATTTGCTGGAGCAGTAACTTCAGTGGCTGATCTTTCATATCCTTCACCTGTATTTGGTAAATTGTATACAAAGTCGAGTTTTCCATGTGCAACTGTACCAGCAACAGGATTACGCATACTCATACCGTGTGGATTCAATTGAAAAGAATCTGCTTGATTGTATGGCTCATAACCCTTTGAATAATACATGTCAGGTGCATATTCCCAACCAGGATCATTTCCTCGGCTTACACAGCTGCTACCTAAAGCTGAAATCGCCAAGGCTGCAAATGCTATATTCAATTTATTCATTTTCATTTAATTACAGTTTGAATGCCATTTTCCATTTCACGAACTTCAACAGCACCTTTGTCTTTCATAGTTTTTAAAACATCTGCCTCTGCAACTCCATCTGTCGTTTCAATAGCAATGATCATACGATCGTCAGTCTGACGTACATCAAGTAAATCATTCTTTATTCCATGAACCATTCTACTTCTTAAAAAAAAGAATATTCCCATTCCAAAGGCAGTACATAATACTGTACCCTCAAATATAACTGGAATCCAAGATGGCGTAAACCGAACTGGTTTATTACCTACGTTTACTGGCCAATCATGAACATACATGTACCAAATCATTAAAGTCATTAAGGATAAACCTGTGAGTCCACAAAAGAAAGCAACTCGAGCTAAACGACTTCTTTTAACTCCGATAACTCTATCCAAACCGTGAACAGGATAAGGTGTATATACATCATGAATATGTATTCCTTGATCAACTAATGTTTGAGTAGCATCAACTAATGAGTCCTCGTCTTCCCAAACCCCAACAAGCATTTTGTTGCGATTTCTAAGACTTAAATTTTTATCTACTAATCCCATTTATCTATTTATTACTCGCGGTTGCGAAGGATTGATTTAACTTCAGCCATATTTATTACTGGCAAATATTTAGCAAATAAGAAGAAGCATGTAAAGAAGATACCAAAAGTACCTAAGAACAAGCCTACTTCTGTTAATGATCCAGAATACATTACCCAACTACTAGGCAGGTAATCTCTATGTAAAGAGGTTACAATGATTACGAAACGCTCAAACCACATACCTACGTTCACTACAATCGACATTGTAAAAATAAACCAAGGTGTAGTTCTTGCCCACTTAAACCAGAAAACTTGAGGAGCCAAAAGATTACAACTCATCATACTCCAATAAGCCCACCAATATGGTCCAAATGCACGATTCAAAAATGCATATTGCTCATATTCCACACCCGAGTACCATGCAATAAAGAACTCAGTTAAGTAAGCAATCCCCACTAATGACCCTGTTACCATGATAATCTTAGTCATAGCTTCTAAGTGGCCAATGGTAATGTAATTTTCATAATTCATGACTTTACGAGCTACAACCAATAGTGTAGCAACCATACCGAAACCTGAGAAAATCGCTCCAGCAACGAAGTATGGCGGGAAGATTGTTGTATGCCAACCTGGAATTACAGATGTGGCAAAGTCAGTTGATACAATTGTATGTACAGAAAGTACCAGCGGTGTACTAAGACCAGCAAGAATTAAAGAAACTAATTCGTAACGTGCCCAAGTTCTTGTACTACCCGTCCATCCCATAGAGAAGAACCCATACCAAAACTTAGCCGTTTTGGTTTTAACCTTATCTCTAATGGTAGCAATATCAGGTATTAATCCAATGTACCAGAATAATAATGATACGCTGAAATATGTTGAAATCGCAAATACGTCCCATAACAATGGACTATTAAAGTTAACCCATAATGAACCGAATGCGTTCGGTAATGGTAAAGCCCAGTATCCTACCCATACACGTCCCATGTGGAATACAGGGAACATGGCAGCACAAATAACCGCGAATATTGTCATTGCCTCCGCAGAACGGTTAATACTCATACGCCATTTCTGACGAAAAAGTAATAATACCGCAGAAATCAAGGTACCCGCGTGACCAATACCCACCCAGAATACGAAGTTGGTGATATCCCAACCCCACATTACTGATTTATTAATATTCCAAACTCCAATACCTGTCCAAACTGTCCAGAAAAGGCTCACTCCAAAGATCGCCAAGAAAATCACAGACAATGTAAAACCTACCTTCCATGCTTTGGAGGGTTGATTCAAAATTGGACGAGATATGTCACGAGTAACATCAGCGGCTGTTTTGTCGCCAGTTACTAGTCTTTCTCTAATTAGTGAATCGTGTATCATTATTCGCGGGGTTAAATGTTTTGTGTATTACGGATTTTAGTCATGTACTTAACTGAACTTTGAACATTCAACTCATCTAAAACGCTAAACGCACGCTCATTTTTGTACAATTTACTGATTTCACTATCTGGATTATGAAGATCTCCAAATACGATTGCATTTGAAGGACAAGCTCTTTGACAAGCTGTTTTAACTTCAACATCATTCATTGATCCACCCTCTCTCTTAACTTTCAACTTCGCAGCTTGGATTCTCTGAACACAGAATGAACATTTTTCCATAACACCACGAGTACGAACAGTTACATCAGGATTGATTACCATTTTCCCTAAAGGATTATTAAAATTGAAATCAAATGCATCATTATCGTTATATCTAAACCAGTTGAAACGACGAACTTTATAAGGACAGTTGTTTCCGCAATATTTAGTACCAATACAACGATTGTAAGTCATCTGATTCAAACCTTCAGAAGAATGAGAAGTTGCCAATACAGGACAAACAGTCTCACAAGGTGCCTGAGCACAATGCTGACACATCATAGGTTGATGTATAACTTGCACATTTTCCCAATGTGAGTAATTTCCTTTATCGGAAGAATCTAATTCATCAATTTGATTTTCACGTGTTACATAATCATCACCGTTAAATTTCTCCTCTTGTGTATTTGTGAATGCGTAGTAACGATCAATCCTTATCCAATGCATTTCACGACGAAGACGAATTTCATCACGACCTACAACCGGAACATTATTTTCGATTGAACAACTTACCACACATGATCCACAACCGGTACAAGCATTCAAATCAATAGCCATTCCCCATAAGTGGTTTGGAGAACCGTCTTTTCTATATTCTTGCTTTTCCCAAATTGTGTAAACGTGCGTTGCTGCTTTTTCATTACCCGCATTTGGACTCTCCTTCCATTTAGCGAAAGTAGATTCTCTAACAATATCTCTACCTTCAATAGAATGGTGGGTTTGTGTTTGAGCCAAATTATAACTTTCGACTCCTTTGGTAATTTTCACATCACCAATAACCATTGAGCGATCGGCAGACATGAAATTATAAGCATTAAAACCAATTGGTTTAAATCCTTTTTCAAGACTACCACCAACCTTACCCGCATGTGTATGTCCGAAACCTACAGCAATTCCAATAGTATTATTGGCTTGACCTGGCTGAATCAATGCAGGAACATTGTCGTATTTAGTACCATTAACCTCAATGTTAACAGTATTATCCTTTTCAATTCCTAATTTGCTAGCAATTGATTTAGGTAATGCCACATAGTTATCCCAACATACCTTAGAAACAGGGTCTGGTAACTCATACAACCAAGGGTTGTTTCCTTGAGCACCATCTCTCATTCCTACAGATTGATAAAGTACCATTTCAATACCATTTGCTGCAGAAGATTTACTAACTGCAGATGAAAGGTTTGAAACATTCCCCATATAGGAAGGAATTGATTCATTGTTGTTTGCTTGATCGGAGAAATAACCAACTTCCAACGTACTGTTGAATTTATCACCTAATTTCTCGTTCCAATTATTACGGATATACAAGTAATATGGAGAAGCTTCTAACTTCTGAGATAAAATACCCTTATCAGCAAATGGATTATTGGTTGCATCTGGCAATGCGCCTGCCCAATTTAGTAAACTTTCTTGCGCTTGACGAGTATTGAAAACCGGTGCAATAGTAGGTTGTGTAAAATGATACATTCCCTTAATTGGTTCAGAATCTGACCAACTTTCTAGGAAATGATTATCAGGACAAATATAAGTACATGCAACCGCTGTTTCATCTTTTGTTGATGCGAAACTTAACGAAAAATCGGCTTTAGCAATTGCCGCTGTCCACTCTTTATTGTGTGTAAATACAGGATTAACACCGTAGAATATTACTCCCTTTATTGAACCAGACTTAACACCTTCAAAAACAGCATTCATTTGATCATCATTACCTGAATACTGGTTTGAATGATTTGCAATATCAATAGTCTTACCGTAGTTGTTCAAAATCATATTGATGGCATTAACCACCTGGTGTATTTCTTTGCTATTACTTCCAGATACAACTAAAGACTTTCCCGTGTTATTCAATAGAATTTCAGCTGATTTTTCAATCGCATTACCCGCTAGTTCATCATTACTAGGAACTGAGATTTGAGTACCACCTAATTTTATAGCGATGTAGTTATATAAAGTTGCTACATATGCTAATTCTTTAGATGAAGCCATTGGGAATCTATGATCAGCATTAGTACCTGTGATTGAAAGGTTACTTTCAAACTGTACATGAACAGACATCCCACCAGCAACTTCAGGGCGTCTATGGTTAGCATATTGAGATTGAAACTCAACAGGTGATAACCAAGTTCCCAAGAAATCAGCACCAAAAGAAACTATTGCCTTAGCATTTTGAAATAGGTAATGTGGTACTACCCGCTTCCCAAAATCAGCCTCATTCGCTTCTAACATACCAGAATGTGAAACCGAATCAAAAGACACATGTTCAACATTTGGGAATGCTTCTGTAAATGCTGCAATTGCTGAATTTGTTGAAGGACTATTTATACTATTAGTTATCAAAGCAACCTTTTTATTCGTTGCTTTAAGCACTGCCAATTTACCTTTAATCGTGCCATCTAACTTAGTCCATTCTTTAACTTCTTCACCTTTCATTAAAGGGTTTGCAAGTCTTTCAGTATCATATAGAGATAAGATAGATGCTTGACCAGTTGCACACATACCTCCGTTCGAAATTGCGGAATCAGGGCTACCATCAAGTTTAATTGGACGACCTTCTCTTACTTTAACTTCAATTCCACAATTTGCAGCGCAAGCACCACAAGTAGAACGATAATAATTTGCCTCCCCAGGAGTAACATCTTCTGGCTTTACCAAATATGGTACAGCATAGCGAACATTAGTCTTGTAACAAGATGCTAATGCTACTGCTGTAACACTAAAACCGAAGAATTTCAAAAAGTCACGACGATTGGAATTCAGTTCAAAATTCTCATCTGATAGAGCTTCATCCAAAGGAAGAGCATCACCAAACTCGCGCTTTTGGTCTGCAAGGAACTGAGGACTTTGCGATAATTCCTCTTCCCCTTTCCAGTATCTTTTATTATTCGACATTATTTTGATTTTCAATTATTAATAGTGACACTTAGCACACTCTAGGCCACCATTCATAGCAGGTGTTATTTTTACCTTACCCTCTGGACCAAAGTACATACTGTGATTCTCGTTAGCTTTCAAATCTTTATTTGCTTTATCATGTAGTGCAGCATAATAGTTATTATTAGCTACATCGATACCCGTATTTCTGTGACAATCTATACACCATCCCATTTGTAAGGTATTCCATTGTTGAACCTTCTCCATCTTCTCGATTGGTCCATGACAACTTTGACATTGTAATTTACCAACAACCACGTGCTGAGAGTGATTGAAATATGCGTGATCTGGCAGGTTGTGAATTCTCACCCAACGAATTGGATTAGGATTATCACCAAACTGCTTACCTGGTAATTCTTCTGGATTATAATCTAGAGCTGCGTATATTTTTTTAATTTCTGGAGATATTTCTCCGTTGTATTTCTCCGTTAATTGAACACCTTTGTGACAGTTCATGCAGGTGTTAAGTGCCGGAATACTCGCACTTTTACTAGACTCTACTGTAGAGTGACAATATTTACAATCAATATTCAATTCTCCAGCGTGCAACTTATGCGAAAAAGCAATTGGCTGAGTAGGTGCATAGCCCTTCTGAACACCAACTTCCGTGATGCTGTATTTATAACCAAAATAAGATGAAGGTAATGCAATCAATGTAACAATAGTTAATGCTAAAACAGTAGGATTCCAGTTTGCCATTGCTTTTGGCAAATAGCGTTGATACCATTTCTTATTATCAAACAATTCTGGATAATCTTCTGGAGACTTCTCGGCAGCAATGCGTTTCATAGTGTTACGAACACGCGCTAGCACAACTAATACGATAGAGAAGACAGCAACTAATATTAATAATATATACTTAACTGTTGGATCTGAATCAACTTGATTACCACCCGTATTTGTTGCAGCTGGACCTGCAGCAGCTTTTGGTGCTGGTGCAGTTTTAATATATTCAACAATATCTAGTACATCTGCCGGTGTAAGATTCTCAAATATATTCATTGCAGCTCCACCATAATCATTATACAGCTTTATTGCATCTGCATCTCCACTCTCTCTGAATTTTTTATTATTTCTAATCCAGCTAATTAACCACTCTTCAGAGCGTCTCTCATGAACACCCCTCAATGCAGGTCCAACAAGCTTTTTATCTAAAGCATGACAACTACCACAGTTGTTTGCTTCATAAAGCTTTTTTCCATTCTCTGCATTGGGACCATCTTGTGCAAACGTGGGTGCCGATAACATAAAAGAAACAGCAACAGCCCACAACTTGAATCGATTTATCTTCATATCTGATTACGAAAAGTATTATCGCAGCGCAAATATACCAAGCTAATCATTCTCAATAAAATATTTTGTACACAAGAGAAACAATTTAAAAGATTTCTAAATTAGGTACCTATATCACTATAAATCAAATTGATATAATTGATATTTCTACCTTATTTGATTAATACTACTATGAACAAAAAGGATTATCCACATCAAAACTTGTTGTCTGTAGTTAATTCAGAGTAATATCTGGTCGATTTTTGATCAAGGTAATTACGATAGGCTAAATAGCTTCCTAATGCAACTTGAGTGTAATTTTGTGAACTATTACCAAATCTCCCATAATTAGTATTCCACAATGTTCGAATTAAAACTCCACCTTCTGAAACCTTGCCCTTATAAAGATATACTGCTTTAGAAACTGTGCCTGCTCCAGCATTATAAATATGAAGCGCTAATAATTGAAACCACAATTCCGTAGGGCTGTATTTAATATCCATATTTCTACAAATTATTTCAGCTTGAGGAATACAATATTTCTTTATAAGCTTTGCAGCTGCCTTTGCCGACTTATTGAAATCAGTTCTTTCATCTTTCCACCTATTGACCTTAAGTCCATAGCGTCTTGCAACAGATGGCATGAGTTGAAAATGTCCACGAGCTCCAGATACCGAAACAGCATCTGGATTATTAGGACTTTCAATCAATAATAGCAATTGAGCCAAATTTGGATTAACACCGATTTCTGAAAACACGTAAAAGGCATTTTGCAATTTTGGACCAATAGAATCAAAATTAAAAAAACCTTTTCTTCCTCTTACAAACTTTATTGAAACACTGTCTTGGTGTTTGTGAATAAATCCATAAAGTCTTGCCAATTCTTTTAAATTTCCACCTTTTTCTATACCAAGAACACGGCTTTTATGAATAATGTCAATAATTTCCCTCGATTCTTTATTTACAACTAAAAAAGAATCTGGGTCTAACTGCGCATCTACTTTCCAAAAGTTTGCATTACTCGAATATAAAAGACTGCTGTGATTATCAAATTGTTCAATAGGAATTATTGTAAATTCAGATTGATCAAATTTTATTTTTTCTAAACAAAGACTAATTTCACCAGTAATAGGCAAAAGGGAATCTTGAACTTGAGCATTAATTGATATAACTTTCCCAATAAATGCCAAAGTTAAAAATGCAATATTTTTGATTTTGTTAATCACAATATTTTGAAATGAATCTTCTTGCGGTTGTTTCACCCAACAACAAACTTTTTTCCCAATCTTCACAAGCCATTTTATTATCACCTAAATTGTATCGTGCTATTCCTCTGCCTAAATAAGTATAACCTAAATGTTCACTTTTATATTTTATCGCATTATTAAATTGTTTAACCGCTCCTCTCCAATCTCCTTTTTGTAATAAAATATGTCCGCAATCCCCGTGAAATGTGCCGTTTTTTGAATCTAGTTGAATAAGTTCATCTATTTGTTTCTCACAAAGTGGTAAATTTCTCAAATAAAAGTTATTGTCAAACCTAAGCTTCAAAGCGGGTATGTATTTTGGCTCAACAATCAGAAAACGTTCTAGATCTTTCAAAGATGATTCAAATTGATTTAATCGGTATTGTACCATTGCTCTTTCAAAATACCACCAGTGATTATCAGAACTAATATGAATTACATCGTCTAATATACCCTTAAGGTCAACATCGCGCTTTTCATTTGTTAATAAAAGTATCAAACTATTAACCAATGAATCCTCCCCTATTTTATGAGAAATTAGCCATTTACCATCTTCTATTGCCTCTTCAACTTCATTCATATATCTAGATAAGGCAAATCTGTTTAATCTGGAAATAGTATCATTTGGATAAAATTCTAAATATTTTGAAATGTCAGCTAAGGCAAATTGAAAATTCCTTGTTGCATTATTTGCTATATACCGATTAAAGTATGCTTCCTTTGCATTAGGATCCAAGGATATGCTTTTGTTTAAATCAACAAGCGCGCTGCTTGGATCCGACAACTTTAGTTTTGAAACACCCAAATAGTAATGATACCGTGCATTTGTTGGGTAATTCTGTGATAAATTATAGAAAGCGTACTTCGCTTTTTTATATTGATTATCATTCAACAATTCCACTCCTTGGTCAAACTGCTCTTGTTCTGTTTGTGCTGTAGCAAAATCAAACATCGCTATAAAAACAAACGTAAACCATATATGTCTCCAGATGTAAATCATTTATTCGTTAAAAATAAAACTACATACCCACTTAATCATACAACATTATACACAGCGAACATTGTTGTCTAATTTATAGTAGTTTTGATAAATGAAGTTTGAACTTTCTCGTAGAAATAATCTTTTTCTAATTCTTGGATTTTTATTCCTTACTAACGCAATTATTGCTGAATTTATTGGGGCTAAGATCTTTAGTGTAGAGAAAACAATAGGTATTAATCCAGCCCAAATACATATTGGTGATGCCGTTTACAATCTTGATATGACGGCGGGTGTAATTTTATGGCCTTTTGTTTTTATTTTAACTGATGTTATTAATGAATATTTCGGGAAAAAAGGAGTTCAGAAGCTCTCTTTCATTGCAGTATTTATGCTTATTTATTCATTTTTAGCAGTAAGAATCTCCATTGGCTTAGAAGGAGCAGATTTTTGGGTTGGCTCTGCCGAACAGTCAGGTATCCAATCTATGCAACAAGCATTTAATAAAGTTTTTGGACAAGGACTGATGATTATTATTGGAAGCTTGGTCGCCTTTTTAATAGGTCAAATCGTAGATGCTTTAATTTTTGAAAAAATCAAGGAAAAAACATCTAATAAAATGATTTGGCTAAGGGCTACTGGAAGTACTGCAATTAGTCAGTTTATTGACTCTTATGTTGTTCTAATTATTGCTTTCTATTTTGGCGGCAACTATTCATTATCTTGGATTATTCAAGTAGGTACAATAAACTACCTTTATAAATTGACGATGGCGGTTATTTTGTTACCACTATTGTATGGTTTTCACGGTGTAATCGATAAATATCTAGCTAAAGAAATTAGCCAAACCACATAAATATTGCCGAAATTATCATTAAAAGACTACTAACAATACCCGCATTATGTTCGGCCTTGTGTGATTGAATTCTAGAAATTCCTTTATTGAAAATATAAACTCCTAAAACGACACTTGAAACTGTCGTTATGGAATAGATCAATGATAAACTGGAAAAAGCATTCCATCCTAATGGGGCGATAGTAATATAGTATCCTACTATTTCCAAACAAGGTGATATGAGCATTGCAAATACAATCGCTCCAAAAACCCATTTGGCGTTTTTCTTGGGATGTATATGAAAATGATAGTGTTTATAATGACGATACAAAAACCATATTCCAAGTAATAAAAGGATTATACTACTTATCTTTTCAAACTGCAAATTATTAATCCATTCCGCCTGATCCAATTCTGTAGTTGAATTATGATTCGAAATACTTGCTTTAGTAATACTAAACAACATCAAGCCAATTATTAATGTTCCTACTACATGAGCTATCGAGGCAATCACAGAGTATACAAGTAATTTCTTTGTACTCCATTTTTCAGATTTAGCTAATGCGACTATAGGCAACCAATGACTAGGAATAAGACCATGTAAAAGACTCAATAAAAAGGCAGCAGATAATTGGAGCTCGATCTTATCCATAATAAAAGCGCAAATAAACGAAAAAAGCACCGTATTAGCGGTGCTTTTTATTGTATAGAATCAGTTTTTATTAACCTTTTGCTTCTGCAACCCACTTCATCCACTGCTCAGCAGATATTTTAGAATCTTTCTCTGCCATAGAAGCTGCAGACTCATCAGTTACATTAGTTAAATCTACAACAGAATTAACTCCCAACTCAGCCATTCTCTTAACCATTGCAGGACCAACACCTTTCAGATCTTTTAATTCCGCAATACCTGCAGATTCTGCTGAACTAGCAACTGGCGTTTCTTTTTTCTTAGGAGATTCTTTCTTTTCAGCCTTTTTCTCCTTTGCAGGAACTTTTTCAGCCTTCTCAAATTGAGCTCTTAATTCTGTAAATGCATCTAATTCACCAAGGGTAGTTCTTTCAGCAGACTGGTTCAATTTCTTAACCGCTTTGGAAGAACCTTTTCTTGATGACTTTCCACCGTCTTTATTAGACTTTTCAGTAGTTTTCCATAGGTTGGTATGTGAGATGATAATTCTCTTTGAATCTTTACTAAACTCGATCACTTCAAATTCGTAAACTTCGTCTTCTTTCATTGGAGTATTACCTTCTTTCTTGGTGTGGCGATTAGGAGCAAATGCTTCAACACCATATTGCATTTGAACAGTAGCCCCTTTATCGTTTACAGAAGTAATAGTCCCTTCGTGACGAGAACCGATAGTGAATATTGTCTCAAAAGTATCCCAAGGATTTTCCTCAAGTTGTTTATGTCCAAGACTTAAACGACGATTTTCCGCGTCTACCTCAAGTACAATAACATCTAGTTTCTCTCCTCTTTTAACAAACTCTGAAGGATGTTTAATTTTCTTATTCCAACTTAAATCAGAAACGTGAACTAACCCATCAATGCCTTCCTCAAGCTCAAGGAACAATCCGTAAGAAGTTAAATTCTTCACAATTCCAGAATGTTTGCTACCTACAGGGTATTTTCCAGTAATTTCAACCCAAGGATCTGCAGTAAGTTGTTTGATACCTAAGCTCATCTTGTGTTCATCACGATCTAAGGCCAAAACCAAAGCTTCAATATCCTCACCAACAGTTAAATATTCAGATGGATTTCTCAAATGTGAACTCCAACTCATCTCGGAAACGTGTACTAACCCTTCTACGCCTGGCTTAATTTCAATAAACGCGCCATAATCTGCAACACTTACCACTTTACCTTGAACTTTCGAACCTTCTGCAATTGATGTATCTAAATCATCCCATGGATGGGCTGATAATTGCTTTAGACCAAGGGAAATACGTTTCTTAGTATCATCATAGTCTAAGATAACTACATTCACTTTATCGTCTAATTTCAATACCTCCTCAGGATGGTTGATTCGTCCCCAAGATATATCAGTAATATGGAGTAATCCGTCAATTCCACCAAGGTCTACAAATACTCCAAAGCTAGTCATATTCTTAACTACACCTTCAAGTACTTGACCCTTTTCTAAGCGAGAAAGAATCTCAGATTTCTGAGCTTCAATATCATCTTCAATCAACGCCTTGTGTGAAACTACAACATTCTTGTATACATCGTTAATTTTAACGATCTTAAAGTCCATAGTTTTACCAACATATTGATCGTAATCACGAACAGGTTTTGTGTCAATTTGAGAACCTGGTAAAAATGTATCAATGCTAAATACATCAACAACTAATCCACCTTTTGTTCTAGAACGAACTAAACCAGTAACTACAGTATCGTTTTCATGTGCTTCAACAATTTTCTCCCAGGCTGTTTCCTGTAATGCCTTTCTTCGGCTAAGTATTAATTGTCCTAAACGATCTTCTGCTATATCAACAAAAACTTCTACATCATCCCCTACTTTTAATTCAGGCATGTCTCTAAATTCTTGTCTTGGCACTAATCCGTCACTTTTGAAACCGATGTTAACTACAACATCGCTGTCATTAATTGCCACTACAACACCTTTAACTACTTCTTTTTCAATTACTGGGTTAAATGTGTTAGTGTACTGCTGCTCTAACTTCGCTTTTTCGTCTTTTGAATAACTTTCAAATCCTGCGTCGTCGGCATCCCAATCAAAATCGTCATGTGATGTGTTTGACTTTGGGACTACTTTTGAAACTTCTGCATTCTCTTGAACTGCTTGGTTTTCCTCGTTTTTTAATTCAGTTGATTCTTTTGTCAATGTAAAGGTTCCTCCTTTATGGGCGGCAAAAATAACCACTAATTATAATTTTTCCTAATTTACTCAAAATGTATATTTTAAATTTATTCAAATGCTTTTCTTTAAGTTTGCGTAATCATGTCTAAAAAGGAAAAACAGCAACCCGTAACAGCGGTTAATATTAAGTCTTTTAACATAATAACAATTGACAAATCTGAATCATCAAAATCGGAAAGTATAAATGGAATTGACATAAATTGGCTTACTTATAATTTATCGGAAATAGAAGATAAATACATAGATTTAAATTCCTGGTACATTATAACAAATAGTTCATCTTCATTCAAGAGCAATTTAATTAGTCTGCTAGGCCAAAGTTCAATTGATTATAATCGAAATGATCAATATATAATTCTAGGGGAAGCAAAAAAATCGAGCAAATTAAGAGAAATTATTTCTTCTGATTTTGGTAGCCATTATCTTTCCAATTCTGTTGTATTATCAGGAAAAGCACTTTCGGCAATTAACAAAGTCAATTGCTCTACCCTATCAGAGTTCATTTATCGAGCAGAGAAATCTTGTTTGATCGAAAAGTATATTTCTAATAATAGCAAAGAATACAATGAAGGCATTTTACAGATCTGGAAGAATAAACTTTCAATTTCTTTCAATTATTACAGTTTTTGGAAAACAAAAAACTGGGCATTAGGTGCTTTCATCTTGTCCGCATTGTTTTCATTTTTTTACATTACAAATTCTAGTAAGAGAGCGGGAATTTCTGGTGATGATTTTGTCCAGTACTATTACGGTAAGTGCATAGCCAGTTATCAACTCGATAGAATTGGAATAGACCTACCGTTGGATACGAATGAATTAAAGGCAGAAAAAATGTATACACTGGCTAAAGCGTATCCACAGGTTGGAAAAGATATTGTTAAACTCGAAGATCCTTATATGTACATGCATCTTTATGGGTCAAGTTTCGACGCTTTTACTGCGGCATTGGTTCACTTAATGGATATAGAAGATTTTATTCAGTTCAGACATTGGTGGAATGCCGTGTTCGGGTTTCTGATTTTCTTTTACGGGGCTTTAACAATCAGAAGACTAACTAAAGGTTCATGGGTGTGGGCATCTATTAGCATGTTTATCCTTTTATTTACTCCACGGCTTTTTGGAGAATCTCTAAATAACCCTAAAGATGTACCCTTTGCCTTGGGATATATAATGAGTTTATACTATGCCATCAAGTTTTACCAGCACTTTCCAAGGATAAAATGGTCTACTTTATTTGGACTCGTTTTTGGAATTGCCTTAGGGATAAGTATTCGAATTGGTGGACTTTTATCAATAGCGATAGTCGGCCTTTACATGGGTTTAAAATTTATTGAAAATCAAGGTTGGTCAAATGTACTAAAATTCAATTTAAAAGGACTAAAACCATATCTAACTTCAATAATTGGAATTTCCATAGGCGCTTATATCTTAGGAATCTTCTTTTGGCCATATGGTTGGGATGCACCCATAGAAAACCCTAAAAAAGCATTAGATGCTTTTACACATTACCAAGTTAGCTTGAGGCAACTTTTTGAAGGAGTATTGTATGATTCAAACAACTTACCTGGTTATTACTTGACCAAATATCTTTGGATTACTTTACCTTTAGTTACACTTATTGGAATTGGATTAAACCTATTTATTATAAGTATCAATCGTAAAATAACAATGGAGGAGTTTCTCATAATTTTTGCAGCAATATTTCCCGTTTTTTATATCTGGATCAATAAGTCTGGAGTTTATGGCGGAATGAGACATATTCTTTTTACTGTTGCGCCTTTTGTTGTAGCAGGAATTATGGGGTATTACAAAATTCAGAGTAAATACCTTTCTAAAAAGCCAATATTCGGAATAATATTACCTGCTTTATTAATGCTATTGCCAGCAAAATTCGTAAATAGTAATCCCAATTTTAGTTACATATACTTCAATGAAATAATTGGAGGAGTTGAAGGTGCCTACGGTGACTATGAAATGGATTATTACTTAGCAAGTATAAAGCCAAGTTGCGAGTTTCTCATAGAAACAGAAATAGCGAAACATCCAGAAAAAGAATATCAAATAAACACTTATGCCTTATCACAAGTAAAATATTTTATGAGAAAATATCCTAATGTAAACATTGGGTTTGTTAGGTACGATCAACGTTCAGAACAAAAATGGGATTATTCAATATTCTACAATGCTTATATGGATAAGGCAAGACTAACGGGTGGATATTATCCGCCAGTAGGAACTGTTTTTACTCCCGTGTTAGAAGGTAAGCCCATGGGATGCGTTATAAAAAATATTTCAAACATAGATTACCAAGGTATCCAAGCATTAAATAAGGAGCAAAACCCAGATAAGGCAATTGGCTTACTTAAAGAGTATATTAAACTGGATACTAGTAATAACGAGATTTGCCAACAATTAGCTACCGCTTATACCTATAAGTCGAATCAAAATCCTGCATTTATGGATTCTGCGATTTACTATTCAAATAGGGCACTAAAATTCTATCCTGAATACAGTCCTGCACTGTTTACCCTTTATCAAGTTGCAATGAATCAACAAAAATTTGATCTAGCCGAAAAATCTATGATTACATTTACTCAATCCCGTCCACAAGATTTACAGGGTTGGACGATGTTAGCGGATGCTCAATTTGCTCAGGGTAAAGGCACCGAAGGAATAAAAAATCTACATCGCGCAATAACGATAAACCCCCTATATGATAAAACTTATTATTCTGGCGCTAGGTACTATCAGAGCAAAGGCGATGAAAATAACTTAAGACTTTGGGGTCCTGCAACGAGAATCCAAAGTAAAAATCAAAGTGAACAAATTCAGGCAATAGAATCAATTAAACTCATTTACGAAGGAGTTACTGGAAAAGATTTTGTCCCTGAAGATTGGTTTAATAAATAATCAAGCTATATCTGAAAGAAGGAAGGTCTCCCCTAGTGTGTAGGCATTCCTTTCGTTTTTTATAATACTAGAAACCTCAACATTAAGGTCATGCTCATAAAAATAATACCACCCCTCCTCTATAGCTTGAGCATTGATTCGCTCCCTCTCTTCCATAGATACAAGAGGTTGAATATCATATGACATTACAAAATTTGGTTTTAGATGCCCTGAAGATGGAATTAAATCTGCAGCATAAAATAACTTATTTCCATTTGATAAATGAATTAAAGGAGCTATCATGCCAACAGTGTGTCCATTAAATACTTTCACTTCAATAGTTTCGGCTATAAAATCACCTTCATTAACAAATTCTAAAACATCTTTTTCTTTAAGTGCAGAAAAATTCTCCTTTAAGAAACTGGCTTTTTCTCTAGGATTTGGATTATTCGCATGATTCCAATGAGCTTCGGTTGTGTAATAAACAGCATTGGGGAAAGCTGGAACCAATTTTTTATCCAATTCAATAACCGCGCCACCACAATGATCAAAATGAAGATGTGTTAAGAGTACATCAGTAATTTCATTATATCCGATACCGATTTGCTCTAAAGAACTTTCAAGACTATTTTCTCCGTTTAAATAATAATGAGAATAGAATTTTTCCGATTGTTTATTACCAATCCCAGTATCTATTAAAATTTTTCTATCATTAACCTCTACTAGAAGACAACGCATAGACCAGTTACACATGTTATTTTCGTCTGCGGGATTAATTTTACACCATAAGGTTTTGGGAACAACTCCAAACATAGCTCCACCATCTAATTTAAAGTTTCCAGTATGTATCGTGGTTAATTTCATTAAAAATCTCCGTAAACGTCGGTTAATGCTTCAAATCCTTCTTCAGTAATTAATATTGTATGCTCAAACTGAGCACTTAATTTATCATCAATCGTTCTTGCGGTCCAACCATCCCTTCTATCAATTTTACAACGCGCTTTTCCTGCGTTAATCATTGGTTCAATAGTAAATATCATACCTTGTTTTAAAACTGGTCCCGTACCACGCTTGGCAATATGTTGTACGTCAGGTTCTTCATGAAACTTCAAGCCTACTCCATGTCCGCAAAACTCATAAACCACACTGTAACCATTAGCATGAGCATGATCTGAAATAGCAGCTCCAATATCGCCCAAATGGGCTCCAGGTTTACATTCTTCCATTCCCAAGCACAAACACTCTTTTGTTGTTTCTACCAGTTTTTTAGCATAGTCCGAAGGAGTTCCAACGTAATACATTTTGCATGTATCCCCGAAATAACCATTTAAAATTGTTGTTACATCGATATTTAATATATCCCCGTCTTTCAGAACGTATTGATTAGGAACCCCGTGACACACTACTTCATTTGGTGAAATACAACTTGCATGCTTATACCCTCTGTACCCCTTAGTGGCCGGGGTTGCGCCATTATCACGCACAAATTTCTCAATCAACGCGTCTAACTCTAAAGTAGTAACTCCCGGCTTTACAAAATCCTCTACATACTTTAATGTTTTGGCTGCCAGTTTACTGCTGTCCCTAATCCCTTCAATTTGTTCAGGAGTTTTAATTTTTATTGCCACGCTTTCTTTATTAATTAATCGTTTTAAATAACTAAATAACATTCTATGCATTTGACATGGCTAATATCAAATCTTGCCTAGTAATAATATGCCAATTTCCAGCCATGTCCATAACAATACAGGCTTGATTTTTCTCGTTAATCTTTTTTGTAATTGACTCTAATGAATCATTAAATCCCACTATTGGGTAGGCTTCTCCCATGATTCCTTCAACTTTACGAGTCAAGAGGTCAGGTATTTGAATAATCTTTTTATAAAAACTACCCTCTTCTATAGAACCTACAAATTCACCATTACTATTTTTTACAGGCACTTGGGATATTCCATATTTCTGCATCATATCAAATGCAAGTTGACATGTATCTTCAGAATTTATAGAAACTAATGGTAATTCCTTGTGGTTTTGAATTAAATCAAGCGCGGTTTTATTTGCCGCTTTCGGAATAAATCCACGATCACGCATCCAATCTTCATTGAACATTTTTCCTAAATAACGAGTTCCATGATCATGAAAGATTACAACTACTTTATCACCTTCATTGAACATATCCTTCACCTGGAGCAAACCTGCAATTGCGGCTCCAGCACTATTGCCTACAAATATCCCCTCTTGCCTAGGGATTTCTCTCGTCCAAATGGCAGCGTCCCTATCAGTTACCTTTTCAAAGTGATCGATTACATCAAAATTTACATTTTGAGGAATAAAATCTTCTCCAATACCTTCGGTTATATATGGATATATTTCACTTTTATCAAACTCCCCTGTCTCCTTATATTTTTTAAAAATCGAACCGTAAGTATCAATACCAATAATCTTTATATTAGGGTTCTTCTCTTTTAAATACTTACCAGTGCCACTTATTGTTCCTCCGGTTCCAACACCAACCACCAAATGGGTTATTTGACCATCTGTTTGTTCCCAAATTTCCGGTCCCGTTTGTTCGTAGTGTGCTTGAGAATTACTCAAATTATCATATTGATTAGGTTTCCAAGAATTTGGTATTTCTGCTGCCAATCTGCTAGATACAGAGTAATAACTTCTCGGATCTTCCGGATCCACATCCGTCGGACAAACTATAACTTCTGCTCCAAACGCCTTTAATGCATCAACCTTTTCCTTACTTTGTTTGTCTGTAGTTGTGAAAATACACTTATAACCTTTGATTACACCTGCAATTGCCAAGCCCATTCCTGTATTTCCACTAGTACCCTCGATAATTGTACCACCTGGTTTTAATAATCCACTTTTTTCGGCATCCTCTATCATTTTGAGAGCCATTCTATCTTTTATCGAGTTCCCAGGATTTGTTGTTTCTACCTTTGCATAAACGTCACAAGGAAAATCTTTTGTAATACTATTTATTCTAACTAATGGCGTATTACCAATAGTTTCCAGAATATTATTGTGCACTTGCATTGGTGCAAAATTAGTCTTGAATATTGGGTTTTAATAAAATAAGGGAAAAAAGTGTAGTACTTAAATGAGCATACTTCTAAAATAAATACTATAAATACGTATTTTTTAATGAAGAGCTTGTTTTATTTGTTCTAAATGGTGTGCTCCATGCCATGCATATAAGGCAATAAGTTGAGCTAGTGAAACCTTTCTAATTCCGTCAGAATGAGTCAAGGATTTTGCCAATTGCAATTCAGGCTCTTTCAAACATTCTAACAATAACAAACTCCAGCGTTGGTGAATTCCTAATAATATCATAAAACTTGCTTCATGATGAAAGTTAGAATCCTTGAAAGAATTCCACTTGTCTTGATCATACGCTTGATGAGACTCTGCATCTTGGAAAATAGTATGCTTTGTTCGCATGTAACCATTTAAATGTGAATCGGATAAATGGTGAATAATTTGGCGGATATTCCATCCACCATCTCTGTATGTTTTTTCAAAATCCTCCTCCTTTAATGGAGTTATTACTTTGGCTAAATGATTGGGAAATTCTTTAATGGCAATTACCGATTGAAGCAGTTCTTCAATAGAATAATCTTTATCCCAGTCGAAACTACTCATTAGTCAATAATATCAAATCCAGTATATGAACGTAAAACTTCAGGCACCACAATGCCATTTTCAGTTTGATATGTCTCCAAAATAGCCGCAACTATTCGTGGCAACGCCAATGCACTACCATTTAAACTATGGGCTAATTCAGTTTTACCTTGTTCATTTTTAAATCTACACTTCAAACGATTAGTTTGAAAAGTCTCAAAATTACTAACTGAGCTACATTCTAACCACATTTCTTGGGCAGGGCTCCAAACCTCCATATCATAAGTTTTTGCAGATGTAAAGCCCATATCTCCCCCACATAACAACAACACCCTGTAATGAAGTCCTAACTTATCAAGTAATGACTGAACATAATCAGACATATCTTCTAATACTCCATAACTATCTTCGGGTTTTACTATTTGTACAATTTCAACTTTATCAAATTGATGTAGTCTATTTAAACCTCTCACATGTGCACCATAACTGCCTGCTTCACGGCGAAAACAAGGAGTATAGCCGCAATTTTTAACGGGTAAATCTCCTTCTTTTAATATTACATCACGGTACATATTGGTAATTGGAACTTCAGCTGTTGGTATCAAGTATAAATCTTCAACACCAACATGATACATTTGACCTTCTTTATCAGGTAACTGACCTGTACCATAACCACTAGCTTCATTAACCATTAACGGAGGTTGAACCTCGGTGTAACCATTCTTATAACCTTCATCCAAAAAGAACTGAATTAAAGCTCTCTGTAATCTTGCCCCTTTACCTCTGTATACGGGAAACCCAGCTCCAGTAAGTTTTACTCCTAAATCAAAATCTATTATTCCATACTTAGCAGCCAATTCCCAATGAGGCAACTTTTGTGTTAACTGCTTAGGCTCACCTACTTTTTTAACTTCTTTATTGTCGTCTGCTGATTTGCCCCTAGGAACAGACACATTAGGAGTATTCGGAATTGTGTAAAGCAGTTCTTTTAATTGATTTTCTAGTCCTTGAACTTTTTCAGATAACTCCTTAACACTCGTTTTTAATTCAGATGTTCTATTTTTAATACTCTCCGCTTCATCTTTTTTCCCTTCCTTTATTAACTTTCCTATTTGAGCAGCCAACTGATTAGATTCCGCTTGCGCCGATTCCATCTCATTTCTAGTCCTCCTGGCATTCGCGTCAACGGTTAAAATATTATTTACAATTTCGCTCATATCCAAACCACGGGTTTTTAGTCTTTCGATTATTTCCTCGTGGTTTTCGCGAATTCTTGATATCAACAACATACACTGCAAAAATCAATAATTTTATATGTTTATCATTGATTTTTTGCTTTTTTCTATTCAGAATTTTTCCAAACCTAGTTTATAAAGTGATATTCATTATCACAGATAATAATAATTGCAATATAAAAATTGATTAATATAGTTATCAGACGGAATCGAATATATGGGTTAATTCATTGATATTCAACACCAAAACCTTGGCAGGTTTTGTACTCAAAACAGCAGTTGCCAAGTTCAATTAGGAAAATACTTTGTGGAGAAGTAGTGTTTGATAGACCATTTGTTAATAAAAAATGTCTCATACAAAATACTCTTTTCTTTCCTTCAATGTAGGCTGGGGTAATTTAAACTGAGGGTTCAACTCGCCATAAGGAACACAAATCAATAGATTTCTAATATCAAAGGTTTTCCAATAAGTTATTTATTGCTAATTGATAAGTTTCGGGATCCATTTCCATAAGGTATGGACTTATACAAGGTATTTTGGACTCATAATAATCAAAAGGGAAATGGTGTGAATGATTATTTGTAGCTAACCAAGCTATTAATTTACCTTCTGAAAAAATTAAATGCGACGAATAGTAAATATTAAATGCTTCTTCAATGTCATCTTCGTCTCTTTCTAATTCAACTCCATTAGCATATACTGTGTGTAGAAGATTAAAACCACTAAAGCCAAAGGAAGACATAATTGAATGAAATTCATCGATTCCCGTTTGAATTTTAAATTTTGCTATATTCGTTTCGTCAAAAACCATTTTATTTTCTGGGTTTAGTTCCCCTTTAGCTTTAAAATATAGATCTTCAGTTCTAATGGACAAAACAATAAATTCTGAAGATTTAGTTTGTATTTTAACCGGTGGTTTAAATTCTGGATTAGGTAGCATATCCTCGTTATCTTCAGGAACAAAGGCCCAGTTTTCTGTTGAATATAAATTAATATCACTGCAATTATCATAAAGGCTTTCATAAAAAATCAATCCATTTTTATGATATTCATCATTTACATCCATCAGTTCAGTTAAATAGACAGAACCTTTAAAAGTTTCACCCCAAAGGCCTCCCATTTCTTCAAAAAGTAAGCCATTTTGAAGAATACTTTTGAGTTCTGCTATCTTATCTAGTGTGAGTGTACCTATAGCTATCTCCGCACCAAGATACTTACTTGGACTGGATTCTGGCTCATTATTTAATGCAACAACAATTTGTTCTTTCCCCATTTAACTTACGATTTAAAATGCTCTAAATTCTTTAATACAATTACAGTTTTGTAATACTCACCTGGACCCCAGAAGTAGCGAATTGTTTGAATTGAATCTAGACGCCAATTATTATCTTCTCTACAATGTATATTTAGCAAATCTTCAAAATCTTTCATTGCAATATTCTCTGCTGCCTTTACAGCTTTGTTCCACTTTGAATTTTTATACGTTTCTTTTCTTAAGCCAACCTCCTGTGAACCTCCATCTACTTTAAGTTCAATGATTTTATAAATTTGATCCATCGCTACAATTTTTTTATTCAAGTATAATAAACTTAAAGATTATATTTACATTGTAAACAAGATTATATTTACATGTAAACAAGATTATTTTTACATGTAAATAAGAACTATAATATGAATGATAATAAAGCATTAAAATCAGTTAAAACTTGGAAAGGAAATAATTCCTTCAAATCCCCGATTATTATTTCGGAAATTTTTTAATTATAGAAAAATAATGGAAAACGTAGCACAATACGAAAATCGTAATGGTGATGTTTTTACATTTACTAAACAAGGACCAAATAAGGTTCTTTGGGAAGGTAATTTTGAATTTCATCGTTGTGGTTGGCTGAAAAATCCAGATGGAACTACAAATCATGAGGTAATTGTTGTCGTAGACCTTTCTGGAGGACCTTATATTAAAGCAGGTCAAATGTTGTCTCATATTATTAAGTGTGAATTTAATGTTATTGTAGAATCATTTGAACGTGTTGATACTGGTTATATTATAAATGTAAAAGAGCACGTTTTTGATCCTAATGATTTTTCATATTTGAGATAGAGATAGAAAATAAGAAATGAACTTACCATTTCAAATAAAGACTGCAAACCAATAAAAAAATAATTATTTCTTTCTTTCAATCCCCTTTTCCGCAGCTAATAAATCTAGAAATTTAAAACTGTCATCCAGAGTATTTTTAACTTCACCAGATAAAATTGCTTCACGTAGTTCTAGTTTCAGCATTCCAATATCGCGGGGATTAACAATCATATAACGACCTTTGATGTGGTTCCCAGTAATTACAGGTTGCCAATTCCTAAGTTCATCCTTTTCTCTAACCTCTTGAATTTTCTGTTCTACTTTTTGAAGATTCTCAATATGTCTTTTTACTTTAAATTGATTTTTAGATGTTATATCAGCCCGACAAAGCAGCAATAAATCATCAACGTCATTACCTGCCTCTACAATTAATCTTCGCACTGCACTATCAGTAACTATATCTTTAGATAAAACAATAGGTCTTAAATGCATCGCTACAAGTTTCTGAACATATTTCATCTTTTCATCAAGTGGTAACCTTAACCGGCGAAATATACCCTTAACCATTCGTGAACCCCGATCTTCATGTCCATGAAAAGTCCAACCTACTTTGGGATCAAATCTTTTTGTAGCTGGTTTGGCTATATCATGTAAAATTGCTGCCCATCTTAGCCAAATATTTTCTGATAACTGGCATAATTGATCTAAAACTTGTAATGTATGGTAAAAATTATCTTTATGACTCTTACCGTCAATAGTTTCTACTCCTTGTAGTTCAACCATTTCAGGGAAAAAGTAATGTAACAAGCCTGAATCAAACATTAATTTAAACGCAATAGAAGGTTTATCACCTCTTATCATTGAGTTCAACTCATCGGTTATTCTCTCTTGAGACACAATTCCAATTCTATGAGCATTATCCAATATACCATTCCATGTTTTCTCTTCAATAGTAAAATTAAACCTAGCCGCGAATCTAATTGCCCGTAACATCCTCAATGGATCATCCGAGAAAGTTTTATCAGGGTCGGTATTAGTTCTGATAATTCCATTATTGAGGTCTTGAATTCCATCAAATGGATCTTCCAAAACTCCATAATTATCAGAATTCAATCCTAGATAAAATGAATTAACCGTGAAGTCTCTCCTATTTTGATCATCCTCTAATGTTCCATCTTCAACTAATGGCTTTCGGCTATCCCTTCGGTAACTTTCTTTCCTAGCTCCTATTATTTCTACAATATAATCCTCATACTTTATTTGAGCTGTGCCAAAATTTTTAAACACTGAAATAGACGCCCCATCCATTTTTTGATGTAAAGCCTGTGCAAAATCAACACCAGAACCAATAACCACTATATCAATATCCTTACTCGGAATTTTTAATAATAAATCTCGTACATAGCCACCTACAACATATGACTTAATTTCTAATTCATTTGCCGTTTCTGCTAAAAGCTTAAATATTTCTAATTTGGGAAAACTCAATATCCACAAAGATAGAGTGATTGAAAATGAAAACAATTATTACTACTACCTATATTTGCTTAATGTTCAATCGGCCAACTTACTGGATAATAATAGTTGTAATATTTATTGCTTTAAGATACACTTTTATACCTCTTGAATTTACTGGTGATTCTTATGGCTATTCTTGCGAAATACTAGATGGAGAATTATTCTCTGCACACCATCTTCTTCACAAACCATTGTTTTGGGGTTTGTTTCAATTTATTTCAATATTCAGCAATAAAATTAGCCCATTAATATTATTTACCTCAATTAATCTGATTTTTGCGATATTGTCATTATACGTATTAAAACGCATTCTTGTAAATAGAAATTGGGATTTTCCGGCTATCAATACAGCCACTTTATTTTTGATGGGCACTTTTGTATTTTTAAAATATTCATTTCAAGTAGAAGCATATACAGTCCCTATATTTCTATCTTTACTTGGTTCTCTTTATTTTGAAAAACAAAAATTTTATACTGCTGCAATTTGGTTAGGATTTGCATGCCTATTTCATCAGATTCACATTTTTTGGTTAATTGGCTTGTGGATAGTTGAATTTATAAAGAGTAAAAATATCTCTGCATTTATTTTAGGAATATGCATTCCGATTTTTGGATATATTACAGCTTCACTATGGTTGGAAGTACCCTTATTTGATATAGTCTTCCAAGATGTGAATGCAGGTTTGGTTACTACAAGCTTTTCAAGCAAGAATATATTCTTTAGTGGAGTTAACTTAATTAGATCAATTACTCAAGTTCATCCCGACCTTTTAGTTTATTGGAATATTTGGAATCCAATTCTTAGCGGTTTTGGTATAGTTTCAATGTTGATAATTGCTGTTGGAATTGTTGTTTACACTAAGGAAAAATCAATTTCTCTAAAAAAACTCCCCTTAAAAAACACCTATCTTTTTACTATACTTTTATTTATATCTTTCGCAGTTTATTCAGTGGGAAATATTGAGTTTATGGTGATGTTGCCTTTCTTGCTAGTATTGGGTATGCCAGCTCAAAAAGTGTTAAAAGGAAGTTCAATCTTGGTTTTTGGAATTATCTGTTGGAATGTCAGTCAGTTTATTTACCCTGAATCAAAGCACGGCATTCATAGATTGTCTGTTGTGAATAATTTCATAACGGAGAACACAAATTATGATAGTATTCATATTTTTGGAGACGACGCACATTTGTATGTGAATTATTGCGAATATTTTTCGAAAATCAATAAAGAAAACAATTTTTTTATCGGATCAGACTCAGTAATATCTGATTTAAATAATTATAATTCTTTTCTAATTCAAGCCAACAATAATCATATCAGTAGGTCTAGTTGGAATAAAGTCTCTAACAATAATTCTGAAATGAAATTTATTCTAAACTATACAGATTCAGGTAAATTGGGTAATCTCAAAATAGTAAAAATCACCAATTAAGGTGATTCACATTAGGAATATGATGTAATTGTTGGGCCTTAACCTCAAAGATGGTTCCCCCAAATTTATGTATAAGTCTATAATCGTGCGTTGCCATTAGTACGGCAGTTCCTTCAGCACAAATACTTTGTAATAACATCATCACCTCATCACTGACTTCTGGATCTAGGGCTGCAGTTGGTTCATCAGCGAGGACTACTTTGGGAGAATTCAGCAATGCTCTTGCAATTACTAATCTTTGTTGTTCTCCACCACTTAATTCTGCCGGGAATTTGTAACCCTTGTTTTCTAATCCCACTTTTTTCAATACCTCATGCGCCCTATCCATCATTTCACGTTTTGATTTCCAACCAGTGGCTTTCATCACAAACATTAAATTATCCTCAGCAGATCTATCTTGTAATAATTGGAAATCTTGAAAAACTATTCCCAATTCTCTCCTTAAAAATGGAACTTTACGTTCTTTAATACCGTTTAACTCATAACTAGAAACCTTTGCACTGCCCTCGGTAATAGGTATAGCTCCATATAAAGACTTTAATACAGTCGACTTGCCCGAACCCGTTCGGCCCACAAGGAACACAAATTCACCAGAACTCACTTTTAAATCAATATTCTTTAAGATAAGAACATTACCTTGATACAAGTTAGCTTGATTAATTTCTATTGGATATTCCACATCACAAATTTAAGAACTACTGCTTTGTGCATTAATCCAGATATACACACAAGTATAGAGTGTTCAATTATTTGGCAAACTCCAATCAATAGGGCTGCGATTCGATTTAGTAAAAAAATCATTGCACATAGAGAAATGAGAACAACCATCAAATCCTCTATAAACACTCAGAGGTGATGGATGTGAACTTTCAAGAATAAGATTATTGGGGTTCTTTATGTATGGTTTTATCTTTTTGGCATTTCCTCCCCATAACATAAAAACTATTCCGTCATTATGTTTGTCAAGTTTTTCTATACAAATTTTTGTAAATGTTTCCCAACCCCAATTGCTATGGCTCAATGGCTTAGAATCCTCAACGGTTAATATTGTGTTCAATAAAAACACTCCCTGTTTTGCCCAAGGGCTCAAATCTCCATTTAAACCAAAATCAATACCTAAATTACGTTTGATCTCTTTGAATATATTTTTTAATGATGGCGGTAGCGCTACGCCCATATTTACTGAAAATGCCAACCCATTAGCTTGCCCCGCTCCATGGTAAGGATCTTGGCCAATTATTACTACTCTTACATTTCTGAAATCACATAAATTAAATGCATTTAGAACCTCTTTTTTAGGAGGATAAATGATTTTTGTTGTGCTTTCGCTTACATATCGGTTTTCTAAAATCCTTAAACCTTCTAATAATTTAAAGTGTTCGAAAAACTTGTACCAAGATGAATTATCAGATAACCCAAACATATCAATTTAATAGTTCCTCTAATTCTTCAAGATCAATGTTTCCAAATATTGTATCTTCATCTGGGATTATGCTTTCGGCTAGCTTGGTTTTCTTCTGCTGAAGTGTGAGTATTTTTTCCTCGATTGTATTTTTAGTAATAAACTTATAACTAAATACCGATTTTTCCTGACCCATTCTATGAGCCCTATCCTCTGCCTGCTTCATGGTAAATGGATTCCACCATGGATCTGCCAAAAACACATAATCAGCAGCTGTAAGATTCAATCCTGAATTACCGGCTCTTAAGCTTAATAAAAATATCCTTAATGATTTATCTTCCTGAAATTGGTCAATTTGTTTTGCTCTCTCTTCTTCATCCATAGAACCGTCCAGATAACAATATTTCAATCCATGATCTTTAAGATAATCTCCAATATTTTTTAGATATCCGACAAACTGAGAAAATAAAAGGATTTTATGTCCATTTTCAATTGCCCTTAATATCATATGGAGTATTTCATCGTCTTTACCAGATCGACCTTTGTAATCGTGATCTTTTAACTTAGGATTTAAAGCAATCTGACGAAGATGCATCAAACCATTGAAGATTTTAAGACGCGATTTATTCATCCCTACCTCATTCACATGAGACAGAATTTCATTTCTATATTGACTCTTAACCTTTTCGTATAACTCCGCTTGATCTTCATTCATTTCACAGTAATGAATCTTTTCAAATTTTGGCGGTAACTCTTGCATCACCTGTCCCTTTGTACGTCTCAATACAAATGGATCAATAAAACGCTTGAGTTCATTTGTTTTTTTATCATTTCCTTTTGGACTCTTCTCAATAGGACGAATGAAATTCTTATCGAAATAAGTGTAACTGCCTAAAAGGCCTGGGTTCAGGAAATTCATTTGACTCCAAATGTCTAACAAAGTGTTTTCAATTGGAGTGCCAGTTAAAGCAATCCGTTTTTTTGCCTTTATTCGAAGCAAACTACGAGATGTTAAAGATGCAGGATTTTTAATTGCCTGACTTTCATCAAGAATCATACAGGGATATTCAAACTTATCCAATAAATCTATATCGTTCCTTAGTGTACCATAACTTAATACAACTATGTCAGCTTCAGAAATTTCTAATAATACCTTTTGCCTGTTGATACCACTATAAATCAACACATTCAAATCTGGTGTAAATTTCTTGGCTTCATTCTTCCAGTTGTGCAACAATGACTTAGGACAAACAACCATGCATGGTCCTTGAATTAAAGCCCCTTCATTAATTTCTGATTTATTATCTTGTAATTCTAGAATCCTCTTTTTTACCTTTTCAGATAAACTTTGTTTTAATGTTCTATGTTTATTGACAAAGTCCTGAATAATCGCAAGCGTTTGAACAGTTTTGCCTAATCCCATATCATCAGCGAGTAATGCACCTAACCCATTCTCTAACATGTAGCGTAACCAATCATAACCTTGCTTTTGGTAATCCCTCATCTCGGCATGAAAACCATCTGGTAATTCATAAGATGGCACTCCTTGATTCTCAATTGTTTCCACCCAATCTGTAGAAGGTAATTCTTCTTCTAAAAATGGCTCAAGCTCATCAAGTAAGGCTACATGTATCTTTTTCAGCTTGAAATTATCATCTTCAAATTCTGAAAAATTCAAAACTTTAGCAAAACGAGAGAACCATTCTTCCGGGATTATTGCTACTTGGCCATCTGGTAAAACAAATTCTCTCTTGTTTTGAAGTATATGGTTTTTTAATCGTTTGAATGGTATTTCAAAACTGCCAAAAGTGACTATTGCCATTACATCAAACCAGTCTTCACTAGTATTTACTTTAACTTTAAGATCTATTTCGCCTAAATAATAGTTTACCTCTGCCACATCTTGCTCTACCTTGAATCCATTGCGAACTAAGGTTTCTGAATGTTCATTGAACCACTCAATTAATTTATATGATGTTAATTCTGATGAAAGGGATAATAAACTACCTTCATTAGTTTCTAACCCCAAATCTGTTAACAACTGAATCTTTTTATTTTCATAATGATATGAACGTCTTATTCTATGAAAAACATAGGTATCGTCTGATTTAGTTAACGACACATTTACGCGCTTATCAACATGATATGGGAATAGCCATCCTCCATATTTAAAAAATAACACTGCATGCGCTTCTGCATCCCAAAGCTTACTTAAGCGTAAAACCGGAATAGCATCTAGTTTTTCAGTAACAATATTAAAACCTTTTGCAAAAACATCATGATTCTCGAGTAATGGCTGAACAAATTTTTCTAAATATATCGCTTCTTGTTTGGGGTCAATATGAATATATTTCTTCTCAAAAAATGGCTTTATTTTTTTACCATCTACATAGTCTTGGAAGAATAGTAATTGATCCCCAGCCAATAACCATGCAGGTTTACCCACCAATAAAATACAATTATTATGATAGATGGACACCTTTTGATCTTGGTGCTTGATGGTAACAAAATAATTCATTCCTTCTTCGTTCCTACGGAAATGAAATAGAACACTTGCTGGTTCATTACTGAACCGAACTTTATGTCCCATCGGTTCGTTTAAGTTACCTGAACGATACAGGGGGAAATCTTTTATAATTACAAGGATATCAACGAGTTTTGACTCAATATATTCTTGAATTCTTTTTTTTGTGTCTTCATTAAAATGCTTGGTAAAAAAGTCCGATGATCTAACTTGTTTACTACCGGTGTAAAATTTCTTGATTATTGAATCTACCTCATAACTTTCAATCAAATTCACTGCTCTTTTTTGAGCTTCATCCAAACCAAAATAATCACAATTTTTACTGCGAATGCGTTGATAAGTTAACGATGGGTTGCCGTTTTCCAGTAACTGCACCGCGTTTGCTTCGACTAAAAAACCAAAATATGGGTGCTCAACAAATGAAAATATAACCTCAAAACTTTTAGTATTGACAACTTCCATGCTTCAAATTCTACGCAAATAGTTCGCAATATACTTACTTTCGTAGGGATTTGGGCTATTTTTAAAGCTTGATTGCTAAACTATTCGTTAAACACTATTAGACCATAAATGTGAAGGATAAGATTACTATTTACAAAGAAATTCATGAAAAATGGAAGTATCTTTATGACCCTCAATCACCTTGGTACACCAATTTATCAAATGCAGTGGCATTATTACATGAAAAATTAGGGTATTTCTGGACCGGATTTTATTTAGTTGATAATAATTTATTACAACTAGGTCCATTTCAAGGGCCTACTGCTTGTACGCGTATTTCAAAAGGTAAAGGAGTTTGTGGTACTTGTTGGGAAGAACAAACTACTCAAATTGTACCTAATGTACATGAATTTCCTGGACACATTGCTTGTAGCTCACTTTCAGAATCCGAAATTGTCATTCCATGCTTCAACCAAAATGGTGAAATTTGGGCTGTCCTAGATATAGATTCCAAGATTCTAAATGATTTTGACTTAGTTGATAAACAAGAATTGGAATTTTTTTGCGCATCTTTGGAACAAATAGACCATGATAGAAACTAAGAAACAGAAAAATATTGCCCTGTTAATCATAGTGGCTTCTATGGGTTATTTCGTAGATATTTACGACTTAATCTTATTTAACATTATAAAACGTGAAAGCCTTAATGCGCTTTCAATCGATTTCAATACTTACGAAACTGCGCTTTTCCGTTACCAAATGGCCGGAATGCTTATAGGTGGTCTTATTTGGGGAATCTGGGGTGACCGAAAGGGAAGAGTGAGCGTTTTATTTGGTAGTATTTTGATTTATAGTATTGCTAATATAGCCAACGCATTTGTTACATCACTAGAAGCTTATAAACTTTGGAGGTTCATTGCTGGATTAGGCTTAGCTGGTGAATTAGGTGCAGCAATAACCTTGGTTAGTGAATTAATGCCGATTAAAAAACGAGGAGTTGGAACTATGATTATTGTTACTTTCGGTGCATTAGGAGCCGTAGTTGCTTTCCTAGTTTCTAACCAAGGTGACGCTATTGGTAATTTGGTTTCCAAACTTACAGGAACACCTATCGCTAATTGGCAAACAGCATATATTGTTGGTGGCCTATTAGGACTAATCCTTCTTGTACTTAGAGCTGGAACATTTGAGAGTCATATGTTTGAAGATCTTAAATCCTCAAATGTTTCAAAAGGCAATTTCTTTATGCTATTTAAGAACCGACAGATATTTACAAAATATCTAGCTTGTATTGTTATAGGATTGCCGGTTTGGTTTGTTGTTGGAATATTAATAGTACTTGCTCATAGATTTCTCCCTGAAATTACTGGTTCAGCGGAAATTTTAGATATTTTACCTACTAAAGAAATGGTACTATGGAGTTATGTGGGCTTGTCTGTTGGGGATTTATTTAGTGGTATATTGTCACAGCTTTTACAAAGTCGTAAAAAGGTAATTCTCATTAATTTAGTTTCGATAATTGCAGTAATGGCACTGTATTTATTTGGCCCCATAGGTTCTGCCAATTATTACCGAGTATTAGCAACCATATTAGGAATTAGCACTGGTTATTGGGCCCTTTTTGTAACAAACGCAAGTGAACAATTTGGTACTAATATACGAAGTACTGTAAGCGCAACAGTACCCAATTTTGTGCGTGGCGGAGTATTATTAATTACATGGAGTTACGAATGGTTTGAGGGAATATTTGAATCAGGAGGCAATTTACCGAGGCACGGACATTTTTTCGGAGGGGGTTGGCTATTCAGAAGGTTTGATGATATTCTCCATTTTCATGACCATTCTGCAAGTTGGGCAGCTTTTGTTGTAGGATTGATTTGTGTGATTGTTGCGATTTGGGGAACTTTGCATGTAGAAGAGCCATTCCATAAGGATTTGGATTATTACGAGAAATAAAAATCATCTTGAAGAATAATAAAAAGCTCTCATTTGTTGAGAGAATTGTTTTAGCAATATTAGAAGATTCAAAAAGGGGAACTTTAAACTCAAATCAAGTTCATCGTAAAATACCTATTGATACTGATATAGGTAAAGATCAAATCTTCTCTGCTCTATTATCGCTAACTCAAAAAAAACGCATTGTACAACCGAGCAAAGGTCATTTTCAATACATTTCTCCTGAAACTGAAGAATTATTCAAGGTTATTTCTACCTATTCCGGTGATAAATTATTGAAAAATGAATCTGGTGAAATAATTAGAGCTCCGAAAGAATGGTTGCGGAACTTTCTTCCTGATGATTTTGTACTTGTAAGTTACAGAACAAAAGGCAAGCGAAAAGAAGTTATTGACATTACCCTTAAACAACGCACACCAAAATTAATCCTCGGTGAATTAGATATTTTCAATGGTAATGCTTTCCTATTAACAGAAGAACCGGGATATCCAGATATCAAACTACAAGATAGTTTAACCGATGATTTGGATGGATTAAAAGCTTCCGTAGAAATTGTAGAATTCAAAATCAAACAACGACACCCTGTAGGAAAACTAATTGAAATTTTAGGAAAACCCGGGGATCACAATACTGAAATGCACGCTATTGTAGCTGAATTTGGTTTTAAAACTCAGTTTCCAAAATCAGTGATTGATGAGGCCGCATCATTCCCTGAAAAGCCGTCTCAAAAAGAAATTATTGTACGTAAAGATTTTAGGAATAAAACTACATTTACCATAGACCCTGAAGATGCTAAAGATTTCGATGATGCTCTTTCAATTGAAATAGATAAAAACTCCAATAGAATTTTGATTGGTGTGCACATCGCTGATGTTGACCATTATGTAAAGACAGAAAGTGAGTTAGACAAAGAGGCATTTCAAAGAGCAACATCGGTTTATTTAGTTGATCGCACAATTCCAATGCTGCCTGAAAGATTAAGCAATGATTTATGTTCACTAAAGCCGAATGTAGACAGGCTTTGTTTTTCAGTAGAGTTTGAACTAAACATAGAAACTTATCAAATCGAGAACTTTTGGATTGGTAAAGGAATCATACATTCAAATAAGCGTTTTTCATATGAAGAAGCCCAAGATTGCATTAATGACGATTCCCTCAACTACCATCATGATTTAATTCTTCTGAACAAAATAGCAAAAAATTATGAAAACGCTCGATTTCAAAATGGTGCATTAAAATTTGAATCAAAAGAAATCAGGTTTAAACTTGATGAACATTTGCTACCTACTCAAGTCTATGAAAAGCAAAGGTTAGACACTCATAAGTTGATTGAAACATTCATGCTCCTTGCAAACCAAACTGTAGCTAAATATGTTTTTAATCTAAAAAAACCGACACCAGCATTTATTTATAGAAGTCATGACGAACCACCAATGGATAAATTGCTTGAGTTTGCTAAGTTTTGTAAGTTAATTGGATACCCAATTCATATAGACAATGAAAATTTATTACGAAAATCTTTCAATGAGTTGGCCACCCGGACTAAAGGTAAACCTGAAGAAGAAATAATTCAACAAATGTCTATTCGTACTATGGCGAAGGCGATTTATACCGGGGTAAAAACTTCACATTTTGGCTTAGCCTTTCAGTTTTATACTCATTTTACTTCGCCAATACGAAGATATCCCGACCTACTTGCACACAGGATTTTATTTAGACTTCTTTTAGATCAAAAATCCGGTTATTCTGAAGATGAAATAGAAATTATTGCCCAACATTCTTCAAATATGGAACAAAAGGCTGCAGATGCAGAAAGAGCTAGCATAAAATACAAACTCGCTGAATTATTGAAGAATCACGAAGGAGAAATACACGATGCTAAAATTACAGGTATTACAGAATGGGGAATTTATGCCAATTTAATTGATTTTCATGCTGAAGGAATGATTAGAATTTCTGAGATAAAATTCGATCAGTTTTATTTTGTTGATGACAAAAGAATTGTGATTGGTAAAAGAACCAAACGAAAATTTCAGCTCGGAGATATTATTACAGTTCGAATTAAACGAGCCATTCCTTCAAAAAGAAGTATAGACCTAACCTTGTTAAAAGACTAATGGAATTAAGCAATTTTCAACAGATTTACGAATCCTATTTAAAAGAAAACCAATTTAACGGATCACCAAATAACCTCTACGAACCTATGAATTACATAATGGGGTTAGGAGGAAAAAGAATAAGACCCACTCTAGTTCTAATTGGTGCACACATGACGGGTGTTGAAATAGAAAAAGCTCTTCCGTTAGCCCACGCAATTGAAGTGTTTCATAATTTTACATTATTACATGATGACATCATGGATAATGCAGATCTTCGGCGAGGCAAAGAGACTGTTCACGTTAAATGGGATAATCCTACTGCTATATTGGCTGGCGATAATATGCTTATTCTGGCTCTTGAGTATCTACATTCTTATCAAGGTCCTAATAAGGAAGTAATTATTGAAATTTTTCTAAAAACTGCCAGAGAAGTTTGCGAGGGTCAACAAAACGACATGGATTTTGGGCTCAGAGAAAGTGTAGTTTCAGAAAATGAGTATTTACACATGATTGAACAAAAAACTGCAGTTCTATTAGGTTGTAGCCTTCAATGTGGTGCATTAACAGGAGGGATTTCACTCGAAGAATCAAATGATTTTTATGATTTAGCAATTAACATGGGACTCAGTTTCCAAATGATGGATGACTACCTTGATTCATTTGGTGATTCTTTCAAAACAGGAAAATTACAAGGGGGAGATATAAAAGAAGGTAAAAATACTTGGCTTAAAATTAAGTCATTTGAAATTGATCCTGTGATTAGTTCAGAGTTTTTTAAAATAAGCCCTGAAGAAAGAATAAACAAAGTAGTTAAACACTGGAAACAAATTCAATTAGACAAATTAATATTGGAAAAGGCGAAAATGTACCAAGATAAAGAGTACTATCTAATGAATAAGATTGGTTCATCTGGTATTAATTGCTCAATTCTTAAAAACTTAAGTGCTCTACTTATTAATCGGCAATATTAATGCATTAACATAACAGTTCCAGTCTTTCTATATGTCTTGCCATCCCAGCCTTTAAAGAATAACTGCCAAGCATATACTCCATCAGGCAAGGGTTTGCCATTTTTTGTTCCATTCCATTGAGCATTTTTCTCACTTGATTTCCATATCTTGGCACCCCAACGGTCATATACATTCATTTCATATGACTTTACAAAAATGGGAGTTGTGCCCCAAACATCATTTAGTCCATCATCATTAATTGTTATTGCATCAGGCACCCAAACTTCTGGAGGTTGTATAAGATAAATCCAATTTGATTCAGTTTCTGCAAAATATGGATTACCGGTTGAAGTTGGTTTTTTCTTAGCAGTAACTCTATACCAATATCCACCCCAAGCATAATCTAAATTTCTATCTCGAAAATCACGAACTGACGATGAATTTATCACTACTGACTTAAACCATTTCTGACCATCATGCATACGTTCTAATGACCAATCTTGTACACCTATTTCCCACCCTTGGTAATCAATCCAACTTAAATCAAAATAATAGTCTGGAGACGCTTTTGATTTTCCTGAAATAATAACGTTACAACCTGGGTTTGAAGGTGAAGAAATATGTCCACATTGATCAATAACCAATAGTTGGTAGCACATCGCATCATTATCTACGTTTAAATTAGAATCATATATAAATGTATCCGTTGTTATAAAGTCGGGTGTGATGAATTTTGGCTGTGTACCTCTTGGATATTTATAAACTTCATATTCTTTAAAATCTGGCTCCTTGCTCTTTTCCCATCTTAAATCTACTCTGTAATCTAACGTTACTCGAGCTTCAATCATCTCGACACTTTCTATTGGATCATTTAATTCTCTGATAGTGCACCACTTATTACTCGATTCAACTTCAACACCACAAGTATTAACTCCTATCATTCGATAACAGTAGTTATTCTTGTTAGGCAATACTACTTGCTTATCTAAAAATGACCCCGATTTATAATTATAAATAGTATCAATATTTTCTACAGACCCATCAGGATTTGTTTTTTCAAGTATGTAATATGCGAAGAAACGTGAAGATTGGGTTTCCTCAGGCCAGGAAATCTTCATTTCAGTAGTTTGCCTGTCATAACTGACACAAATAGCTTTAGGTGGTTCAACTTTAGGCGGTTCATTTACTAGTATTTTTAAATAAGCATAAGTGGTATCTGCCTCAGGACATCCACAATCTAAAATTTGAAACTCAATAATAGCTGTATCTTTTGACCATGAGTTGCAAAACGTTTGCCATACTAGGTGAACATTTGCTTTTCCAATACCTTCATCAGAGACAATACTTATAACATCCAATCCACTCATTCCTCCTGAGTCAATAATTTTATAATTCACTCTAACCGTATCAAACCAGTCATAATCGTTAGCTATTCTTGTAATATCTATTAAGTCAGTAGCCACAACTTCAATAAAGGTATCAGTCATAAAAGGCTTCTTATTTAGATTTTCAAAATCAATCTTGAATAAAGCATTATTACAATTAGGACTATTCATTTTATTGCTGTAGGCACCTGGAGTCACTGGATATATCCCATTTCGTCTACAACCTGCACAAACACTTTGATATATTATTCCTTTTTTATCAAATCTGCTTGTTCCCCCATCAACATGTTCCTCAGCTTCTAACCTCCCTGTACTAATACCTCCAAAAAAAGTAGCAAATGCTAATTCATGTAAATCACGAGCAAAAACAGCTACATAAAAATCGCTACCATCCGTATTTTTTTGTATTGCATCACTGGTAACCTTCAAATTTCTGGTATTTCCTTTATTTCTATGAGTTTTACTCGCACCGGTGGTAACATCATAAAGCGCATTATTAGTGCTTCCTCCCCACCCAGATACAAAAATTCGCTCGCACCTGTCTACTAGGAATGCTGAGGGACTAATATTTGGTAAATTGGAATTTGCTCCGAATGTAGATTGTAATTCAATATCTTTAAGATCTTTGGTAAATCGAGTTATGAATTGACCTGTTCCTCCATCATAATATTTGGCATTAATTTTTGGCAACTGTCCTTCAGTTTGCCCAAAAATATATGGTCGTCCAGAATTATCAGTTTGTACAAAATACGATTGATCATATGACGCGGATCCGTAATATCGTCCCGTAAGAAATTTACCTGTTTCAGAACTAAGTTTTAACAATATGCCATCAACATCCCCAATTTTATTATTTATCCAATTTTTACCATAATCGCCAGGGAATGATCCGGAATGAGTTCCACCAGTAGCGAATAAATCACCAGAATCGCCTAATGCAATTCCGTATATAGCATCGAAATATGGATTATCCGTACCAATAATATGTGACCATCGCATACTGCTTAATTCAGAATTAAAAGAAAAAACAACACCATTAGATTCTTGCTCTTTATTCCTCGTTCTGTTAAATCCATCAACTTGATGAACAAAATCTTCAGAATAAATCATGCCACCCACATAAACATTACTATGATCAGTAATTATTTCACCTCTAAACTCATCTGCGTAGTTATAAATAAGCGGGAATTCATTTACACTTCTATTGGAACGATCCGCCCCAACTCCGTCCAAGCCAGTTCCTCCGAATAAAGTACTCGCTCTTAAAATACCCATTGAGTCAAAAGAGGTAATAAAGAAGTCATAATCACCATTATTCTGCTTTTGATATGCGTTTTTTGTAACTGGAAAATCCGTACTTCGACTAGTACCCATTACATATAAATTCATAAATGAATCTACCACCATTGAATGAGGCTGTTCGTTATTATTTCCACCCAAATATGTACAATAAATTAGTTGATTGCCTTTTGAATTGAATTTTAAAATTGCGCAATCTCTGCTACCGCCATATCCTAAACTTTCTTCTCGACCTCCTCCAAAATTTTCTTGAAAGGCCCCAGTCGTAGTAGGAAGTCCGAAATCAAAAACTGTTCCACCGGCATACCCATTACCCAAGTCATCATAAGTACCGGTACAACCAAAATTATCTGCATAAGACCCGGTATAAGTGCTAAAAATCAAAATTGGATCCACAACCACTTGAGAAATGCTGCGTTTACCAATTTCACTTTCCCAATGCACAGAAACTGTATCCTCTGATAGCTTGTAAAAGGCGGTTAATTTTTCACCTGTTTGTTTGTCAAATACTAAAGGAAGCTTTTCTGACCAAGAAAATTCACCTCCAGTAAATTTTAATTCCGTTGGACTAATTTTTTGAACACTAGCACCATGAACCAAATACCTTATTTCTCCAGAAAAATCACTAGAAACTAACCAGTTGTATTTTATACCATTATCAGATGCTATAATTTCAATATCAACTCCATTAAATACTTCTGATATATTTATTTGCGAATAACGATGAATATTTGAAATATGATGAGTTAAGGAAGATTTGTAATAGTTATAAACTTCGGAAGATTTCTCCCCATTGAATTTAGTAGTTTTAATTTTAGCCCCTATAAATTCGTAATGAAAACTAAATCCTTTAACCTGTTTTTGATGGATACTTTTATCATGTAAAGGTTCAAAATCATCTGGATTAATCATTCTAATCCAAAATCCGTCATTTGCAACCCAAAAATCACCAAAACCCAATTGAGCCTTAGCTATAACTTTTTGAGGGAATTGACCTTTGTTTGGAGTGAAAATAGGAAAATCAGCATACACCTGATTGACCACAATTAAGGTTAAAAAAAATGATATTTTTGAAATAATCCTTTTCAAAAGCAATACGAAGTTCAATAATATCAATGAACTCTATTATAATAGACCCAAAATTAATGAATTTTGTTTTCTTAATGATTATAAAAAATCAGGAAAACCGGCTCTAGAATTTATAAAATTAATTGCTTCAATAATTAAAGTAACTTTGTGATGTGATTAGAATTGGTAAAACGCAAACATTAGAATTGAAAAGATCTTCGCCACATGGTTGGTATTTAACAGACAATCATAATAATGAAGTTTTACTTCCAAATAAATTTTGTTCTGAAGATTTTGAAAGTGGTATTAAAATAGATGTTTTTATTTTCCGAGATTCAGAACAGCGACTTACCGCGACAATCCAAAAACCAAAATTAGAGTTATATCAATATGCCTTATTACCAATTGTTGCGACCAGTAGAATTGGTGCATTCGCAGATATGGGCTTAGAAAAACATTTATTAATTCCATTTAAAGAAATGCATGAACGATTACAACAAGGTGAAAATGTTATGATCTATATGTTTCTAGATAGCGTTACTGAAAGATTAGTAGGTTCTGCAAGAGTCACTAAATGGTTAGAAAAGGAAGATATACACCTCAAGCGCGGAGAAAAAGTTCATTTCCAATATTTTGAATCACATAATTTAGGATACAAAGTAATTATTAATCAGAGATACCAGGGTATTCTTTACAAAAAAGAGGTAGTGCAACCTCTGCAATTGGGAAATGAAGGTTATGCTTTTGTTGAAAATATTCGTCCCGATGGCTTGATCGATTTAAAACCTTTGGGATTGGGCCGGGAAAAATTATCTGATACTTGTAATATGATCCTGAATTATTTATCTCAAAATGACAATTTCATGGAGTATAACGACAAATCTTCGGCGGATTCTATTAGAGAAGTTTTCAATATGAGTAAACGCACATTTAAAGAAACTCTAGGCGATTTGTACAAAAAACGATTAATAACCATTCGTGAGCGCGGTGTTTACCGAAACAACCCCAACAACCATGGTGGTTAACTTTTTTAATCTTCCCCTTTTTTGTTTTCGGTAACTTTTATTTGTTCTAAAATCTGATCTACATCAAGCTCTGTTTTCCGTAATACTCCCTTACAGAATTGAATTAACTCGCTCGCTCTCTTGACCTTTTCTGTTAATTCATCCACGGTGATTTCACCTTCTTCCAAGTCATTAACAATGCCAATGAGTTCTTCATAAGCATCTGTATAATTCAATTTATCATCTTTCATGTTTTAATTTGTTTACGGTTGAAATAATTTTATTAACTGCTGTTTGTGTGGTTATTTGATCTCCAACTTTAATCTTAGTGGTTGGTTTAATTATTTGATCATTCAATAGGGTGATAGAATATCCTTTTTGAAGTAATCTTTGAGGATTCATAACTTCAATTAGTTTTTCTTGATGTTCGAGACCACTAGTTTTAATTGCAATAAATCGGATACTATTCTGTTGCAACCCTTCCCTAACCCTATTTAGATTTATTAATTCTTCACGATGCTTTGATTTTGCGAAGAAAATCACATCCTCGGAAATACTTTGCAAATTCATCAATCCCAATTTCATTGGAGTTTTAGATACTTTATATAAATTTTCGTTTATGTTTTCCTGTCGCTGTTTGTAATCATTCAGTATGTTTTTCGAAAATATTTTTAATAGGTTAGTTGTATTATAAAAGTTCGAACAATTAATCTCCAAAATATTACGTGACATTTGAGCAATTTGAGAAATATAATAATCTAAAGGGGTTTCAAAATCTTCAAACCGCTTTAAAATAAACGTGGCTAATTCTGTTGGTGTTATACCATTTTGATATGAAATCATTTCAGCGACAGTAAAATTTGTTGAATGCCCAATACCTGTTAAAACAGGAATCGGGAACTCAGCAATTCTCTTAGAAAGTTCAAAATCATTGTAACAGGTCATTCCAACTTCTCCTCCACCGCCTCTAATAATTGCAACAGCATCAAAACTATGGGAAACTTTTTTAATTTTATCTAATTGACCAATTATTGAACCAATAGCAGAATCTCCCTGTAAAACTGCATTAAACACCATCAAGCCAACTTTATACCCTTTGGCATGTGATAACAATACAGACTTGAAATCGGAGAATCCTTTACTTGTTTCGGCACTAATAACAGCAATATTCCTAAATAGTACTGGCGGTTTTAATGACTTATTAAGATTAAATAAATTAAGTTTCTTGAGCTTTTCGATAGTTTCAAACTTTTCCCTTTCCAGTTCCCCTAATGTAAAAACTGGATCTATATCTTTAATATTAAAGGATAGTCCAAAAATTGGATGAAACTGAATCTGAACGAACATCAAGGCGGTTATACCTTCTTTTAACGGTTCTTTTAAAACTTCAAGAAAGCGCCTGTTTACATTTTGGAAATCACTTTTAAAAAGTGTAGCCCGCATTTCAGCTACTATTTTCCCGTTTTCTTTTTCTACTAACTCAGGATAAGCATGGCCGGTGTGTCCTTGAAAGTTGATTTTATTAATCTCAGCCTTTACCCAAAAACTGGTTTTGAAAACATTCGATACCACCTCTTGGATTTTACTATTTACTTCTTTTAGTGTAAAAAACTTGAGTTGTGACACTTAACAAACTTAGTACTTTTCATTTATTCTCATGTTGAAAAAAGTTCAAAGTATGGATTTTAATTATGGAAAAACTGTGCATTCAGGACATACTAAAAGCAATACTTTTGTAGGAGTGGTTGAAACATCTGCATCTGACATAGCTTTTGATATCGTAGAAAATACAAATAGGAATGTTTTTCTAACGGGAGAAGCCGGTACCGGAAAGACCACATTTTTAAGGAGAGTATTACAGCAAACGGAAAAAAATTGTGTAGTAGTAGCGCCTACCGGTGTAGCTTCTATTAATGCTGGAGGAAGCACTATACATTCTATGTTTGGATTACCCACAAGAATGTTCTTGCCTACATTAGAGCCTGTTGATCCCAATAATGCTCAAAATATCAACATGATAAGAGAACATTTTCATTATCCCAAGCCAAAACTGGATATTTTTAAGCGTCTAGATTTATTAATTATAGATGAGATCAGTATGGTAAGGTGTGATTTGTTTGATGCAATTGATGAATCACTTCGTTTTTCAAGAAGAAATAATCAAGCATTTGGGGGAGTTCAGGTTTTATTAATTGGTGATTTATTTCAATTACCTCCTGTAGTAAGAAACCATGAGAAAGACAGTCTCTTTCAATATTATAAATCGGAGTTTTTCTTTGATTCTCGAGCATACGATGAATTAAATATTTTACAGTTAAAATTAGATAAGGTATATCGCCAAACCAACAGTGAATTTATCGGATTATTGAATAGTATTCGAAATGCGGAATTAGATGAATCTGATTTCATGTTGCTTCAAGAAAGATTTCAACCAGAATTTGAACCCACAGAAGATGGATTTGTAACCTTGTGTTCTCATAATAATGTCGCCGATGAAATAAATCAGCGTAAATTGAAAGAGCTACGATCTGAGCCCACTCAATATTTTGCAGAAATAAGAGGTGATTTTTATGAAAGTCAATATCCAATGGAAGAATCATTGACTCTAAAACTTGGTGCGCAGGTGATGTTTATTAAAAATGATATTTCCGGCGAAAAGAAATATTATAATGGCAAGATTGGCATTGTTTCAGAATTAACAAAAGACAAAATAATTGTTGAGGACCCAGAAAAGGGCAATTTCATTGAGGTAGAACGAGTAGATTGGCAAAATTTAAAATATCAATACGATGAGGTTACCGATTCAGTAAGTCAGGAAGAGGTTGGAAGTTTCAAACATTTTCCACTTAAGTTAGCTTGGGCCATCACTATTCATAAAAGCCAAGGTTTAACCTTAGACAAAGTAATTATTGATGCCGGCAGATCGTTTGCCCCAGGTCAAGTATATGTTGCATTGAGTAGAGCAACTTCATTAGACGGCATGTATTTAAAATCTGGAATTACTGGTAGAAATATATTCTTAGATGAACGGATTGTAGAATATTCAAAGCAGAATGCGCCACTCCAAGAATTACCCGATATTTTAGATATTGAAAAAAGAAAATTCGGACACCAAAGACTCTTACAAAAATTCGAGTTCGACCAATTGCGATCATTTATTTCTGGTTGGTGGAATAGATTAATTCGAAAAAACGATAAAATTCCTGATGACATTAGCGGATTAAATGATTCAATTTTTCAGATAGTACATGAATTAGAGCTTATAATGTCTAAATTCAGAAAAGAGATTAATACTTTATTTAATGAGTATCCAGACAATGAAGAATTAAGTAAAAAACTGGAAGATAGAGGATCGAAAGCTATTGATTTCTGTTTAAGTAAGCTTGACAATATCGCAATAACTCCACTCAGTACTGCCCTAGCTAATTATCAAAAACGTGCAAGAACTAAAAAATGGCAGAAAGCTTTCAATGAATTATTAGAGGCCCTAAACTCTAAGCGTGGATCACTTCAAAAATTACAATTCCTGAATAATAAGCTCTGCTTAAACGATTCGAGTAGTCCATCAATTGCTATATTAGAATCTGTTAACGATTCAGGCGACAGTAAATCAATAACCTTTGAAGTATTAAAAGAGACTGGAAATAATATTGAATTAACTGCAAAAAAACGCGGACTTGTTGTATCTACTATTGAGGGCCATATTGTTGCTCTCATTCAAGATAAAAAGCTTTCACTTTATGATTTTATTGATAGCAACACTTTAGAAGAGATGAATAATGCAATTACGGATGTAACTATGCCTTTGTCCGAATTGAAAGGGGATTTAGGTAATAAATACAGTTTTTTTCAATTAAAGTTATTCCGTATTTCCAAATTTAACTAACATGAAACTATCGATTAAACTATACTTATTGTCATTAGCACTTCTCTCCTTTAACATAATTAATGCACAACAATTAGCTACTAAATTAAAAGAAGTCAATAGCCATGGTATACCAAAAGAAACCTCGGGTTTATGTATTATAAATTCGACTCTTTTCAGCATAAATGACAGTGGAAACCCCTCAGAAATTTGGAGCACTAATATCGATAGTGTTTATGCAGGAACTTCTGTTTGGAGACCATTTAAAATCAGTGCTAAAAACATTGATTGGGAAGCAATAGAGACCGATGAACTGAAAAGCCATATTTACATTGGAGACTTTGGAAATAATAAGGGTAAACGTCAAGACCTTAAGGTGATTAAAATACCAATAAATGGTAATATTATTCAAAAGGATTCTTTGATTAACATCGAATTTAGTTATGAAGACTATTCATTAGAAAAAATTGAAAAATGCATTTCCGTAAAAGGGCGAAAAATGCATAATTTCGATTGTGAAGCATTTTGGATAGCTGATAGTTCAATATATCTGTTTACAAAAAACTGGGAAAATCGTGAATGCAATGTATATCAAATACCTAATATCGGAGGTAAGCATATTGCTAAAAAAGTTGGTCAATTTGACCCTGGAATGCTAATTACAGATTGCGTGAAAGTAGATGAAACCTTATATTATTGTGGCTATACAATTACAGGAAACCAATTTATCGGTAGTGTAAAATGGGGTTCTTGGGAAAATTGTACGCGTAAAAAATTAAATATACGACCTGCACAATTCGAGGGTATAACATGGGATGAAATAAGACAAGACTTTATATTATCTTCTGAAAGTCGAAAATCTCAAAAAGAGAGTTTATTTATCAGAAATTAGCTAAAGCTTAAACCCAATACCACCTGATGCAATGTTTGGTTTTACATCAGTGTTAAATTCTTCTACATCCTTGAACTTTAACGTTTGCACCATTTTATCAGTTCTTTCTTCAACAGTCATTTCTGAAAGTCGCAAATGCTGGTTGCGAATGGCTTCTTCAATAAATTTCCTTACTGTTCTTCCATTACCGAAATATTTATCACGCGAGCGGTATAGAAATTCGATATACTTCATTATATGCTCTTGTGCTTTAGGTTCTGGTAAAATACTTTGATCTGTCAATTGATTCATAGCGATTGTAAATAGATCATCTGCATTAAAATCTTGGAATACAAATAACCTATCGAAGCGAGATTTTAATCCAGGGTTTGATTCCATGAAACGTTGCATATTTTGAGTATATCCTGCGGCTATAACAATAAATTCACCTCTATGATCTTCCATCCTCTTCAGAAGAGTTTCCACAGCTTCTCTTCCGTAATCATTACCCCCACCATCGGTTAATGAATAAGCCTCATCAATAAATAATACTCCACCCATTGACTTATTAATCATGTCGGTCGTTTTAATGGCTGTTTGACCGACATAGCCCCCAACCAAACTTTGGCGATCACATTCTATGAGATGTCCCCGTTCGAGAATACCCAGTGCTTTATATATCTGAGCTAAAATTCTAGCTACTGTAGTTTTACCTGTACCAGGATTTCCTGAGAATACAGAGTGTAAAGAAAAGGTTTTTCTTACGTCTTTACCCAGTGATTTATAGAATCGAACGAGCTTTACCAATTCCTCAATTTCTTGCTTAACCTGTTCGAGTCCAATCATGGCCTTCAGTTTTTGCATAGAATCTTTCAGCAACTCTTCATCAATTGGAATATCGGGTAGAATTCTATTTTTCTCTGCAAATATTTTCTCTAGATCTTGACTTTCTATAGTGGACAATTCTTCGGAAGAAAGGTTTTCAGGTTCCGCGGTTTTCATTATCCTTAATCCAAGATTAATTTTGGCCTCATCTAACATAGAGTTCACTAATCTAGCATTACCAAAAAAGCGGTCTCTATCTCTGTATTTATCGGTTAAGAACTTTTTAAGCACCACAGATGCAGGGTCGGATAAACTAACTGATCTCTTTTCAGCAGCAAATTGAGCAATTTCTACCAATTCTTGTGGAGTGTAATCTGGGAAATCATATTTAACAACAAAACGACTATGCAAACCTGGGTTCGAATCCAAAAACACCTCCATTTCTGAGGGATATCCTGCAACAATAACAGCAATATCGTCAGCATCTGTCAATTCTTTTAATAAGACCTCAATAGCCTCTTTTCCGAAGTCTTTATTATCGTCACCTTTTCTAGCTAATGAATATGCCTCATCGATGAATAAAACACCATCTTTTGCTTGTTTTATGGCTTCTTTGGTTTTAGGGGCTGTTTGTCCAATATATTCTGCGACTAAGTCGCCCCGATCAACTTCATGGACGTGACCTTTTTTAAGCAACCCTAATTCTTTGTATATCTGTCCTAATAATCTTGCAACAGTGGTTTTACCAGTCCCCGGATTTCCCATGAAAACCGCATGAAGGTTAATTTTATCTGTTTCCGCAAATCCTTTTTCTTTGCGGAGGGCAACAAATCTAAGATAGTCTGCATATTCACGAATTTTTTGCTTGATTGGATTAAGACCAATTAAACTATCGAGATCTTTCATGACCTCCTCAATTCCCTTTTTCTCTACTATTTCGGGAGATAATGATTTCTCTTCCGGCAAATTTGGTCCTTCAGGTAATTGATATTGAGTAAATGGCAATGAATCATGCTCTTGCGCTTCTACAAAATCATCTCCAATTTCAAATTTCACATGTGCCATCATTTGCGACATGAATATTATTTCAAGATAATAGGAGCCTCGATTCCAAGTCCCCAATATATCAGAACCCCACCCTACACTTACGGTAAACTCATCACTGTTGGGCTTCATGAAATACAATTTATTTACTCGGCCTTTTAAGTATCCTGAGCTAGTTCTATAATTGATAACAAGTTCTATGGGAAGATCCATATGCCTCCTTGTTAAATTTTGTGCCTTTATTTCAACCCATACATATTTTGTATTAATCACGTTAAATACAGTGTAATACTTTCGATTAGCAATTGGCAAGTTATTATCTGGTCCTTCGTATAATTTAATCGATTCTATCTTAAAATATGGATTAAATCCAGGGCGAACTAAACCTATACTTTCAACGTAAAATATTTTCTCAGCTATTTTTTTGTCTTCAAACCATGCTTCCCAACGATAAGCTCCCGGGCTCCAATATTTACCCGGAATTTTCACACCCCATCCTTCTCGAACAAATATTGTATTTTCTGTAGGTTTTATTTTGCGTTTGTAGTCTATTGTAAACAATTCATTGTTTTCTTCATTAAAGCACTTGAGATACATTGATAAATCCCAATCTTCCATATCAAACTTCTTGTTATACAGGGATATCTCACAATACACATATGTCAGTTCTTGAGAATCAAAAACTGATCTGTATTTTTTAGTATCATTGGCTAACCATTCAGTGCTGGCATAGGTTTTAATATCGCGGTATTTAAAAAATTCGTTTGAAAACATGCGTTATTCAAACTTACGCAGAAAACGAATTAATTCTATTCTGTTTGTCGAATAAAATTGATTTAAATGACCATAATATTTTATCTGAATTTTGTTGTAAATATTCAAAACATAAGTTATTTTTGCACTCCTTTTGGGCAAGACCTCGTAGCTCAGCTGGATAGAGCAACTGCCTTCTAAGCAGTAGGTCATAGGTTCGAATCCTATCGGGGTCGCACTTAAGACAGCAAAAAACGGGGAGTAGCGCAGCCCGGTAGCGCATCTGGTTTGGGACCAGAGGGTCGCAGGTTCGAATCCTGTCTCCCCGACAAAAAAGCCTCTTAAAAGAGGCTTTTTTTATTATTCGTCAGTGATTGTTACCCCTCAATTCTCATAAAATCGCGTTTACATCATAATTACGGATATGTATTGGGACTCTCTAAAAATCCTAAAAGTAATTGCTACAGACGTAACTTTGTTGAGGTAGGAAGTTTCTATTTTATTACAAATCAAAATTCATTCCTGAACTGATAATACTATAATCGCGTTTTGCGTTGTATTTGTATAATTTAGCAGGTCTGTGGGTAACGCCAGTTTGTTTTAATCCTGTATCTAATATAAATCCAGTAGATAATATTTTCTTTCTAAAATTACGAACATCGAATTCTGTTTCTAATATTGCCTCGTATAATTTTTGTAATTCAGATAAGGTAAAATATTTAGGTAGTAACTCAAACCCTACTGGCTGGACGCGGATGCGCATCTTCAATTGTTGCTTTGCAAATTCAACAATCTCATTATGGTCAAACGGTAACTCAGGAAGTTTTGAAATTGGAAACCAATCTGCTTCTTCCGCCCATGATTGCGCAGAAACTTTATAATCTTCTGATTTAATTAATGAGTAATATGCAACCGTGTAAACCCTTCCGAATGGGTGTCTATCAACACGGCCAAAAGTGCGAATCTGTTCCATGAAAATATCATCTAATCCTGTTAATGATTGGAGTACATTTACCGCAGAATTATCAAGATCAGATTCTAGGTTAATTAAATCTCCTGGGAGTGCCCAATAATTTTTATAGGGTTCGGCTCCTCGATATATCAAAAGAATTTTTAGAACCTCATTATCGAAACCAAAAACAACATTATCGACGGAAACCGCCGCTTGGAAATATTGGTTGAGATTATCGGGTCTTTTAGATTCAGACATGGTGATATTGAGCAATATTATTGTATTTTCTACAATAATTCAAATCTAAACCTGAACTTCAACAACAAATAATAATTTTTGTCTTATTCTACAACAAAATGCAACTTTCGTAGTCCTTTTTTTACTTCATCCGATTTCATGAAATATTTCCATAATAATCCACTTCTAAAGTTCTCCATCATACAAACTATTGGACCTTGATCTATGGCTAAATACCATGGTTTAAACCAGTTCTCCTGATCTGAAAAGGCATCAATAAATCCATACTTTAGAAAAATCTCTGGCTTATTCTCATACCAATTCATCATAGCTTTTAAGGAGTATTCAGGTGTATATGGAAATGAGCTCAATGCTGCAGTAGGTGAAATTACGCCGATATCTCTGCTAGAATCTGCAGCATGTCCTGAATAAAACCTTACTGAATAACTCGAAGTTAAGCCCCAGCTACTATCCGAATATCCTTTGTAATTCATAGGGTTTCTAGTACACCATTCTATACAATTCAGTATGTGATTTGTACTTTCAACGCCATAATTTGAATTGATGTAATTGTCTTTGATTGAGAAGGGGTTTAATCCTAAATAGGAATAGTGCGACCAAAATAGAGGACCTCCATTTTGAAGATTACCTTGGTGGCGCAGATTTAATTGGTGATAAGCTTGTTTTTGATTTTTACCAACTCTATGTATATTCCCAGAATCACACCAACCGTAATAATAATGATTAAAATCAATTGCATTTGATGGATGGGATGCACCCAGGATATAAATTATTAAGCATTCATTATACCCTTTCACTGGAAAGTTCATATCCCAATGATAATCTGGACTCCAATGCCAATAAAGTACGTTTTGATTATTTGTATACCATTTAAAATCAACATCTAACCACAGCTTCTGGATCCTATCTACAAGATTCGCAGCTAAGGGACGATATCTTGTTGAAATATGATTCATTTCAATAAGATACATTTCCCAAGTGAGCAATCCTTGCAATAAAAACGCACTTTCCACCAAATCTCCACCATTATCCTTCTTCCCAAATGGCTTTACTTTCCCAGTTTCTCCGTTTAGCCAATGAGGCCAAACGCCATGAAACCGATCACAATTTTCTAGAAAAGATATTATTGTGTTCATCCTTTCTAATGCACTATCATAAGTAACCCATCCTCTTTCTATCCCTACTAATATTGCCATAATTCCAAACCCTGAACCTCCAGTAGTTACAATATTGTAATCATTATCTGGGTAATTTCCGTCTAAATGAATTCTTTCGCGAGCCATTCCTGAATTGGGCTCCGCACCTTCCCAAAAATATTGAAAAGTGGCATACTGTACTGAATCGAAGATTTGTTTTTGATATGTTGTTAATGAATCATAAGTAAACTCATGAAGTTGTTTAGAAATTACATCATCACTGAATGTGGAATACTCGTTTAATTTAGTTTGTTGAGTGTAGCAGGATTGAGTAAGTACTAGAATTAAAAAACCAGAAAAATATTTAAGAAGATCTCGATTCATTCTTGAAAAGATAAGGTTAAATCATAAATTGTACACCAAAATATCAGATAAAATGAACCTTTTAAAAAATCTATTATTAATGGCCACTTTTGTTTCTATTTCCATTACACAATCTCAAAATATTGAAACCAATTATATTGACTTCTTTCAAGCTAATACCTTCATCAATAATAGCTTGGATTCATTACCTTACAGAATCTACATACCTACTAATACTACAAACAAAAAACTCCCAGTTTTATTATTCCTTCACGGCCGAGGTGAAAGCGGCAAAGATAATATTAAGCAATTTACTCATGGTGGACGTTGGATTTATAATTATGTTAAAAATAACGAGCCTGCGATATTAATTTTCCCTCAATGCCCAAACACCAGTTATTGGAGCAATGTAATAAGGACTGAAGACTGCAATGGTAAACCAAATTTTATTTTTAACTCTGAGGAAAAGCCAACTAAAGCAATGGGTTTATTGATTGATTTATGGAAAGCTAAAATCTCAGAATTAATATCTCAAGATTTGATAGACACTAATCGATTTTACATAGGTGGAATATCTATGGGAGGGATGGGTATAATAGAGTTCATTCAACGAATACCTAATACCTTTTCTGCTGTTTTTCCTATTTGTGGAGGAGGGATATTAATAAATCCAACTGCCCAGAAGAACTCAAACTTTTGGTTCTTTCATGGCCAAAAAGATGATATTGTAAACTATCATCATTCTTTCAATGTGCACAAACAATTACTCGCACAAAGAATTCCTAGCAGATACACACTTTTCCCTGAAGCCAATCACAATGCATGGGATTCAACCATTGCAATTAAAGAAGTTCTTCCGTGGGTATTTAGTTCTTCAAAAAAATCTATTTTAAAACAAAATCAACCTTCTCCAAATTCTGAGAATTAGGACCTACAAAAAACTCAAAATCACCCTTTTCAATAATCCAATTTCCTTGGTTATCGAAGAATCCTAGCTCCTGAGTAGATATATCAAAACGAATATTACGTTTTTCACCTTGCTTTAAGTCCACTTTCAAGAATCTACATAATTGTTTGACCGGACGAGTATAGCTGCATAAAACATCTCGGTAGTAGAGTTGAACAATTTCGCTTCCATCAACAGTTGAAGTATTAGTTACATCTACATCAATATGAATGAAATTTCCTTCTTGAGAAATGCCTTTAAGTTCTGTATCGAATGAAGAATAACTCAAACCATACCCAAAAGGATAAAGCGGAGTATTTGGCACATCTAAATATTTTGAAGTATACTTTTGGTCTTCTTCTAAGGGTCTACCCGTAGTTCTGTGATTGTAATAAATTGGCACTTGACCTAGACTACGAGGAAAGGTCATTGTTAATTTACCACTTGGATTATTTTGACCATAAAGGGTATTTTTAATTGCGATACCTCCTTGTGTTCCTGGGAACCAACATTCTAAAATTGCATCGCATAATGGTTCAACTTCAGTTAAAACTAAGGGCCTTCCATTCATTAGTATCAAAACAATTGGCTTTTCTAATTTTCTTAATTCCTTAATTAATCGAATCTGATGTTCAGGTAATTCAATTGAAGACATAGATGCTGCCTCACCACTCATACCGAAGGCCTCGCCTAATGCCAGCACAATTACATCAGCTTTCTTAGCTACTTTTATTGCTTCTTTTAGCAATTCATCGGCAGCTTGAATTTCTGGAATTTGACCGTCGTGAGCATTTAACTTACTAATTACATTTTTACCCTCTAATAAATTACAACCTAAAGCATAAGAGATATATTTTTGATCTGAAACAGCTTCCCAAATACTTACAGCTTTTTTCCAATCTCCTGCCCCACTCCAATTGCCAATCAAGTCTCTTTTACGCTTGATTTGAGGTCCTATAAATGCTATTTTTTGTTTATGATTTAATGGTAGTATGCTTTTATCATTTTTAAGTAAGACAAAGGATTCTTCAGCAGCTTTTTGCGCAATTGATAGATGTTCAGGAGACATTAACTCGCTTTGTCTGCTTTCGTCAAGTCCTCTGAAAGGATCTTCAAATAAACCCAGACGCAATTTTGCTTTTAAAACATTTCTGCAGGCATTGTTTATATAGGTTTCAAACGATTTATCTTCTCGAGCAATTTCTTTTAAATGATTCAAATAATATTCGCTCACCATATCCATTTCTGCACCGGCTTTAATGGATTTTGTAGCTACCGATTTTTCATCTCCAACACCATGATAAACAAGTTCTTTAATTGCTGTATAATCAGTTACCACCAATCCGTCGAAGTTCCATTTATTCCTCAAAACCTCTTGGATTAGCTCATCATTACAAGTAGCAGGAATTCCATTAATATCATTAAATGATGTCATTATTGATTCGACACCCGCGTACACTGCAGCGTTATATGGCGGTAAATATTCGTTATACATTCGAAAACCACTCATATCCACTGTATTGTAATCTCTACCCGCTTCTGCCGCACCATACAAAGCAAAATGCTTCACACAAGCCATTAATTTATCTTGTTTTTTCAAGTCACTACCTTGATAACCAGCAACCATAGATTGCGCTACAATACCGCCAAGATAAGGGTCTTCGCCGGCGCCTTCAGAAACTCTACCCCAACGAGGGTCACGAGTAATATCTACCATGGGTGAGAAAGTCCAATTCAAACCATCTGCGGTAGCTTCTTTTGCAGCCAATGAGGCAGTACTTTGAATTAAGTTAGGATTCCATGAACAAGAAAGCCCTAAAGGTATTGGAAATATTGTTCTGTGTCCGTGAATTACATCATATCCCAACAATAATGGAATCCCTAAACGAGTATTTTTAATTGCACGATCCTGTAATTTCCTAACTGCAATTGGGGTAAATGTATTAAAAACAGCTCCTACTTGACCTTTATCAATTTTACTTTCTACATCTTCAGACAATACGGGCCCCGTAACATCAAACCCAATTGAGGGTAAGTTAAGCTGACCTATCTTTTCTTCCAAAGTCATTAAATTCATTAAACTATCAAGAAAATGAGATTCAAATTGATATTGTTGTTGTTTCTCATTTTTCATAATGGATAACCATGTAGGCTCAACATCTCGATAATAGTGATCAAAAACAGATGTGTCTATTCTACCCCTTAACTTATTAGGGAAGAAGATTTGTGCAGAAGCAGAAATTCCGAATATTAATGGAATTAAAAGTAGAAAATGTTTTTTCATTTTAATTTAGATATGGTGCTTGAAAATTAAGTGATTTCAAGCCTGTTTTTACATCGGTATTTTTAGTAAATAACTCCCATAATAATTGGGATCTGTAGTTTTCTATATTTACAATTATTGGACCTTGATCAATTGCCAAAAACGAATTAGCAGCCCAAACTTCACCCACACAAAAAGCATCGACAAAACCATATTCTTTAAACAATAAATCACCCATTATATAATAGAAAAAGTTCACTGCCTTTTTTGATTCTTCTGGTGTATAAGGAATTGAAGATAATGCTGCCGTTGGAGTTATTACTCCCCTATCATTTGTAGGTGAATGCGCTGAATATCCCCAAGGGTTATCACTTGCAGTTAATCCCCAACAAGAGTCTGAGTATCCCGCTTGATTTTTGGGATTTGCTTTGCAATATGCATGATTAATCTTAGAGTGATTTACTACTTGATCCCAGTAATTTGCATAATTATCAGTTAAACCTCTAGGGTCCAATCCTAAAAATGTGTATTGTTCAAAAAACAGAGGCCCACCATAGTCTTCTCCAAGTGGTAATGTTATACTATAAAAGGACTTACCATTTTTAATACCGCCATTTCTCGCCCAACCATTATGATATACTTTTGGATCAACGGGGTGTGAGGGAGAAGATGCGGCAAGAACGTGAGTAATAAGACATTCATTGTAACCGCGAATTGGCATATTCATTATCCAACCTTTATTAGGACTCCAATGCCAGTATAACTGATCTTCAGCACCATTTTTGGTAAACCAGTTCCAATCTACCCTATGCCAAATGGAATCAATTCTATTAATAACATTGAGCTCATCAGGGTTGTTTTTATCTAAATATTCTTTTGCAGTTAACAAACCCATAATCAAATAGGATGTTTCCACTAAATCTGCACCGTCGTCATTGGTTGAAAACGGCCTAACCTCACCAGATGAACCACTCAACCAGTGTGAGTATGCTCCATGAAATACATCTGCTGTATTCCATAGAAAATCAGTCATTTTATCCATATGTTGAACAAAATCACTTCTTGATATATAATTTCTTTCGGTAGCAGCAATAGCTGCCATAATACCAAAACCAGAACCACCTGAAGTAACTAAATCTCCAGAGGTATTGCGCTCACGAGACAATCCACTAACGGGATGCGCAAAATCCCAAAAATATCTGAACGTTCTTCTTTGAACTGTATCTAATAGATCAGACTCACTTAGCAAATTAAACTTTTGACTAGGATCCCATGTAGTTCTTATGAGGATGTTCGCTGAAGATTGTATACTACCGCCATCTTTTGATTTAACATCGGCAGTAATCGGCAATGTATATTTACTATAATATTTTAGATACTCTTTAGGTTTGAAGGCAATAGTTGAATCACTATTTTCAAACCAATAATCACTATCAACAGATACTACACCGTTGTATTTTAACTTAATTGCACTTTTAGCAATAGTTGTATCCAGTTTTTCAGAAAATCGGATGCGTACTGTTGGACTTACTGAAGCATTTTTTCTTATTCCATAGACATTAAATTCATCCCATTTTACTGAGATTAATTGAACATCATTTGGATTTTGATTTTTCTTAGGTTGTTCTTCAGTTTTTTTACAACCTATATTAAAAATAACAAAAAACAAAAGGACTCCACTGTAAAGTGAGAGTCCTTTTGAAAGTTTTAATTTATTGAATTTCAAACTATTTACCAGCTAATTCTAAATCAAAAAGAGATTTTACATCGGCCGCTGCCAATGCTTTGTCATATAGACGAAATTCGTCCAAACCACCATCGAAATGCTTCATCCAAGATGCTGGACTATTTCCAGGAAGGTTCTGATCAAAACAACCAAAAACGAATCGAGTTGCATTATTAAATTTCAATGCTCCCAATGGTCCACCACCATTAGCAGGATCATCTCCAAAACGATCTGTTACATTCTCTGGCATTGCTATTTCCTCGCCATCAACATAGAATGCTGCTTTGGATGAAACAGCATCGTAGGTACACACTAAATGGTGCCACTCATTATTACCTAAGATTAAACGATTATCACCTCCTAAGTCCATCCATTGTTCATTCCATACTGGAGCATCCCAGTTACAAACAGTGAATTTAATCCTTACTGAATCGTTTCCATCTGCACCACTTTCTTGCAAAATGAACATATTCCCCCAATAATTACTATCATTCAATAATTGGAACCAAGACTCAGCACCATCAGCGTGATTAGATGTTTTAACCCAAGTAGCAACGGTGGTACTTTGCATTCCAGAAACAGCAGCGCCAACATTAGAATATAAAGCATACCCGTCTGTTGTACCCATGAAGCATCTGCCTTTCGCACCGGTTCCGTAACTTATGTTGTTCTTGATAGATACATCAGAGATATTTCCTTTGGCATCATCCATATTATTTTCAAAAGAAAACTTAGCTACCAAGTTAGAAGAAGCAATCTGATCTGAACTAGTATACCCTGTATTGTTGTTTGTTCCTGGGTCATCAGTTGGCTCATCAGAACATGCCTGAAAGTTCAAGGCCAATGCAGAAACCGCTACAAGGCTTAATGTTGAGAATAAATTGTTTTTTTTCATATTTGTTTATTTGGTTTTTTTATTAATATCCAGGGTTTTGTAACATTTTTCCTTCACTCAAATCTACTTGCCTTTGGGGAATTGGGTAAAGTTCATGTTTACCGTCTATAAAGTTAATATTATTTGCTCGTATTACATCACCTATTCTACCTTGTCTTCGCAAATCAAATACGCGATCATGTTCAAACGCAAGTTCAAATCTACGCTCTTTCCAAATTGCATTTCTAACAGAATCGGCATCGTTTGAATTAAAATCAGCGAGACCCGCTCTGCTTCTAATTTGATTTAAGTAATTGCAAGCCGTAGTTTGATCGCCTAATTCATTGGCGGCCTCTGCGGCAATCAATAATATTTCACCATAACGAATCACACGTAAATTCTTATTTGCATTAACGTCTCCTTGACCCCATGATTCAGCAATTTTGCTTACATAAGATTTATAATTATACAAGGGATTTGAATGTCCGGCATCGGTTTCCCATCCATCCCATAGTGTTTGCCCTGACTTAATAATTGAAGCATCTCTGCGCAAATCTCCAGCTTCATAGGCATCATAAAAATCTTGGGTTGGAGTATTGAATCCCCACCCTAAACCTTTTGCTCCACCTCTTGGTGCTTGTACTACATAATACTGGAGTATTCCTTTTTGTGGATCTGTTCCTTTGCAATTAACTTCCCATATAGACTCTTCAGAAAATTCTCCAATTTCTCTCCAAATGTGAGAATAATCTTTCACTAAGTTATATTGCCCAGAGGAAATTAGATTAGAACAATAATTTGCACATAATCCCCAGTTTTTTCTGTACAAGGCAACCTTTGCCAACATTGCTGTAGCAGCGTCGCCACTTGCTCTTCCTAAATCTATTAATTGTTTTGCTGGCAACTGTGTGGCAAATTGAAAATCCGACTCAATGAGGTCATATATTTTATCTTCAGAAGCGCGAACATATGTATTTGCAATTTCTTCTTCTGTAATTGGTACTTTATCAATTAACGGTACACCACCAAAACTTCTAACTAAAAAGAAATAGAAATAACCTCTAAGAAATCTTGCTTCTGCTATGTATTGGTTTTTATTTGATTGAGGGATATCTAATTCATCAACATATTTAATGGCTTTATTTGCCCTTGCAATTGCTTCGAAATAGCCGCTCCAAACATCACCGAATGAAATTGAAGTTGGAGCGAAAAAATAACCATCCATTTGATCCTTATCTCCTCCTGTATCTCCCGCATCTGAACCTTTTGAGGTATTATCACCTGCAATTTCGGTCATTCCAATAAATGGGAAACTATGTAAATTCCAATCATATAGCTTGTTGTAGATAGCATTTACCATTTCTCTTGCAGCTTGATTTGAGGTGGTAAAATAATCCTCTATCGTTTGTACCCTAGGCTCTTCTTCTAAAAAATCTTTTCTACAAGAATTCAATGTAAAAACTGAAATGGATAATACAGAAAGTATAATTGTTGATTTGATTGTGTTTTTCATTGTGTTGATCTTAGAATTGAATTTGAACACCAGTTAATACAGTACGTGAAGTTGGATAAATATTTAACTCAATACCCGCTTGTGGCGGTGCACCAGGCAACTCGGCAGTGTATCCAGAATAACTCATCCATGTGAATAAGTTTTGTGCAGTAACATAGAAACGTAGGGACTTCGCACCAATTTTTGAGATTGCCCTACCGGGCATTGTATAGCCTAATGAAAGGTTATTTAATCTGATGAAAGAACCACTCTCTACATAATAATCGGATGGTTTTGGAACACCATTATATGCTCTTGGAGCCTCGTTTGTTGGATTGTCAGGCGTCCATCTATTTACAGCAACATCATATTCTACATTATAACTACCTCCGTATCTAACGGTTTTCTTTCCGTTAAACACCTTGTTACCGTAGTTTGAGAAAATATCAATGTTTAAATCCCAGTTTCTGTAAGTTAATTTAGTGTTCCAACCGAAATATGCAATTGGCTGATAAGATCCAACATAAACTCTGTCTAAATCGTCAATTACCCCATCACCATTATTGTCTTTTATTCTGAAATCACCGGGTTGTGCACCAAATAGGTGAGCTGAATTATTTATTTCTTCATTACTTTGGTAAACTCCATCAGTCTCGTATACCCAGAAAACACCAATTGGCTGGCCGGGTGCAACGCGAGTTGCAAATTCTCCGTTGTTTAAACTTCCGTAATTTGTAGGTCTACCCAAGCCTAAATTTTCTATTCTATTTCTGTTAAAGGTTGCAGTAATCACAGAGCTCCAGTTAAAACCTGACCTGTAGTCTCCAGGAAGTGATTTGTAACCCAAAGTTAATTCTATACCTGTATTAGAGATGTCTGCGGCATTTGTTAGCATGCTGTTATTATTATCTCCAAGACCAGCAGATAAAGGAACATTAAATAATGCTCCTGATGTTAATTTATAATACCAATCCATGGTTCCAAACCATCTCTTTTCAACTAATTCAAAATCAAATCCAAAATCATACTCTGTTGTTACTTCCCACTTTAGGTTTGGATCCTTTATTTCAGCAATAGTAGAACCATCTTGAATATCGCCATTTCCAAATACAGAAACTAATCCCGTAGATAGTAAGGTTACAAACTCAGAGGGATTAATTCTATCATTCCCTACCTTACCCCATGATGCACGCGCTTTTAAGTAATTAAAATTCTTTGATCTTGGAAAGAATGATTCCTTAGTGAGGTCCCATGCTAAACCAACAGATGGGAAGTTTCCCCATCTATTTTGAACTGGAAATTTCGAAGAACCATCTCTTCTGAATGATCCAGAAACGAATATCTTATCATAATACGCATAGCTAACCTTAGCCAGATAACTTTCTCTGGATCCATAATCACTTACAGGTCTTTGATACAATATATTTCCTTGTATTGTTGAGGCTCCTGTATTGATATATCTGTACTGAGGTTTAGACGGAACACCATCTCGCGAAATAGCAAACATCTCTCCATCGTATTGCTCAGCTGTATGACCTGCAATAACCTTTAACGTCTGATTTTTATTGATATTGGCATCATATGTAAGTAACTGATTCCAAATCCATCGGTAACCATTATTAGCGCTTACAGTATATGTGGTTGTATCATAACGCTGCGTACCACTAACGCGATATCTTCTTTGATAATTTCTTCCTTCATTACCGTATGCATCAAGCCCTAAACTTGTATTGAATTTAAGCCCTTTGATTATTTCCCAATCTGCATACAAATTACCCATCAACCTGTTTCCAAAAGACTGATCATCGGTGTAATCCAAAGCAGCTACTGGGTTACCCACATTGTTAACATCGGTGTAACCATAATTTCCATTTTCATCAATTACATCATACAATGGAGCTGCATTATACGCCGCTGTAAACGCGCTAAATGGTTTATTATTCGAGAAATATCTGCTCAAGTTCAGTGTATTTCCAATTCTTAATTTGTCACCTACAAAAAAATCATTATTGTTTCTCAGCGTAATACGCTCGTAATCATTACCAATAAGAATACCTGATTCTTTCATGTAATTTACTGAAAGGAAAGATGTATTTTTCTCACCTCCGCCATTTATTGAAATGGAATGGTTTTGCTGTAAACCAGTGCGCGTAATGGCATCCATCCAATCAGTTTTACCAATAATTTGTTCATCTTTAATTGCAAAGGTCCCTGCCGCCTCATTTGAATATGCTGTAAACAAATTTGGTCCGGCCATAAATACTTTGTTGGATAGGTCCTTAAATCCGAAGTATCCGTCATAACTTAAGCTTGAAGAACCCCTTTTTCCTGCTTTTGTAGTAATTAAAACTACACCGTTAGCAGCTCTTACTCCATAAATTGCAGTTGATGATGCATCTTTTAACACATCCATAGATACAATATCTGATGTTGAAATATTTCTGATATCATCAGTAATCACTCCGTCAACTACATATAAAGGCTCCGCGCCTCCAATAACAGAACCTGTACCTCGGATACGAACGGTTGGTGCTGAACCAGGAGATCCATAATTGGTAATTTGAACCCCTGCTAGCTTTCCTTGTAATGCCTGTGTACCGGTAAGAACTGGCTGTTTCACAAGATCTGCACCTTTCACAGAACCTATAGAACCTGTAATTTCTTTTCTCTTAACTTTAGAATAACCAACAACAACAACTTCATCTACTCTATCGACCGAACTTTCTAGTGAAATCATGATTCGTTTTTCAGTGCCCAAAAAGTAATCTTGTTCTTCATAATTGTTAGCAATAAAGTGAATTTGTGTTCCCTTTGGTTGATTTATTGAAATCCTACCATTACTATCGGTATATCCTATGGTTTCGGTATAAACCCCGCTTGTGTTCTTAACAAGGCGGTTAATCAAAACCCGATTTAAAGGACTCGAATTTCTTGAATCCACTACCCGAATACTGTATTGTCCACTTACTTGGTTAGATAAAATGAAACAAAGAATGATAAGAATAAATTTCGTTTTCTTATTTATAAACAAATAGGTCTTTCTGGGAGGGGAGAAACTGAACATAAAAAATCAATATTGATTGGGCAATTTATATATAATTGTTGTTTATAGAAAAAGTATAATTTTATTTCCTACAAATTCTAAATTGCTCAACTTCCGAACTCAATGAGGCTCAATAATTTATTTATTTATCCTCAACATATACACTTTGCTACAGTTAAATACGGCTTGTTATTAGATTTGTGGTTTAAGGTGGAACACATATTGAATTACTTTCAAAATATCCCTTTTAGTCAAATTGACATCATTGGGATTTCCGTGGTTGGTTTTGGTATATTAATGGGTTGGTACTACACATTCGTTTATCATTTCAGAGTTAAACCAATAAATTCTGAGAATTCCAACCAATTCAGCGAACCAGTTTCAGTAATTATCTGCGCAAAAAATGCAGTACTATTACTAGAGGATAATTTACATTTATGGCTAGAGCAAGATTACCCTGAATTTGAAGTAATTGTTGTCGATGATTGTTCGGGAGATGAAACTGCCTATTTCTTGGTTAGAGAATCAGAAAAAGAACCCCGACTTAAATATGTATTACTTGATCCAACAGTAATAAAAAACGGTAGTAAAAAATTGGCCCTTACACTAGGAATTAAAAAAGCCCAATACAAAAATATACTACTTACAGATGCAGATTGTTTACCTGTAGGTAATCAGTGGATTCAAGAAATGATGAATTCAAAAACCAAGGAAAAAAATATCGTTCTTGGTATATCCCCTGTAGATGGAGGTAAAGGATTTCTTGGAGGTCTTGTAGAGTATGAAAATTTATTTACTGCACTAAACTATACAGGAATGGCAATGGCAGGTTTACCTTACATGGGAGTCGGAAGAAATCTTTCGTACACAAAAGATATTTATGATTCGGTAAATGGCTTTTCCTCTCACCATCACATTCCAGCTGGCGACGATGACTTGTTTATACAGTCTGTAAGTAATGGATTAAATACAAGTGTTTGCCTGAGTACAAATAGCTTCACTACTACAAAAGGCCCTAAAAACTTTCAACATTATTGGAGACAAAAAATGAGACATTTATGGGTTGGTAGAATGTATAGAAGCGGTGTTAAGTTTCATTTAATGTGGTATCCATTATCCCAGTTAATATTTTGGATTTCTTTGGTATTGTTTTTCATAATTGGAAGCCATTGGATTTACCCTACAGCTTTAGTTAGCCTAAAGTTAATAACTGAATGGATAATTTATTTCAGAAAGGGTAAAAAATTACAAATGAGAAAAGGTGCTAACTGGTATCCAATATATAACCTAGTAACTACGGTTTGGTATCCATATATTAGTATTCGTGCTTACTTTAAAAAACGTATTATATGGTAACCGCAGATATACTAGAAAAATACTTCGACGCACTTAAATATAAACAAAAGGAACAATTTAATTATTTAAAAGACTTATATATCTACCACAATAATCGAGTAAATTTAATATCGAGAAAAGATACAGATAACTTCTATGTTCACCATATTTTACATAGTATGGCATTAGTTAAAACTACTGAATTTAGAGGCCTTAAAACTGTTGTTGATATAGGAACTGGTGGAGGTTTTCCAGGTATCCCTTTAGCGATAATGTTTCCTGAAATTCAATTTTACCTCATCGATAGCATTGGTAAAAAAATTAATATTGTTCAAGAAATTGCCAATGAAGTAGGTTTAGCAAATGTAACCGCAAGAAAATACAGAATTGAAGAGACTCCTTGGAAATACGACATGGCTGTAGCACGCGCTGTTGCGCCTACCATAAAGCTTTTTGATTGGATGAAAGGTCATTGGACAGGTAAACCAAAGTTTGCCCTTTTAAAAGGAGGGGATTTATCGGAAGAACTAAATGAACTTACTCAAACATACTCTAAATTAAAATTGAAGAGCACCCATATAAGTGACTTCTTTGAGGAATCTTTTTTTGAAACCAAAAAGGTTATTTCAATCGAGGGGTAATTTCTCCTTTTGCAAAATTCACAGCATCCTCAAGCCCTTCAACATTTTTACCTCCTGCAGAAGCGAAAAACGCTTGTCCGCCTCCACCACCCTGAATATATTTACCACAGCTTCTAACAAGATTAGATGCATTAACTTCTAGGCTTTCCACAAGACTTTCAGATACTATTATTGTAATACCCGGCTTTCCATCAACGCGATAACCAATTGCACCAATAAACGGATCAAATTGTTGCTTTAATTGGAAACATATATTTTTAGCATCTTCGGCAGAATATAAATCAACAACGGTAAATAATGTATTAACCGTTCCCACTTTTGAAACCATTGATTCTAACTCAGTCTTTATTACTTTGGCCTGTTCTTGTTGGAAATTTTGAATCTGTTTTTGAAGATTATTATTTTGTTCAAGTAGCTTCTCCACCGCATCAACGGCATTTTTAGGGTTATTCAGCAACATCTTGATGCTTTGAAGTTCTTGAGTTTGGGAATTTAAAAACTCCATTGCTTTAGAACCAGTAATTGCTTCTATTCTTCGTATTCCTGAACTAACACTACCTTCAGACATAAGTTTAAAATAACCTATATCGCGCGTGTTCTCAACATGGGTTCCGCCGCATAACTCTATTGAAAATTCTCTATCAAACTCAATAACTCTTACTTTATTTCCATACTTCTCTCCAAAAAGAGCAGTTGCACCCATTTGTTTCGCTTCCTCAATTGGAATATCGCGATACTCATTTAATGGTATTGAAGCTGATATTTTATTGTTTACAATTTCCTCAACTCTCTTTAGTTCATCATCTGTCATTTTTCCAAAGTGAGAAAAGTCAAATCGCAATACTTCATCATTGACCAAACTACCTTTTTGCGCAACATGATCGCCTAAAACTTGGCGTAATGCGCTATGCATTAAATGCGTTGCAGAGTGATTCTTTCTGATATCATTTCTTCTCTCAACATTAACTTCAGCAATAATTTCCTCCTGCGGATTAGATATCATCTTTGTAGACAATAACACATGAAGCTTATTATCCTTTTGAGTGTCAATTATAAACACTTCATCACCGGATAGATTAGTAAGTTTTCCTTTATCCCCTACTTGACCGCCACTTTCGGCATAAAAGGGAGAATTTACCAATACATACTGAAAATATGTCTTCCCTTTTTGTGAGACCTCTCTCCAACGACTAATATGGGTTTTAGTTTTTGTTTCATCATACCCAACAAAATCTTCGGTGGAATTTTCCATAACCCAATTCCAATCTCCTAAGTCTTTTTTAGCATCGTTTTTGGATCTGTTTTTTTGTTCAGTTAAGGCTTTTTCAAATTCTTTTAAATCCACCTCTACTCCATTTTCACGAGCGATAATCTCTGTTAAGTCAATTGGAAATCCATACGTATCATAAAGCTCAAAGGCAACAGAACCTTCAATTTCTTTCTTGCCAAATTGATCAAAGTATGCAGAAAGCTTTTGAATACCCGTACTTAATGTTCTGAAAAATGCCGTTTCTTCCTCTTTAATAACTTTAGCAATAAAATCAGTTTGCTTAATTACTTCTGGATAAGATTCCTTGAAATACTCTGCCAAAGAAACCACCAATTGGTTCATAAATGGTTGCTGAAGATTTAAGTAGCTATAACCATATCTAACGGCCCTTCTTAATATTCTTCGAACAACATATCCCGCACCTGTATTTGAAGGAATTTGTCCATCGGCAATTACCATTACAACTGCGCGAATATGATCGGCAATTACACGAAATGCAATATCCTGATTTTCTACTTCTCCATACTTTATATTGGATAGCTTTGAAGTTTCTTCAATAATAAAACTGAAAATATCCGTATCGTAATTAGATTTTTTATTTTGAATAACTCTTACTAAACGCTCAAAACCCATTCCCGTATCTACATGTTTTTCAGGTAAATTAACCAATGAACCATCAGCCATCCTGTTAAATTCCATGAATACATTATTCCAAATCTCCATAACTTCTGGATGGTCGGCATTTACCAAAACTGCACCTGAAATATTCTTTATTTCTTCCTCAGACCTAAGGTCGATATGAATTTCTGTGCAGGGTCCGCAAGGTCCAGTTTCACCCATCTCCCAGAAATTATCCTTTTTATTACCATTTAGTATCCTCTCTTTGGGTAAAAGTTTGGACCAAATATCAAAAGCTTCCTGGTCAAAAGGAATATTCTCTTCTTTACTACCCTCAAAAACTGTAACATACAACCTATCTGCCGGCAGTTTGTAAACATCAGTAAGTAGTTCCCAGGCCCATTCTATTGCCTCTTTTTTGAAATAATCTCCGAATGACCAATTCCCGAGCATCTCAAACATAGTATGATGATAGTGGTCATGTCCTACCTCATCTAAGTCATTATGCTTTCCACTTACTCTAAGACATTTCTGACTGTCTGCAATGCGCTTTTCTTGAGTTGTTTCATTTCCCAAAAAGAAATCCTTAAACTGATTCATTCCGGCATTTGTAAACATCAGTGTTGGATCACCTTTTACTACAATAGGTGCAGAAGGTACTATTTTATGTCCTTTTGATGCAAAGAAGTCCAAGAATTGCTGTTTGATTTCTAGTGAGGAAATGCTCATAATTTGCAAAGATACCAAACTAGTTTTGATGAATACTTAGTAAAAGAAAAAAAGCGGCATAAAGCCGCTTTTTTAATTAGGATCAATCAAATATTACGATAAACCACCACTTTAGGTGCGGCTGCCTTAATTTCATCACTTGAGCCATCTGCAAACTTTTCAAAGTTCGTATTAAATAATTCAGCAAGTTTATTACACTGAGCATCATAGGCTGACTTATCATCCCAGGTATTTCTTGGATTAAGTAATCCTGAAGGAACATTTGCACATTCTTCTGGCATCATTACTCCAAATACTGGATGTGCTACAAAGTTATTCGTAAGTCTACCTTCTAGTGCTTCGGTAATCATTGCGCGTGTATAACCCAATTTCATTCTATTTCCTACGCCGTAAGGACCGCCAGTCCAGCCGGTATTAATTAACCAAACATTCACATCAGGGTTGTGCGTTAATTTCTCTCCTAACATTTCCGCATATTTAGCCGGATGTAATGGAAGAAAAGCTTGTCCAAAACAAGCTGAGAAAGTTGCCTGTGGTTCTGTAATTCCAGCTTCTGTGCCAGCAACTTTAGCAGTATATCCCGAAATAAAGTGATACATGGCTTGTCCAGGTGTTAATTTTGAAATCGGAGGCAATACACCAAATGCATCTGCTGTTAAAAAGAATATATTTTTAGGTGCATCTCCTACAGATGGTACCGCCACATTGTCAATGTAATCAATTGGGTAAGCTACTCGAGTATTTTCTGTAACCGATATATCATTGTAGTTTACTTTATCTGAATTATCAAAGAATCTAACGTTCTCAACTAATGCACCTTCCTTAATTGCATTCCAAATTTGTGGTTCTTTTTCTTCAGTAAGATTTACGCATTTCGCATAACATCCACCCTCAAAATTAAATACAGTATTTTCAGACCACCCATGTTCATCATCTCCAATAAGTTTTCTATTTGGATCAGCACTTAATGTAGTTTTACCTGTTCCACTCAAACCAAAGAAAATTGCAGTATCACCAGCCTTTCCGATATTTGCAGAACAGTGCATACTTAATACTCCACGTTCTTGAGGAAGTATGTAATTAAGTACACCAAAAATTCCTTTTTTAATTTCACCTGTGTAACCGCTGCCACCAATCAATATAATCATACGTGACATATCTACAATTGTAAAATTATGCTGTCTAACTCCGTCAACTGAAGGGTCTCCTTTAAATGAAGGAGCGGCAATTATTAACCACTCTGTTTCTTGTTCAGTTGCTTCATTAGCAGTAGGACGCAAGAATAAATGCTTGGCAAATAAATTTTGATACGCACTTTCTGTAACCACTTGAATGTTCAATTGGTGGTTAGGATCTGCACCTGCATAAGCATGTCTGATAAATATATCTTTTTGATTCAAATGATTAACTACTTTATTGAGTAGCGCATCAAATTTATCAGATGCAAATGGTTGGTTCACAGAACCCCACCAAGCGGTATCTTTTGTTTTCTCATCTTGCACTAAGAACTTATCCTTGGGGCTTCTTCCTGTAAACTCACCAGTATCTGCTGCTAGAGCACCACGATCTGTAAGTTTACCTTCGCCTCTTTCTAAGGCCTTTTCTACTAGTTCTTGGGTAGTTAAGTTTTCAAATACTTGATTGGCTTGTTTTTTTAGAGCGTCAATCAATGCTGCATTACTCATAAATAATAAATGTAAATTTGACACAACAAAATTACCAAGGGTAAGTGACTAAACCATAATGTAAACCATATGTTAAATCAAGTACTTACGCACAATTTTTTGCAAGCATATACATACAATAAGACATACCTATTAAAATGATTATCAAAATGATAACACAATCCCTATATTCAAAAAGTGTAACCTTGACACTTTCGTTTATGTGTATTTTTTTCCTAAAGGGTCAAAACCCAACAAACAGGCAAATTGGATTTCATTTAGGTACAGACCTTGGAATCCATACAATTAATTCATCTTATTGGTTAACAAATCGTTACATTGTAAAAAACACATTGAAAATTGATCCAAAAGAATGGAAAGTTCCTGTTTTGGATGATTTTTCAAAAACGACACTTACCAAGCAACATGCATGGGCATCGGATTACACATTGCAAGTAGCACTTATTTTATCGCTTATACAGACCGACCAATACAAGAGTTTGAAAACCACACGAAATTTTGCAAATCTTTGGGTTCAGAATTTACTATTTACGGCCAATTTAACCCAATCAGCAAAAATTGTATTTCAGAGAAAACGTCCTTACACGAGAAACCCCAATTTTGTTAGCGACGGTGCTAATGATCATTTTTATTCGTTTTTCAGCGGACATAGTTCTATGACAGCTGCTGCAGCTGCAACTTCTATATGGATGGCTTACCGATATCCCTCATCAAAAACAAGTAAAATTACGGCCTGGGCCTCCACTGGATTAGCCTTGACTACAGGCGTACTACGAATAACAGCCGGAAAGCATTATCCATCAGATGTTATAATGGGATGGGCAATAGGAACTGGAGTATCCATTTTAAATGGATGGATTCACGAAAAACTTTAGTGTTTTAGTTTCTCTTTGAATAGTTTTTTGAACTTTTCAACTTTCTCACCTACTACATAAACGCAATAAGGTTGATTTGGGTTATTCTCGAAATAGTTCTGATGGTAATCTTCTGCAACAGAAAAATCCTTCAATGGAACAATTTCGGTAACTATTGGATCACTCCACAATAAAGATTCTTGAACAGCTGATTTACTCTTCAAAGCAATTTCTTTTTGCTCATCTGAGGTATAATAAATACCACTTCTGTATTGGGTACCAACATCATTACCTTGTCTGTTTAATGTAGTGGGGTTATGTATTCTCCAAAATACTGTAAGTATTTCTTCGTAGGAAGTTTTTGACGAATCAAAAAACAATCTTACCACTTCTACACAGTTAGTCCTACCTGTACATACCTCTTTATAAGTAGGATTTTTAACCAACCCATTGCTGTAGCCGCATTCAACTTTTTCAATTCCCTCCATGTTTTGATACACTGCATCTAGGCACCAAAAACATCCACCTGCAATAATACAGGTATCCAAATTATTCGAAGATTCCATTTTTAATTGATTTGTGTGTTGACTTTGACAAGAAGTGCTTGACCAAATTAGTAACGAAAATATTATAACCGTAAAAGCTCGATTCAAACTAACCTTTTGTTTTATACCCTTTTGAAGCCAGAAACTGTTTAATTTTTTCAGCAACATCTCCTTGTATATATATAACACCATCTTTAGAAGTTCCACCTGTACCGCAATGATTCTTTAAAGATTTCTCAAGTGCTTTTAAATCATCTTTACCACCTACAAACTCCCGAATGGCAATAGTTGATTTTCCGGACCTCACTTCTCTCCGCACATAGAGTTTTTGCTGTGAAGGGGGCAAGGTTTCTTGGCTTTCTTCTCCCGAATCAAACTGATAATTAGGATCTGTACTATAAACGATTCCGCTTCTATTTTTGTTTTTGTTACTCATAAATTAACCCTTTCTGTGAATAATAGATGCTTTAGGCTGAGCGGTTGGCATTATGACTAGGTCATTAATATTTACATTTGGTTTTCTTGATGTGATGTAAATTACCGCATCTGCAATATCCTCCGCGATCAGATTCTCAAACCCAACATATACTTGATCTGCCTTTTCTTTATCACCCTCAAATCGAACCTCACTAAATTCTGTATCTACAGCACCAGGATGAACAGCAGAAACTCTAACATTAAACTCAGCTAATTCAATTCGCATTGCTTGTGTTAAAGCGTCAACTGCGTGTTTACTTGCGCAATAGACATTTCCGTTCATATATACTTCCTTACCGGCAATAGAACCAATATTTACAATATGGCCTTTTTGAGCATTTTTCATCCAATTAGAAACAACTTTGGAGACATACAATAATCCTTTAACATTGGTATCAAGCATCGTGTCCCAATGTTGCGAATTACCATCGAAAAAACGTGATAATCCCAATGCAAGTCCTGCATTATTTACTAAAATATCAATATTCTTCCATTCATCTGGAAGACTATTTAATGAATCTATTACTTGACTTTCATTACGAACATCGAAACATAGAACATGCACCCTACCCTCATCAAATTGGCTTTTAAATTCAGCTAACCTATCTAATCTCCTACCAGTAATAATTACATTGAAATCATTCTTCAAGTACAATTCTGCACAAGCCTTCCCAATCCCAGATGTACCGCCTGTTATTAATGCTATTTTTCTACTCATACCGTTACTTCAATTATTAAATTCGGCGAAAATATTAATCCTCTAGTACTTCTTCCTGTTGCGAATAAAATCAGTTTTAATCTAAATTTCAACAATGCCCAAATACACTTTCTAATAGAATTTTTTACAAACCCTTTAATATCCATATTCGATTCATGAACTTTAACAGATTTAAATCCTACTGAGAGCATTAACTGCTCTGCAGAACTGAGATTCAAGTAATTTTCATGGGTAAAATCACCATTGGCAAATACAGTTGAAAACGGCGCATCTAAATTAGGTGTTCGAAAAATCACCTTGCCACCGTTATTCATATGAGATTTGATATTAGTTAATAGTTCCACCAATTCGTCTTTGGTAAAATGCTCTATGATATCCATCCCAAATAAAACATCCATTTTTATATTTTGTACATTGAGATACTCAATAATATCGGCTTGAACTAAATTGTCAACTCCCAACTCTTTACCTAAATCTACTTGTTCTTTGCTTAAGTCAATACCAATTACATTATTAAAACCAGATTGATTCAATAAACTAACTAAGCTGCCACTCCCACAACCCATATCTATTATTTTCAAATCCTTAGACCATTCCTTAGTTACAGGTAAAATTTCTTTTGAAAATCTCCATTTTTCACGATCAAACAAAGACTTAGCGTCTGTTAAAGATGCTCTGCCACTTTGATTGGTATGATAGTTTTGATATAGTGTTTCTCTGTATTTCATTATTGAGGATTTTGAACGACCGGAATATCTACCGCCGCCATAATTGAAGTGCAAGATGCAATTAATTTCTCAGAACCATCTTCAAAAACATCAAAAACATCTCCTTCGCAATACACCAAAAATCTACCCGCCTTTTTAACTCTACCTTTTGCTTTAATAAGTTTGGATGTACTAGGATTTAAATAAGAGACATTTAAATCTGCGGTAACAACATTTTTAGACTCATCAACTGCAGTATAAGCTGCAATTCCAGTAACTACATCGCAAATTGTAGCTGTAACACCACCGTGCAAAAATCCATTTTGCTGAAGATGATGAGATTCAACTTTAAGTGTCATTTCAGCTTCACCCGCTTCTACCATTTCCAATACCAAACCCATATGGTTTATGAAATGATTATTTTTTAGTCGTTCTTTAAAAAATTCGAAATAATTCATTGGTCTATCGTGCAGGGTTATAACCTGATAATCTTAATATTTTGTTTGCATCTGTTTCTGAAAATAATTCTGCCCAAGTACAATCCGTTTCGTCCATATATTTTTGAATGATCTTCAATCCGATAAAGCATCCAATCATAGGTGGGCACTCTGGAGGAACTCCAGAAGCAAATGTTTTATTTCCATAAACAAAGAACCTCACATAGTCGTTGAAGTTCTTCGAATATAACAAGTCGTTTTGCAAAAAGAGTTTCCACATTTGCCCTTGATCACGTTCCATGAACGCCCACTCCTCTTCTGTATAACCCAAATTAAGATGAGGATTTTTTTGGTCGGAAATATGAATCAAGAGTGCCCAAATTTTACCATCTAACACAGCTTGCCCCAACATATTTTCAGGATTGTGTAACGGCTTATATTTTGATGACAAGTAATTCCAAATAAGCATTGTTGGAATTTGTTTTGGGTCATTATATCTGTTAAAAAATTCTGGGACTTCAAGCATTGCATACAACGGGAATGTATCATTCATGAACATTTCCTTTGAATATCCTAAAATCACTTGATCATTTGTGGAATCATAAAAGGTATTGTAATTACTAAATTGCGAAAAATAAGCAAATACTTTCGGGGTGCTAGTTCCGGGAAAATCCCGTTGAAGGTTACCCCATTGTTGATTTAAAGACTCATTCCAATTCGGATATTTGGAATAGTGCGCATTCAAAGCTCTGAAAACAGGCCTATTAACTTGAATTAATCGAGAAAAATTTGATGTTAAAAAACTATCTGAAAATCCCTGAAACTTTTTATAGTCCATTATTTCAGAAAACCACAAAGCAAAAAAACGCGGGTACTTTTCTTTAAATTGCTGAATATCTTTGACTTGTATCGATCTATCACTCAAGTCTTCTAACTCAATTACAAAGTCAATTATTTCAATTTTTGCCGGTTCTGCAGGAGATTGCCCACAAAAAGGGAAAACTAAGAGCGTTAATACAATAAGAGCCTTGCTCAATTTTCCCAAAAATTTGTTTTTTTGCATACAATTATAAACGTTTCAAGATGAAGAAAATTATCCTTCTCAGCGCTTTGAGTATTACAGCATTTGCTTTTGGGCAAACCGTTGCTCAACCTAGTTCAATGAAAAAGTTATCTTTCGGCTTCAAAATTAGTCCAAATTTTTCCTGGTTGAAAGTCCAAGAGGGTGCAATTGAAAATTCAGGTATGGGTTTAGGCTTTTCATATGGTTTAACTGCTGATTACAAATTATCTCCATCTCCCAATTATTGGGCATCTGCTGACCTTTTGATTTCAACTGCCCCACTTACCTTGAGTCACACAGGTAAACTCAAAAAGAAAGATATAAACTCGAATACTGAAGTATATCAGAATGCGCAATTCAATTATGATGTACAATATTTAGAGCTTCCAATTTCATTTAAAATGAAAACAGAAGAAATAGGTGACCTTAAATATACTTTTCAAGTAGGTATTGCACCTTCATTCGTTTTGAGTAAACGCCTTAGAACTACCGTAGATCCCGATATTTACGCTAATACTCCAAATATCACATCTCATGATCCTAACGCTACACAAAACTCTATTTATGATTTTGATGGTGGTGCAAATAATGATAAAAATTTCATTTTTACTGATGATATTAATACAGCGCGTATGTCGCTGGTTTTTGCAGCTGGTGTGGAATATCCATTAGCAGGAAATCTTAGCCTTACTGGCGGATTGAAATTCGACAACGGTTTTACCGACTTCCTAAAGGATGATCTTTATAAAGGCAGACATAATTTTCTTTCGTTACAAGTTGGTTTGATCTTTTAATTGGGCCTATCTTGCAGGCGTAAATGAAAATTTGCGTAGCACAGATTAATGTTAAGATTGGTGATTTTGAAGGTAATACTTCAAAAATTGCTGATGTTCTATTCAATGCAAAACGAGAGGGAGCAGATTTAGTTGTTTTTCCTGAAATGACCGTATGCGGTTATTCACCAGACGATTTACTCGATTACCCTTCTTTTGTTGAAAGAAGTGAATACAGCCTAGAATTAGTTGCACAAAGCTGTCAAGGGATAGCTGCAATTGTTGGTGGTGTTATGCGGAACCCAAATAAAGGTCGTTTACTACAAAATGTATGTTGTTTTATGGAGAATGGAAGAATTCAACATACAATAGCAAAAACATTATTACCTACTTACGACGTATTTCAAGAATCTAGATATTTTGAAAGTGCGAAAGAAAGTCAAATCATAGATTTTAAAGGTGTTAAAATTGGAATTGCAATATGTGAAGATCTTTGGGACCGCTACAATGAATTTGAATATACTCAAAGCCCTGGAGAAGTGCTTAAAGAGTCTGGCGCAGAGTTAATAATAAATCCATCTGCTTCGCCTTTCCACTTGGGAAAACAATCACATAGAAATAGAGTACTTAGTGGTCAAGTGAATAGATTTTCTCTACCGGTTTTGTATGTCAATCAAATAGGAATACATACCGAATTATTGTTTGATGGAAGTAGCAGAGCTGTAAATAATGATGGTGAGGTAGTACTTCAACTAGAAGAATTCGAGGAGGATATTGAATATATAAATTTCGAAAACGGGAGATTCTCTATTAATGATAAAACATTAACTGTGGGATCCGATAATGTCGCATTATTGCATAAAGCCTTAGTTTTTGGGATAAAAGATTATTTTAATAAAATGGGCTTTAAAAAGGCCATTCTTGGGGCTAGCGGTGGCGTAGATAGCGCCTTAGTTCAAACACTCGCTGTACAAGCATTGGGGGTCGAGAATGTAACGGCAGTGCTTATGCCCTCACGCTACAGCAGTAAGTCATCAGTAAAAGACGCTGTGGAATTATCAAAAAATTTAGGAAACCCTTATTGGGAAATTCCAATTACTGATATTCACGATAGCTATGAGCATACATTACAGCCTTATTTTAAAGATTTACCAATTGGTTTAGCAGAAGAAAATATTCAAGCTAGATCAAGAGCAGTATTACTTATGGCTTTAAGCAACAAACATGGCAATATTTTACTCAATACGAGTAACAAAAGTGAAATGGCAGTTGGGTACAGCACTTTGTATGGTGATTTGTGTGGCAGTATTTCAGTGATTGGAGATATTTATAAAACCCAAGTATATGCACTCTGTGAGTATATAAATGCTTCAGAAGAGATAATCTCAAATAACATCCTTACAAAAGAACCTAGCGCTGAATTAAGACCCGATCAGAAAGATAGCGATAGTTTACCCGATTATGCCATTTTAGATGGGATACTCAGACTTTATATCGAGGAACGAAAAGGTCTACAAGAAATCATTTTAGAAGGATATGAAGCAAATACAGTGCGCAAGGTATTAAATTTAGTGAATGCAAGTGAATATAAACGATATCAAGCACCACCAATAATAAGAGTAAGTTCAAAAGGATTCGGTAAAGGGAGAATTATGCCGTTAGTGGCGAAATACCCTTAATAATAATTAAAATTTCTTAATATATAAATAACGTCATTATACCATTTTGAATATTTATTATAAGATCCGTATAAATGACGAATGAATTCTTCTTCTGTTTTAGGGTATCGTTTATAACGTCTATAAAACGACCCTTCCATATAATTTATGTAGTATTTAAAGTCAATCATTCCTTCATACCAGTTAGCATAAACAGAATAATAATCATTTCCCCTTTTTACAGCGGTAGTTTTCCTTTTCCGAGGATATCTCATTCCAACTAAATTGAAATAATTTAAAGCATAATATGAATATTGACCGTCTCGACCGCTTTCTTCAACTTTAATAACTGTAAATAATTTAGCCCACTTACCAATTACTACTTTAGATACAGTATACAATTCCTGGACTGTAGGAATTTTTTTTAAAGGTAATTCCAATGTATCAAAGTATAAAATATTTTCACTTATATAAATTTTATTGTTGTAATAATCAAAACCAGGTTGGTTAGGATTTGGAAGGCCAGGAGGTTTCGGCGATGGAAAATTCAAAAATCCTAAAAAAAACAGAAAAATGGTTGCAATAATAATATTAACTATATTTCTCATCCAATATTTAAAATTACAATCTTGCTGTAACAGCACCAATTTGTTCGGCTATCTTTCTTCTTAAACCAACAAGATAATCAAGGACCTGCAAAACTTCAGAATCATCCTCTTCCGGATCTAATAATTTCTTTTGTTCCTCAAGAATCATTTCTTCAATTTTGGTTCTTCTCAAATTCAGAAATATATCTATTAGTTCTTTTGGATAATTATCGTCTTCGGTCCTAATATTAATTAAATTATCGCTATATGCTTTACTTAAAATATGATCAGAGGAATAAATCTCTGCGGCAAACTTGGAAATCGAAGTATTAGGATGTTTAGCGTAATCAACAGCTTCTGGCGCATTATTATTTTGTGTGTAATATTCACGAACATATTCAAGGATTGATGTAAAAGGTTCATGAACTAATTGGAAACTAGCATTTTCTTCATCATCTAACTCCTGAATAATAAATTCTATAATTTTTAAATCTTCTGTACCTACTGGTTTATTTCCGTGAAGCATTATCATCCTAATTAAAGCCCGCTCTTGATGTTTATCACTTAAAGCTTCAGTATTAGGATCTGCGTACTCATTTATTGTAGCCTCTACTTGCTTTAACAAGCTAAGTTCTTGACTGATTGATTTTTGAGAGTCATTTTGACGATTCTTTCTATCAAGCTTATTTATTTCTGAATAAAGCGTTTGAATTGGAATGTCACATTTAGTCTGTAACTCTTTTAATAGTAATTCTCTCTTTATTTTATCACTAATTAAAGATAAAGAACTAAGTATATCAGAAATAACTTCAGACTTTCTAAGTGGATCATTTACAGTTTCTTTAAGCAGTAATTCTGCTTTAAATACAATGAAATTCTGTTCGTGGTTTTTTAGATAATCTTTAAAACCATCTGAACCTAATTCTTTGCAATAGGAATCAGGATCTTGTCCTACTGGTAATGGCACAACTCTTACATTTAAGTCTTGCTCTAATAGTAAATCAATACCTCTTAGCGAAGCTTTCATTCCAGCCACATCACCGTCGTAAATAACTGTAACATTAGAAGTGAATCTTCTGACCATTCTAATTTGGCCAGGCGTTAAAGCTGTGCCACTACTTGCGGCGACATTACCAATACCAGCTTGTTGAAGAGTCATCACATCTGTGTAACCTTCCATTAGATAGACCTTATCGTATTTTCTAATTTCTGATTTTGATTGAGAAAGAGCGTAAAGGAAATCGCTCTTTTTGTAAAGTAAGGTTTCAGGTGAATTTACATATTTCGGAGCTTTATCTACCTTAGACATTACCCTACCTGCAAATCCTATTACCTTACCATTTACTGCAACTAGTGGGAATATTACTCGATTTCTGAATAAATCGTAATAACTACCATCCTTTTCTCGTTGTTTTATTAGTCCCGCTTTTAATAATACGTCTTCAGAATAGCCTTTAACTTTTGCATATTCATAAAATGCAGTCCAAGAAGCCGGTGAATATCCGACTTTCCAAAAATCTATACTTTCTTTTGTGTAACCTCGTTCCTTGAAGTAGGGCAATGCTGTAGTTCTACCCTCTTCATGATTTAATAATTGATCTTGGAAATAAGTTAGTGCGAAATCGTTTAATGCTTGAAGACTTTCTTTTTCGCGTTGCAACTCCATTGATACATCTGGGTTGCCACTATTTGTTTCAACGATATCTATTCCATATTTTTTGGCAAGAAAACGAGCAGATTCAGTAAACGAAAGGTTTTCTATATCCATTACAAACTGTATCACATTGCCGCCTTTTTGGCAACCAAAACATTTATAGATACCCATTCCAGGGGTTACTACAAAACTTGGTGTTTTTTCATCATGAAAAGGACAGTTACCTTTATACCTTCCTCCTGTACGTTTTAAATTAACGTACTCGCCTACCACATCTTCGATATGTGCAAGATCTACAATCTGATTTATGGAACTGGGATCAATCACTAAATATCAAAAATACGACTACAGTTCCAAAAATCCATTCTGCGTGGATAACATAAAAAAAGTAAATTTGAACCTAATGTTAAAAGATCAAATTTTAAATCTCGCAAAACAACTACACCCAGCGTTAGTAGAAATCAGAAATGATATACATAGTAATCCAGAGCTTTCATTCCATGAATTCGAAACACAGAAAAAAGTTGAGGATTATCTTCATAATAAACTAGGATTAAAGACGAAACGCATGGCAAATACTGGTGTGGTTGCATTAATAGAAGGTAAAAACCCGACCAAAAGAGTTGTTGGAATGCGTGCTGATATGGATGCCTTACCAATAGTGGAAGTGAATGATGGCAGAAGCTACAGGAGTAAAATTGAAGGCGTAATGCATGCTTGTGGACACGACGTACATACTACATCTCTTTTAGGGGCCGCCACTATAATTAACCAGTTTAAAAATCAATTTGAAGGTACCATTAAACTAATTTTTCAACCGGGGGAAGAAAAATTACCTGGTGGTGCTAGCTTATTGATAAATGAAGGAGTACTTGAAAACCCAAAAGTTGACTTTATGATTGGACAACATGTAATGCCGTTGTTCGAGGCAGGAAAAGTAGGCTTTAGAAAAGGATTATACATGGCAAGTACTGATGAAATATATATTACAGTAAAGGGCAAAGGAGGCCATGGCGCACTTCCCAATACGGCAATTGATAGTGTATTAATGGCGTCAAACTTAATTGTTGCACTTCAACAAATTGTATCACGAAATGCAACACCAAGTATACCCTCTGTATTATCATTTGGTAAAATAATAGGCAACGGTGCCACTAATGTGTTACCTCCAGAAGTAAAAATCGAAGGTACATTCCGCACGGTGAACGAAAAATGGAGAGATAAAGCACATACAAGAATTCAAGAAATATGCAAAAGCATAGGTGACATGTTTGGAGGAGAAGTTGAATGTACCATTAATAAAGGCTATCCATTTCTAAAAAACCATGAAGGTCTTACAGAACTTTTGATAAAAAATTCCTCTAATTACCTTGGTAAAGAAAACATTATGGATTTAGACATCTGGATGGCAGCGGAAGATTTCTCGTATTATTCTCAAGAAGTACCGAGTTGTTTTTATCGTTTAGGAATAAGAAATGAGGAAAGAGGAATTGTAAATAGCGTGCATCATCCTGCATTTGACATTGACGAAGAAGCACTAATAACAGGAGCAGGATTATTTGCCTACCTGGGATTAAAAGCCCTTGAAGGAGATATCTCCTAGGCTCCTATAATCGAGCAAAGAGAATCAATTGCACTGTCCCAAATATCTGCTGCTATTTCCGCTTCTTCTGGATCAATGAATTCAGATATAATTAGTTCTACATCTCCGGTGATATCATCTTGGTCTATTTTAAATTCTATATACTCACCGTCAGTATCCATAATGTCGAAACGAGTGCATTTATTTGGCACTGATTTCACCATCGTCGCGTGGTATTCTGTACCATCATTCCAAGAGAATCGGTAATGTCCATTCCCCATAATATCAACATGATCAGCAAACCAGCTTTGTAGTCCGCTAGGATTTGAAATATATTGATATATTATTTGAGGGGATGATCTTAATGCATACTCCAATTCTAATTTGGACTTTGATGTTTTATTTGCCATATATTCGGTATTGCTTTTCGTCAAAAATTCATTTCTACTTCTGCAAAGAAATCAAAAACTACCATAATTCAAAATAATATCGTGTGAACTTGTAATTATCTTTGTAAAATGCGGCCCATCATCTATGTCTTGTTAATCATTTTGATTTTTACACTTGGTGCCATATGGGTATTGAGCTTTGGAACATTTGCTGAATTCAATATTGCATTGTTTAAAATGGATAGAAAAATACTTTCCACATTTTTTAAATTTGCTTCATTTTGGGCTGAATGGCCGATAATCCTAACTGCATTGATATTATCGTTTTATAAATGGGGTAATTATGCTTTGATGTGGGTAGTAAGCTTTGCCATAGAAGGCATAATCATTCAGATTCTTAAACGTTTTTTCGATGCTCCTAGGCCAGTAGAATCCTTTACTTATTATATCAAGCGGATTGATGATATTTCATTTGCACATTACGGTAGCTTCCCAAGCGGACATACGGCTGCCGTTACTTTCGGTACGGGATTAATACTCTGGACTTTATTTGCAATAAATCCAAAACAAAAAATATTTATTTCATCCTTGTTATTTTTTGGAGTAGTTTCTACAGCATTATCCCGAGTATATTTGTGTCAACACCATCTTCAGGATGTTTTAGTAGGAGGAATAATTGGAGCAGCATTATTTTTCTTGTTTTTCGTTATTAATTCGAAGATCTTTCCCGTACTTTCAAAATAGTGAATAGAGTATACGGACATATCACTTTCAGTATTATTGCTCTAGTAGTTTTATTCTTAGGTCTAAATATGATACCCTTATTCGACTGGGATGAATTAAACTTTGCAGAGTCTGCTAGAGAGATGGTTGTCAGTAAAAATTGGCTCTACGTTCAAATGGGTTATGAGCCATTTTGGGAAAAGCCTCCTTTATTCATATGGCTTCAAGCATTTTTCAGGTCAATTATAGGTAGCGATTCTGCGTGGGTATATAAACTCCCCAATATATTAGCTGCCGTTTTTACGGTAAATTTTGTTTATTATGTCGGCGATTTTTTGGGAAAAAGAATGTTAGGTGCTTTTTGGGCACTAACCAGCATCTTTACTTTAGCCCCATTTATTTACTGGAGATCGGGAATTATTGACCCTGTATTCAATTTATTCATTGTACTTGCAATTTTTCAATGGTATAGAATTTCACAAAGTATTATTCGCGAAGAACGTCCTCAGATATTTTATTTTCTATCAGGTGTGTTTTTAGGATTAGCAGTTTTAACAAAGGGTCCCGTTGCAATTTTAATTTTTACGCTTGTTGTTGTAGTATCTGTTTGGTTTCGATCTAAATGGGGTGAAATATTTACAGGTAAAATTATCTTGACCTTTATTGGACTATTATTGGTAATCGCCGCTTGGTTAATTCCATTAATTCAAGCTAACGGAACTCGATTTATTACTGAATTCATAGATTACCAAATAGTATTATTCAAAGGTCAAATAGAATGGCACAATCAACCATGGTTTTACCATATTATTATTCTATTCTTTTTGGCTTTTCCATCTTCGATTCTAGCAATCCCCCATCTTACTAAAAACCCAATCCTTGATAGGAATACAGATGTTTTTAATCTTTACATGAGAAGTTTATTTTGGATTGTGTTGATTATCTTCAGCATTACAACAACTAAAATCATTCATTACTCGAGTTTATGTTGGTGGAGTTTGAGTTACTTCAGCGCATATCAAATATACTTAATACATACCAATAGATGGCACTTTCAAAAGTGGCTATTGTGGCCTTTATTATTATCAGGGTTAGGGTTGATTTTAGTTTTATGGTTAACACCGTTACTGGCCATTATGAGGCCATTGCCCTTTAATTTAGAGGTCAACTTAGACACGTTTACCCTTGGATTATTATCCCATACAGATCATTGGAATTGGTACACTTTAGTACCCGCAACACTTTTCACATTTTGGTTTCTATACTGGTGGTTTTTTCAAGCAACCAAAAAACAAAGTCATCCTGTTTTATTGTACCTTATTTCTGGAGTAACGGCAATTGTTATTTCAACAGCGTTATTACCGGCAATTGCAGAAACTTCTCAAGGGCCAATGAATAGGGCAATAATTAACAAAACAAAAAAAGGTGCATTTATTGAATCATGGTATTATAAAACCTATGCCGTTTACTTTTATGGTGAGGTTACCCCTGAAGACTTTAATAATCTAAAGCCGGAATTTGAAATTGAAAAAAAATCATTCTATCCCAAACAAGAAATGAGAAGAGCACATGCTTTTAATCATATCAATGTGGGTGAATACTATATACTTACTAAAATAAATTATTCACCGGACGATTATTTACTTTATAAATTCGTAAAAGAAAAGCAATTAGGAGGTTACGTTCTTTGGAAAAGAAAACCTTGGAATTAGAACTACATAAAATAGTTAGCCTAAATTCTTTAATTTTGCACTACCCAACTGTATGAAGAAAGAAGATTTGCATGTTTTAGTTTCAGATTGGGAGTTTGGTGCTGGTAAAGCTGGTACATCAACAGGTCCGAAAACCCTCATTGAATATTGCAAAGAGAGTGGATTGTCGTTTATCTGTAAAGCTCCGATTACTATTATTGATCAAAAAGTAACCGCTGAGGAAGTAGAGGATATTCACTATCCATATCTGAAAAGGGCAATTCCCTTGATTGAGCATCAAACAAGGTTTGCAGATGCAATAGAAAATGAAAGAAACAATAATGCAAAACTTTTATTGCTAACCGGCGATCATAGCAATGCTATAGGTGGTTTAGCTGGCTTTTGCAGAAATAAAGACACCCATAAATTGGGTGTAATTTGGATTGATGCTCATTTAGATTTACACTCTCCATATACTACTCCAAGTGGGAATATTCATGGTATGTCTGTAAATACAGCCATTGAGAAGGATAATTTAAAATGCCAAAGAAATGAAATAGGTGCTGAGTGCGAAAAACTTTGGAATAAAATAAAAGGAATAAAAAAGAACTCTCCTATTCCCGCAGAAAATATTGTTTTTATTGGTATTCGCAGCTATGAATTACCCGAAGAAACACTTATCAAAGATCATAATATAAAAGTAATATACGCGGAAGAAGTGCTTGATAACGGTATCCAATGGGCTGTAACTAAGGCAATTGATTATCTAAATTCAAAGATTGATGATCTTTATATTAGTTTTGATGTGGACAGTATGGATCCATCTGTTTCAGTTGGAACAGGAACCCCTGTGGAGAGTGGATTGAGTAAAATACAAGCCGTTGATATTCTTTCTACACTTATTGAATACCCTAAAACAAGCTGTTTAGAAATAACAGAAATCAATCCAAAACTTGACCAGCAGAAGCCTATGGCGAAGCAAGTTTTTGAGATTTTAAATCAGATTTAATTCTTTTCTTAGAAAACTTAGAGTATCAACTCCATCTGCATAATCCCATAGTTGAGGGCATTGAGCAGAACCAATCTCTATTTTATTATTTATTTCCCTCAAGTCGGAAACTACACATTGAATATCCTCCTTATTACTATTAATGAAGTCATTTACCTGTTGTACATCATCGTAAAACGAGTAATATATAACTCCAACTGGTGAGTACAAGCTTTCCGACTCTTTCATAAGTACAAAGCCCGAATCAATATGAGGATCTAAATTCATCAGCAATAAGGCTTTATGATAGTTGTAATTATTTACATATTTATTATGATTTGCCAACTCGAGAAAGTGCTTTTCCCATGTTTGAATCATTGGCTTAAAATCAAATCCCGTAGGAACTTTAATATGGGTTACATTTCTACAACCTAAACCAAAATAACTGAATATATCGTTACCAAGCTGATGATATTTACTTTCTGTATAATTATTATGCATTCCCAATACCGCTAAGCTATTTCTATTCTTTCGTAAAACATTGGGTTTATTTTTAAAATAATATTCAAAATATCGATGAGTATTATTACTACCCGTAGCAAAAGCGATATCAATATCATTTAACCTTTCTACATATTCAATTTCAAAATTAATTCCTCTTATTTCCTGAGCCTTTTGTATCCAATATTTTGGCAATTCTTCATCATCTGATGATAGTTTAATTTTTAGTTTAAGCCCTGAAATCAATCCTACTAAAACATCATGCATAATTACCAATGGTATATTACCCGCTCCAATAATTCCTAATACTTTATCAGATTGAGGTACATTAATATCATGATTATTTAGCCATTTATTGACATTTTCATCCCTTAATGCGGTTCTCCATGAATCTAGATTATTTGTAATACTATCTTGAGTAAACCATGGGTTTTTCACCTCGGCTGTACTCATTTTTGATTGCCACTCGGGATTATCTTCAAAACCTATTAATGCTTGCTCAAAAGATTTTAGAATTTCGATAGAATTCAACATTGATTTACAAAAGTAACGCCTCCCGTACGAATTAATACGATAGTAACCTTATTTTTGTGAAATGAGAAAAAGCCTTTTTGTCGTTTTAACTCTCTTTGGAATATACAATAGCATTTTAGCTCAAAGCCCCTGGTATGTTGGCGGAAGTGCAGGTGTTTGTGTATCAAAAACAAGCATTAACGACACACTTGCTAATTCCTTTTCTACTCGAAATAGAATAGGTGGATACGGAAATCTTAGAATAACCTATGACATGAATAGAGCAAGTTCGCTTGAGTTTTCTCTGGGTTTTTTAAATACCGGTTATAAAATCAACAACGATACTATGGCTTATAATACCTCAGTAAGTAAAAGTATTTCATCTTGGAATTCTTCGCTTGGTATATCATTTCGTCAAAACTTTAGCGAGTATAATTTCATTTCGGAAAAATTTGGTGTGGCGGTAAATTATAATGCTTTCAGCAATGCTACAGATACACTCAATAATAAAGATAAGGCACATGACTTTAGAATAATACAAACGTTGAATAGTACAATTTACCCTATGTTCTATATTGGGTTCGCAATGGGCGGTAAAACGGATGGTGGAGATCGTTACGAAATCAATCTAACCTATCAACAATCATTTGGAACCTCGCATTTATTAGAAGTGCAGCATGGTGAATTTTACAATCAGCAATTTCCATTGACCTTCAGAGGTGGAAACCTGCAATTAGGACTCTCATATTTCTTCAATTTTGGAAATTTCGAGAAGAGCGAAGAATATTTTTACGATTAATTTATGTTACCCAAGTCCTACATCTAATGACATCATAAGAACAAATCCAAGCATCAATCCAAGGGTTGCTTTATCCGTATGTCCGTTTCTTTGTGACTCGGGAATTACTTCTTCAACTACAATATAAATCATAGCACCCGCAGCAAACGCCAATGCGTAGGGCAAAATACTTTGTGCCCAAATTACAAGTAACACACCTAAAACTGCAGCAATAGGTTCTACAACCCCACTCAATTGCCCCCATAAAAAAGACTTAAAACGAGATAATCCAAATCTTCTCAGTGGAAGTGCAACAGCTAAACCTTCTGGAAAATCTTGTATACCAATTCCAATAGCGAGTGCTATTGCACCATATAAATCTGCTCCGGGAATACCCTCAGCCACTGCTCCAAATGCCACTCCGACCGCTAATCCTTCAGGTATATTGTGTAAAGTAATAGCTAGAACTAACAATACTGTTCTATTCCAGTTTGTTTTTACACCTTCTGATTTTTCAATTGGTTCATTTAAGTGTAAGTGCGGCAACCACTGATCCAACACAAATAAAAATATTGCTCCGCCTAAGAATCCTATTCCCACGGGTACCCAGGATAAACCCGGTGACCAAGTAGTTGATGCCATTTCCAATGCGGGATTCAGCAAACTCCAAAAACTCGCGGCCATCATAACTCCAGCAGTAAACCCAAGCAAGGTGTCCATAAAACCTTTGTTTAGATCCTTCACAAAGAAAACGAAAGCAGCACCTACGGCAGTTACAAACCAAGTAAACATGGACCCAGTAAAACCCTGCATTATTGGGGATAATGTTTCAAAATATTGAACTATTGCATCCATATTACGAATATACTAAATGTATATAACTTAAGATTTTCTATGGTTTAATGTACCCTATCCCCACGCAATTCCAACTCTGAAAGAACTTTAGCTTCAATTTCTAACCATTGTTGCCAACGTTCTTTTACTTCAGCTTCAGGGTAATATTCTTTAGCTAAATCTATGAACATTCTATAATGTCCAGCCTCAGAAACCATAAACTCGTGGTAGAAGGTTTTCAAGTTATCATCTGCACAATAAAGACTTAACAACCTAAAACGCTCACAACTACGCGCTTCAATTAGAGCATTTACCAATAAGTTTTCTAATAATTGTTTTTGAGCATTTCCCTTAATCATATGATTGTGTAAACCCACAACATAATCGTCTTTACGTTTTTTTCCTAAAACAATTCCACGCTTATCCATTTCCTTCAAAACTTTACGAAAATGGCCCCACTCCTCTGCTACTAAAGGGGTTACTTCTTTCACTAATTTCTCTTTTTCGGGATAACGAACTATTAATGTGATTCCTGATGTTGCAGCCTTTTGTTCACAAAAAGCATGATCTATGAGGATTTCGTCAATTGACTTTTCAGCAATATTTACCCAGCGAGGATCAGTAGGAAGTTTTAATCCTAACATTTGAAGGGTTGTAGGATTTTTTTGTTCCATCAACCTTCTATTTTTTCAACGCGTTGTTCGTGTCTACCACCCTCGAAGTTGGCATTGATATAGGCATCGAGTATTTCAATACCTTTATCTTCGGAAATATAACGCGCAGGTAGGCAAATTACATTTGCATTATTATGCTCTTTTGCCAAACTTGCTAATTCTGTATCCCAAGCCAAACCTGCCCTAACACCCTGATGTTTATTTGCAGTCATACAAACACCATTTCCACTACCACAAATTAGTACACCACAAATAACATTGCCTTGGGTCACTAATTCTGCTACCTTATGCGCATAATCAGGATAGTCAACTCTATCTGAACTTGCAGGACCGCAATCTTGAACGGTCCAACCATTATTTTCTAAATGTTTTACGAGAACTTGTTTCAAATCGAATCCCGCATGATCCGAACCTATTGCAATATTTTTCATGGTTGTTTTATTTTTCTATTATTCAAATTCTTTCTCTTTCTCAGCTTTTCTTTTTTCTACACCTTTAGCAATGTAAATACCTGCCACATAAAGTAACATTAATGGGATTCCTAAAAGCAATTGAGAAAACATATCTGGAGAAGGAGTAGCTATTCCCGCTATAATAAATACGATTACAGCAGCATATCTCCAATATTTTTTTAATAAGGCCGAAGTGACAAAACCAATACTTGCTAATATATAAATCAAAACAGGCATTTCGAATACAAGGCCCGTTGCTAAGGACATAAAACTAACAAATCCAGTTACACTCGAAATTGTAATGATATTCTGGATATTGTCGTTCAATTTATAAGTAAGTAAGAAGTTTGTAGCTACCGGTACAAGTAGAAAATACGCGAAGAATACACCAGCAAAAAATAATAAAGAGACTACAATTAAACTTTTTTGTACTCGTTTTATTTCGTCTGAACTCAAAGCCGGCTTAATAAACTTCCATATTTGATTAACAATGAATGGGAAGCTCAATACAAATGCGGCTACAAACGATATCTTAAAGGCACTAACAAATTGACCTTGAATTTGCATACTCTGCATAGTTAGTTGTGGCGGTTCCCAACAAAGTGCATCTGATCCCATTACTAATTGACCCGCTTTACAGAAAAATCTATATCCCCAAAAATTGTCTTCAAATGGTGATAACACTATAAAATCAAACAGGGGCTCTACAAAAGCAAAAGCTGCTATTGTGGTAATCAATAAGGCATAAGCAATCTTTACCAATCGACCACGTAGCTCATCGATATGGTCAAAAAAGCCCATTTGTTTTTCATTTGGATATTCTTTGTCTACATCAACCTGATCTAAGGCCATTTAGTGTTGTTATTAAGTTATTTTGATTTACATCAACATACCACCACAAACAGAAATTGTTTGTCCGGTAACGTATGAACTCAAGTCAGACGCCAAGTAAAGACAAGTATTGGCAACATCGTCTGGTGTACCGCCTCTTTTTAATGGAATTTGTTCAATCCATCCTTTCTTTACATTTTCATCCAAAACTTCGGTCATTTCGGTTTCAATAAATCCTGGTGCAACGGCATTGCAGCGTACATTTCTTGATCCTAATTCTTTAGCAATAGATTTTGTAAATCCTATCATTCCTGCTTTAGAGGCTGAATAATTTGCTTGACCTGCATTTCCAGTAACTCCAACTACAGAGGTCATATTGATAATGGACCCAGCCTTATTACCTAGGAAATGTCTTAAAAACGCTTTTGTAAGATTGAATGCACTTTTAAGGTTGGTGTTGATCACATCATCCCATTGTTGTTCAGTCATTCTAAGCAATAGGGTATCACGTGTAATTCCTGCATTATTGATTAATACATCAACTTTACCGAAATCCACAATTACCGTATTAGCTAATTCTTCACTTTGAGCAAAATCAGCGGCATTACTTTGATATCCTTTAACTTTAACTCCATATTTATCAGATAATTCTTTCTCAAATGCTTGAGCCTTTTCAATTGAGCTAGCGAAAGTAAATGCGATATTACTTCCATTCTTTGCAAAAACTTCTGCTATACCTTTACCAATACCACGAGAGGCTCCTGTAATTAAAGTAGTTTTACCTTGTAACATGTGCGCGAAGATAACCCAATTTTTTGTGGCTTGAAAGAGTGTTTTTTCTGCTTAGCTCCTAGCAGCGAAAAAGCCGACACCCCAACGCCCTAATACCCTGACGCCCCAGTGGCTAGCAGCAAAAAGATCACTTCAACGCTGATTTCACCCTTGGATTCATAACAAATATCCAAATAGGATAAAACTGAGCCAGGACCATCATCCCTGGATAGCCAGTGGGCATTTGAGGAGCCACATTACTATTTTCAAGAATCTGATATTTCTTATTACTCTTGTAGTGATGATCTGAGTGTCTTGATAACTCAAACAAAAGTAGTCGTCCTACTAAATGATTTGAATTCCATGAATGCCAATGCTCTACCCTCTCATAGTATTCATTTTCCTTTTTTCTTAGTAAACCGTAATGCTCAATGTAATTGATAGTTTCCAATAAAATAGCACCAATCAAACCTGCTAAGATCCAAGACAACATACTCGCAAAACCAAAGAAAAAACATACTGCTACTAACATTGTCAGTTGAATTATTTGAAACTGAAGCATCTCATTTGAAAGAGAAAATTTTGGCAATCCTTTGCGTTTTAGCCTCACAAACTCCAATCTCCAAGCCTCTAACCAAGTTTGAACCATTGACCGTATCCAAAAATATTGTACAGGTTCATTTAATCGAGCGGTGGAAGGATCATCAGGTGTGGCAACTTTTTTATGATGACCTCTGTTGTGTTCAATAAAAAAATGCATGTACAAAGAACTAAGCAAAAGCACTTTAGCCATGAATTGTTCTTTCCTGTTAACTCTATGACCCAATTCATGGGCAATATTAATTCCAAATGTTCCGCAACATATACCCATCGAGGTTACATGACCCCACCATGTTAGAGTACCAATTTCTGTATTTGTCATATACCAAACAAAAAATAGGAATGTTAAACTCTGTAAAGCAAAAAATAGATATAACACATAATCAAAAAAGGGATCGTTTAGTCGTTTTTGTAATTTCTCCTCAGTTGGAGCAGTATCTACAGAACCAATTATTAATTCAAGCAAAGGGATTAAACCAAAAACAAATATTGGAGCTACCCAACTTAAAACACCTGATTCACTTAATGAATACCATATTGAAACCATAACGGTAAAACTTAAAAAATAGGCATAACGCTTCATGAACGTGAATTTATAATTTTTTCGAAGAATAAATGTAATATACTCTTTCCGGGGCTGGGAAGTTTTTGGGTGTTTGCGGAGTTTTGATGTCTACTTTTTTGAATCTGGAAAATGTTTCAGAAAAGCGTGAACCAACGATCCCAAATAAATACAAGTAAAAAAAAATCTGCCCCCAACGCCCGAACACCCTAATATACAGAAAAAACCAGTCCCTAGAGGCTAGCACCTAGCCGCAAAAAAGCCAACACCCCAAAAATCCAGCACCGAGTAACTAGCCTCTAGCAGCCAACAACAAACAAATTTGGCGCACATATCCTACAATCGTATTTTTGTTCATGCCCTTTTCTTTAGATACTTCTGTTGAATATATAAAAGGTGTGGGACCAGCAAAAGCAGAAGCCCTCAAGACCGAATTGGGTATTTTCACCATTGGTGACTTCATCAGTCATTACCCACATCGACATGAAGACCGTTCCAAGATATTTAAGGTGCGAGAATTAAATCAAATTGGTGAAATTAACATACAACTTATAGGTAAAATTATACCAGAAGGGTTAACAGGAGTAGGAAGAGGACAACGCTTTGTTGCAGAATTTTCAGATGATTCAGGGAGCATAGAATTAATTTGGTTTCAAGGAGCACAATGGATTGAAAAATATTTAAAACTTAATGAAAAATACCTCGTGTTTGGCAAGGTAAATAATTTCAAAGGCAAGTTATCAATACCCCACCCAGAGTTAGAAGTAATTGGTGCAGATTTTTCACTATCCAATTTAGGGCTTACTCCCGTATATCCGATGACGGAAGGACTTAAAAGGAAACGAATCGACAATCGATTCATGGCACAAACAACGAAGAAAATTGTAGAGGATCCACAATTTTTTATTCCTGAAAATCTGCCTGAAAAAATCATAACAAAATACAAATTTCCGTCTCGATCAATAGCCGTAAAAACATTACACTCACCAAAAAATCCTCAAGAATTAGAAAAAGTAAAAAACCGACTAAAATTTGAAGAATTATTTTACCTACAGTATAGACATCTTCAATTAAAATCTCACAGAAATAGAAATTACAAAGGGTTGATTTTTGAAACAATTGGAGATTTATTCAATAACTTCTACAATCACCATCTTCCCTTTGAACTCACAGGTGCTCAAAAACGAGTTATTCGAGAAATCCGCCATGATATGAAAACTGGTTTACAGATGAACCGTCTGTTACAAGGAGATGTCGGAAGTGGAAAAACAATGGTAGCTCTATTATCTACCTTAATTGCGTTAGATAACGGTTTTCAAGCATGTATAATGGCTCCAACCGAAATCCTAGCAAATCAACATTTCGAGTCAATTTCAGAATCACTAAAAGATTTACCTATTAAAGTTAAATTACTTACAGGCTCTACCAAGAAAAAAGTCAGAAATCAGATTTTAGAGGATTTAAAATCAAATAAAATTAGCATATTGATTGGTACTCATGCACTTATTGAGCAAGATGTTGAATTTCAAAATATTGGCTTAGTAGTAATTGATGAGCAACACCGATTTGGTGTAGCACAACGCGCTAAACTATGGAAAAAAGGGAATTTACTACCCCATGTTCTTGTTATGACGGCAACCCCAATCCCAAGAACACTGGCAATGACTCTTTATGGCGATCTTGATGTAAGTGTAATTGATGAGTTGCCCAAAGGAAGAAAACCTATTAAAACCGTTCATCAACATGAAACCAATAGGCCTTTAGTAATGGATTTCCTTAAGAAGGAAATTGAAATAGGTCGGCAGGTATATTATGTATTCCCATTAATTGAAGATTCTCCAAAACTTGAATTAAAAAGTCTTATGTCTGGTTATGACATGGTGGCAGAATATCTTTCACCTCCACAATATAAATATTCATTGGTTCATGGCCGATTAAAGGGGGAAGAAAAGGATTCTGAAATGACCAAATTCAAGAATCATAGAACGGATATAATGATTGCAACAACGGTAATTGAAGTGGGTGTAAATGTTCCAAACGCTTCGGTGATGATAATAGAAAATGCAGAACGGTTCGGGCTTTCACAACTTCATCAGTTGCGTGGACGAGTAGGACGAGGTGCAGAACAGAGTTATTGTATTTTAATAACGGGCTCTAAACTTTCTGAAGCTGCAAAAAAGCGAATTATCACCATGGTTCGAAGCACGGATGGATTTGAAATTGCAAAAGTTGATTTGGAGTTGCGCGGACCAGGAGAAATCGATGGTACCAAGCAAAGTGGTATTCTTGATTTAAAACTTGCTGATATAAGGCAAGACGAAAGTATTTTGATTGCAGCAAGAACTGAAGCACAAGATTGGATTGATTTTGATGAACTTTTGATGAAAGCTGAAAGTATTCCAATAAAAAATGAACTTTCAAAAAATCCGCACAGAACTATATGGAGTAAAATTAGTTAAGCCAAGAAATCCGCATTCTGTTCGTTAATGTTTTATAAAGTCGTGTAAGAGTGCACTTTTTCAATTAATTTCGGGAACTCAAATGAATTTTTTTACTGATTTCGGTCGATTTGTATTATTCATGAAGCAAACGCTTCATCGCCCTCAAAAATGGGGAGTTTTTGGCTCAATACTTGTCCGAGAGATGTACAATATAGGAATACAATCACTTTTAGTAGTTGTGCTCATTGCGGTATTTACAGGAGCAGTTACGACTATACAAACTGCTAATCAACTAATTACTCCTAGTGATCTCTTCCCTACTCAATTAATTCCAAAATTTGTTGTAGGTGCCGTAGTAAGTACAAGTTCCATACTTGAACTTGCACCAACCGTTACCTGCCTTGTATTAGCCGGTAAGGTGGGCGCCAATATTGCGTCGGAGATTGGCAACAAAAAAATATCAGAACAAATAGATGCTTATGAAGTTATGGGCATTAATTCTGCTTCTTTCGTTGCATTACCTAAAATCATTGCAGGAATTATCGTTATTCCGAGTCTTATAATTGTAGCCAACTTTTTACTTATTTACGGCGGTGTTTTAGCAACAAAGTTCACATCGGCATTAACGATGGATGATTTGATTGAAGGAGCACGAATGGTTTTCCATCCAGAATATGTTAAAATCATGCTCATTAAGGCATTTATTTTTGCCTTTATTATTACCAGTTTAAGTTCTTACCAAGGTTACTACACTGAATATGGAGCGCTAGAAGTTGGAGAAGCTGGAACAAAAGCCGTTACACGTATTTGTATTTTCATTCTCTTTTTTGATTTAATAATTGCCCAAATTTTCCTAGGATTATGATACAAATTGAAAATCTTTGGAAAGCATTCAATGGGAAGGAAGTTCTTAAAGGTATTGACGCAGTTTTTAAACCCTCTATTCCCAATTTAGTTATTGGAGCAAGTGGAAGTGGTAAAAGTGTAATACTTAAAAATTTGGTGGGATTAGTTGAGCCCGACCAAGGAAAAATCCTATATGGTGATGAGGATTTTGCGGACATGGACTATAACGAGAAACAACATATTAGAAGGCAAATTGGTATGTTATTCCAAAATAATGCATTATTCGACTCATTAACAGTGGAGCAAAATGTTGAATTTCCGCTGAAAATGTTTACCAAATTAAATCCTTCAGAAAGATTAGACCGAGTTAATCAATGTCTTAAAATGGTGGATCTAGAAAACAGCAATAAAAAGTTTCCGTCGGAAATCTCTGGAGGAATGAAAAAGCGTGTAGGTATTGCTAGAGCCATTGTACTAGAAATAAAGTACCTTTTTTGCGATGAACCTAATTCAGGCCTTGACCCATTAACAAGTCGTGTAATTGATGATTTGATTGCTCAATTAACCGTAGATCTTAATATTACTACAGTAATTAATTCTCACGACATGAAAACAGTAAAAGACATCGGAGAAAATATTATTTTCATTTACAAGGGAGAAAAATGGTGGCAAGGGAGCAAAGATGAAATAGAAAGCGCTCGTAAGAATAATCCTGAATTAGATTCCTTTATTAGCGCAAGTTTTTAACGCGCTTCAAGTTTAACCTGTTAATTGGGTCGTTTCCCAAATTCTCAATATTTTTTTGAAACATCCTTAGACTTTTATCGTAGTAGAGTTCAATAACGGGAATTTCCGATTTTAAAATCTCGTTGGCGCTATTCATTAAACCATCCCTAATTACTAGTAATGAATCTGTATTAAACACTCCAAACGCTATCTGCTTATACAATGAGTCGTATTTGGAGTTCTTAAAATGGGTATAATTAGGGCCATTAGGGGCTTCATACGGCTTATAAAAACACGAAAGATAGTTTTCTGCATCTGGATAATCAGCGATCCATGAACCTCTAAATAAGAATAATTTCCCTTGGTTTCTGAGTTGTCTTAACATCCCTCCTGTTTGAAGATCAATACGGATATTTATTCCTAATTTTTTCCATGAACTTTGAAGATATACTGCCATATCCAAATAATCTGCAGTGGTGGTCAATGGGATTTCAAAGGCATTATATTTCGAAAAATACTCAGATTTATTCAAATAATATTTCGCCGAATCCCAATTTAATGTATTCTCTGCAGTCACGTCAAATAGAAGTTTAGGAGGAACGAATCCATTCAATCCTGCCCTACCCAATCCATTTCTAAAATAGCGGACCATTGCTGTTTTGTCAACACTAAAATGTAGTGCCTTTCTAAGATTTTTGTCACTAAGGGGATTAGCAGTTGAACCCACCTTGTCCAACATGTTGATTCCAATATATTCTGTATTGAGGAAGTCGGTAATTCTGTATCCTAATTTTTGAGAATATTTATCATTTAATCTACCCTCTTTAGTTAACAGTTCATCCTTAAATGAAGCGTCTATACCATTAAAAAAGTCGTAGTCGCCAGCCATAAACTGCATAAATGCCGTTTGCTTATTTTTAACGAAAGAAATGTGAACTGCATCAAGATATGGTAACCTTACCCCATGTTCATCAAACTCCCGATATTCCGTATTCTTTCTCAATACTAATGCCACATCTCTTTCCCACCTTTTCAAGTAAAATGAACCGGTACCTATTAGTTGATTTTGTTCTCCACTATTGCAATAGCTTTCGGGTAAAATGAATCCATAATTTGTGGCTAACAATGATAAAAACGACGGTGAGGGTTGATTTAACCTAATGATTAGAGTAAAAGAATCTGCAGCGTAAATTGGAGAACTGATTTTTGTAGTAAACTCCCGATGATTAAAGGTTTTGCCCGGAAATTCATGAGAAGTAGTCATTTTATCATTAAGAATCCAAGCACCAGGAGATGCTGTAAAAGGATTTAAAATTCTTAGTAGACTAGCCGCAGCATCAAAAGCAGTTAATTCTTTTTGATTTGAATTTGATTGATGAAAATAAACACCTCTTCTGATTGAAAACTTATACACAGTTCCTGATGTATCAATTTCCCATTTTTGAGCTAGCTGTGGTATCACTTTCAAGTTGGAATCTAGCGTCACTAAGCCTTCAAATATTTGGCTTCCAATCCAAATTTCACTTTGAGATTTTATATAGGCTGGATCAAGGGTATTTACTGAAACATCTTCATTATACCGAAAAATATGGGCCTCAGAAATCTTATCCACATTTTTACAACGATTTAAGAAAAAAATCGTGAATAAAACTATCAACCCTACAGAACCAACATTGGGTATCCTTGGAATACATTTGTTCTTCTGATAGAAACCGAAATGAGAGTTACTTTTTACGGACACGCTTGTTTTAAAGTTGAATTGAATAACAAAAGTATTGTTTTTGATCCATTCATTCGTGGTAATGAATTGGCAAATAATATTGAAGTTGCCGATATCAAACCAGATTACTTGCTTTTATCGCATGCTCATTCAGACCATATTGCTGACGCCGTAGAAATTGCAAAACAATCTAACGCCAGTGCTTATGCCGTTTATGAACTTTGTATGTGGCTGAACAAAAAAGGAATATCAAATTTTCACCCAATGAACATTGGCGGAACCGCGCATTCTGAAAACATTTGTTTTACAATGACACCTGCCATTCATAGCTCAAGTTTTGAAGATGGAAGTTATGGCGGGGTTGCAGGAGGTTTTGTAGTTCAAAATGAAACTAACTGTTTTTATTACGCTGGCGACACGGCATTATTCTCAGACATGTCACTCATTTCAAGTAAACGAGAATTAGACTTTGCGTTTTTACCTATCGGAGATAATTTCACAATGGGAGTTACCGATGCCATTGAGTCCGCGAAATTATTAGGAGTTAACAAAATCATAGGTATGCATTACGATACCTTCGGTTACATAAAAATAAATCATCAAGAGGCAATAAATCAATTCAAAACGGAAGGTATTGAGTTAATTCTATTGGAAATTGGTCAAACTATAGAAATTTAAAAATGGGCAAAATTATATCCTTAGCAAATCAAAAAGGAGGAGTGGGAAAAACCACATCAGCAATTAACTTAGCTGCTAGTCTTGCAGTATTAGAATACAAGACTTTGTTGGTTGATGCCGATCCTCAGGCAAATTCTTCATCTGGGTTAGGACTCAATCCAAAAAATATCAAACTCGGACTTTACGAATGTTTGGTTCAAGATATTCGTCCTCAAGATGTGATTATTTCTTCAGATACACCCTTCTTGGATGTAATTCCATCAAACATAGACCTTGTGGGAGCTGAAATAGAATTTCTTGATATGCCCAATCGTGAGAAAATAATGGAAGGTCTATTGAAGCCTCTTAAGAGTCAATACGATTTCATTATTATCGACTGCTCTCCATCATTAGGATTAATTACTACAAATGCTCTAGTTGCCTCAGATAGTATAATTATTCCTGTTCAATGTGAATATTTTGCACTGGAAGGTTTAGGGAAATTATTAAACACAATTAAAATAATCCAAAACCATCTGAATAAAAGCTTAGAAATTGAGGGTATTTTGCTTACCATGTACGATTCACGTTTGAGATTATGTAACCAAGTTGTAGAAGATGTAAAAACACATTTTCAGGATATTGTGTTTGATACAATAATACAGCGTAACACAAAATTAGGAGAAGCCCCAAGCTATGGAATTCCTGTGATATATCACGATGCTGATAGTAAAGGTTCTATCAATTATTTGAATCTAGCCAAGGAAATCTTAGTTAAAAACGGAATTATTTCAGCAGAGGAGAACGCAATATCATGACAAAAACATCAAACCCAAAGAAAAAGAATCCGGCATTAGGACGTGGATTAAGCGCCTTACTTGGCGATAGCACAGAAATTGAAACCTCGGTAAATGGTTCTGAACCTGCAGTTAATGGTATTTCATTAATACCAGTAAATGCAATTGAAGCAAATCCCTTCCAACCAAGAACTAACTTCCGCCCAGAAGAACTTGAAGAATTAGCGGCGTCAATAGGTATACATGGAGTAATCCAACCCATTACCGTAAGAAAAATGGGAAGAGACAACTACCAGTTAATTAGTGGTGAAAGAAGAACTAGAGCCGCTATGATGTCAGGTTTAACTCAAATTCCAGCCTATGTGCGTACCGCTAATGATCAAGGGATGTTGGAGATGGCCTTAATTGAAAACATTCAACGTAGCGACTTAAACGCTATTGAAATTGCATTAAGTTATCAGCGCCTTTTAGAAGAATGTGATCTTAAACAAGAGGAATTGGGTGAGAGAGTGGGAAAAAACAGATCTACAGTAACAAACTATTTAAGGTTATTGAAATTACCTGAAATGATTCAGTTAGGAATTATTCAAGGTGATATTTCAATGGGGCACGCTAGAGCAATTATCAATGCCGGAACTGAAGAGTTACAAATTGAAATTTTCAATCAAATTACAGAAAACAATCTTAGCGTACGAGATGTTGAGGCCTTTGTAAAAAATATTAAAACCTCAGCCCCAACTGGGAATAGCTCTAGCGGATCAGGTAGTAGTTACACAGCAGGGGGTACAAGTTGGGATCCTGAAATTGATAGAATTACCGAAGAGTTCCATCGCAGATTAAAATCACCTATTCACCTAAAAACTGGTAAAAAAGGTGGCGGAACTGTTGTAATTTCGTACAAAAGCGTTGAGGATTTACAGCGAATCCTTGACTTATTAAATGAGCCAGAATAACTACAAATATCCTAATTTAAAAACCATTTTTATTTGTTTGACACTCATTTGGATTATCCCAAGTAAGGGTCAGATGGATAGTACTAACAAGGAATCTCTTCATTCTCCTCACAAGGCATCTATTTTATCTGCAGTTTTGCCCGGAGCAGGTCAATTTTATAACCGCAAATATTGGAAAGCGCCTATCATTTATGCTGGATTTGCGGGTTCTGGTTATGCATTTTACACAAATTATGTTGCCTTACAAGAAACAAATGATCGTTTTCGTGAAATGTATGCAAAGGGAGAAGTACCTAATCCCCAAGAAATAGCAGATAGAGACCAACTCAGGGTTAATAGGGATATAGGCGGATTATTTTTTGTAGGTATTTATATTCTGCAAATCATTGACGCCACGGTTGATGCTCATTTTTATAAGTTCGACATCAACCAATCACTTTCACTCAGTTGGTTACCTAAAAGTCCCACAGAACAAGTATCATTAAATATATTTTTAGGTAAAAGATGAGCAACCGTATTGAGCAGTTATTAGAGTTTTTAAAAGAATCCCCTAATGATAATTTTTTGCGCTATGCATTGGCACAGGAATATGTTAAAGCTGGACAAAAGGAAACTGGATACGAATATTATTTAGGACTAATTGATGATGCTCCAGATTATGTAGCAACTTATTATCATTTAGGAAAACTTTATGAGTCTGAAGAAAATAATAGCAAAGCCCTAGAAACCTATTCAAAGGGTATAGAAATTGCGCAAAAGATTGGAGATCAACATAGTCTTTCGGAACTTCAAAGCGCTAAACTCGAATTAGAAATGGAAGATTTATTATAGAATAGGCCTTAATAAAAAATGGTCAGGATTTAAATCCTGACCATTTTTTATTAAAATTCGAATAAACAACTGATTTGTTAGTTTCTGCTATTAAGTTTTGCCAATAAGCGCAAAATCTCAATATACAACCAAATTAAGGTAGCTAACAATGCTACTCCTGAGTACCATTCCATATATTTTGGAGCGCCCATTTTAGCTTGCTCTTCAATAAAGTTAAAATCTAAAATAAAGTTGAATGCGGCAATACCTGCAATTACCACAGAAAGGCCAATTGACATTAAACTACTTCCACCATAAAAAGAGCTCAAACCATTAAAACCGAACAACGATGTTATCCATATCAAACCATAGAAAATCATTACTCCAAAAGTTGCCATGACTAGAATTTTTGTAAACCTTGGAGTTGCGCGAAGCACACCGGTTTTGTATGCAATCAACATCAATGCAAATATTCCAATAGTAATTCCTACTGCCTGCATTACAATTCCAGGATACATGAATTCAAATAACATTGAAAGTGCGCCTAAGAGAACGCCTTCCGCAGCTGCATAAACTGGTGCCAAATAAGGAGCCCATGACTTTTTAAACGACATCACAATTATACTTATTAACCCAACAACCAAGCCACCAATCATATAGCTTATAATTCCATTGTTCAAAGCAACTTCAATACCGCCAGTACCACCCCATCGATTCCACATCCATGTAGCAGTAACTAAAAGCGTAACAAATAACACAATGGACTTGTCGACCGTACCACGTAAGGTCATACTTCCTTCATAAGTAGCACTTCTTGTAGATTGAAATGCTTTTTCTGAAAATAATGGACTAGACATATTTCTTTATTATTTTGTTCAAATATATATAAAATTAACGCAGCAAATGAATAGTGCCACTGAACTGATAAATTTTGTCTGTGTAATCTTTAAACTCGATATAGTAGACATATATACCATCTTGAGCGGGCGACCCACCCACGTTGCCATCCCAACCCTGAGTTTCATCATTTATTTCGGTTATTTTTCCTCCCCAGCGATCATAAATCATCATTTTATAATCACGCACGCCAGAAATCACAGGCTTAAATACTTCATTCACACCATTTTGATTCGGAGTGAATGCATTTGGAACAAACATTACCGGTTCAAAATACAATGTAAAATCATTACTCCAAGAAAATCTTTCTCCGCCAAGTTCGTAAGCTTTAATTCTGTAGCGTTGCCCGTAATTATCTTCACCGTTAGTAAAGCTATCCAACAATGGACCTGGATAAGTAGCGTACAATTCATATGTCCCCTTCCCTACTAATTGGCGATATAACTCATATCTCTCCACTTCAAAACCAAAGTATGGAGAAAAGGTAAACTTCATAGACATCGGACCCGTTTTTTCACCGGACAGTAAAATACTAGTATGAATATTTGAAGAAATTGTATCTCCACATCTATTAATAAAGTAAGCCTGGTAATCATAAGCGAACTCATCGGTTAATGCACTGGCATCTTCAAAAAAACTATCAGATACATTTATCGAACCCACATTCCAGAAACTATTCTGCCCGAATATTCTGCGGTTAATTTCTACGTTTCTTTGCGGTTTATAAGCGTTCTTCAAATGATATTTCAGCAAGATTGAACCATCTTTTCCTGGAGGTGGGCTAACCGTTACCCATTCGGCACTTAAAGTAGGATTATCTATATTTACATCCCAAAAGATAGTATCTCCTAGGCATCCTTTATCAGAAATTTCTAATACTGAAATTGATTTTTTTACAGCTAGTGAATCCCAGTTTATTCGTGCATTATTCGCATTTCCAGGATCACTTACAAAATCTCCCCCTTGAATCCACCATTGAAATGTTGATCCATTATTACCCGTTACAGAATAAAATTGATTACTAATATTGGGTTGACACAAAATAGAATCTCCGAGAAGTTTTGTATTTACTGGCTTTGGATTTACTACGATTGAAGTGGAATCCCACTCACCTGGGCATCCGTATTGAGAAATTACTCTAGCACGAATAATAAATGATCCTGATTGAGCCAAAGAAACTTTTAACTCTCTTTTTACCGTAGCTCCTCCTAACGGTGATGTTTTTACCGAAAAATCAATTCCATTGGTTTCTATTTGAAGTGAATCTTTAGCATTCATAAGCCAATCGTTCACCCAATAATCTATATTTTGCTGACATTGCTCGGGTAACACTGAATTCGGGAAAAGGGTACCCTGTGGAATTGGATGTAATATTACGGGTAACTTAAACAATGGACTTTCACAGAATTTATTATTTACCGGATCTAGGGCTTTCGAAATTACTCCAACCCAAGCATTTCCAGCAGCACCCCAATCAACATTTATTTGATCATTTCCTTGACCTGATGTTATACTTCCACCTGAAATTTGCCAATCGTAAGTTTCACCATTCACAGGGGAAACAGAATACTTAACTCCAGTGGTTAACTCGCAAAGACTAGTATCTCCAACAGGCGGTTGACCAAATAAATTGTAAGTAATATCAACACTGAGCTCGGCAGTATCCTCACATCCAAATTTATTAGTTGCAATTACTACAACTTTACCAGTTCCCATTTCACCCCAATTAATACTGGTACTAATTGAACCTACTGATTTTATGCCTGTATTTCCAACAGCACTAAAAAGATACTTAGTTTGAGGATCTGGATTGGCAATAGAATAAATAATGTTGTCGTTATTTGGACAAACAGTAGTAGGACCAGAAATTATAGGCAAGCTAGCATTAGCAATTACTACCATAAGTGAATCTGCTGGACTTTTACAACCTGTAGGATTTATTGCTCTCACTTTTATCTTGTGAGTGCCCGCTTGAACTGATTCATCCCATACTACTTCAATTGTATTATTTGTTGAATCAATTTTTAATGTCTTCCATCCATCTACTTGCCAGTCAGTCACTCGAACTGTTGAACTAATAGTATATTTTATTACTTGACCTTTACAAACGGTATCTGGTCCAGAAATTTTTGGTGCTGGAGGCGATGGAATTAGATTGACATCAAATGTTTTTTCAGGACCTTTACACCCATACTGACTAGTAATAGTTAGAATAACCTTTCCTGAAGCTCCATTTCCCCACTCAATATTAACCGAGTTACCAGTGTCAGAGCCCAATATTTTACCCCCATTTACAGACCACTTTAGCTTATTATTATAATCTCTATTTATGGCTGTGTAAGTTGATATTTCATTTTGACAAAGTTGTTTTTTACCATTAATTTCTTCTTTGGGATTGAATGGCTTAACCTTGATTTTTACGTTTTGATTAATAAATTTTGAAGGGCATCCATCGTCATATGCTTCAAATGTTACCCTGAAGGTATCTACGGTATTGACATCGCAATCTGGAATCCAGCAAAATTCACTTGTTACTTCTCGTTTGTTTGCATTTACCTCAGGATTAAGAGTTGCCTTGGTCCCTGTATAATTAATTGATCCCGTTAAAATATCGCTGTATGCCTTTAGTGTTAGAACCTGATTATTATCAACGTAATCAAAAGCAGTAACATTAAAACACAACTTCTCACCTGCTTCAACTTCGTAGTAATTTGAGCCACCCTGATAAAATAATCCTGGTTTATTATTTGGTGTACAGTTTATTACTAAGATCTGCAGATCCAGCCGGACCGTGCTTATTGGAGTTCCATTCCGCCACTCCGTTACCTCAACGGCAACGGCAAAACGACCAGTTGCTGGTGACATATAAGTTGTTAATCCGTTGTATTGATCAATACTGGCTATTCCGTTAGATCCAAATGGTTCAGTAGCAGAATATCCAGCCCAATATTGAACATCGTCAATATCTTCCATAGGATCTGCACAACGATTAACCTCTGGCGTATTTAATGTTGCACCCTGCCAAGGAGTTACAAACTTATATGAGAGGGAATCACCATCGGGGTCGACCGCTCTATTTCGGATTGTAGTTGTATCGTTTTTACAAATGAATGGAACAGGAATATCTAAGAAGTATGGCGAACTATTTTGAATACTAGTTGGTGGAATAAATCCGTAATAAGTCTGACCTTGATAGGCTTCACCTTGTTGATCACGAAGGTTATTTTGTGTATTTCTACAACATCTTTCCCATTTTAGGTGATATCCGCTATTACTATTTGGCAATACAATTGTAGCTTCATAAATACCTTGTTCAAGGCATGCTGACGCCACCTCAGGGCAATTCGTATTTCCTACAGGTTGTACCTTTTTAGAAGCAAGTAGTGAAACCGTGTAACTCTTATATAATCTCTTGTTACCGTTGTAAACACAGAGAGTAATTAGTTTATCGAAAGGTACCTCTTTTTCTGTTCCATCTCTGGAACAATCTCGATAAACAAAAAGATTAACACGATACTGAGTATTACTTCCAGATGTACCTAGCCATCTGTATGTCAAATATCCTCCTACAAGGTGAGAAGCCTCTGCTGCAAACGTAGAAATCAATAAAAAAACAAACGCAATATTTTTAAACAAAGGTAATCTCACTATTTCTCCTACTAAATTAGACAAAAAATATGCCGATTTAGTTGCAAAGACCCGTCATTTTTATGAAATAACTTATTTTCGCGATATGCGTCATAAATCGGATTGTATTCACTTCCTTGGACATATTCCATGCAAACCACATAAACATCATGGATATCACTGTGAAAACTGTCCCGTTTATGCACCTATTGAGAAACGAATTTTGATAATAAAGTTGGGTGCAATGGGAGATGTAATTCGAACAACTCCGCTTATTACCCGATATAAATCACTTTATCCAAATGCCAAATTTACATGGATAACTCTATTCCCTGACATTTTGCCAAAAAATGAGATCCATGAAATTTATAAATTAGGTATTGAAGCCGCCTTGTACGTACAAAATACTGATTGGGATATTGCCATTAATTTGGATAAGGAGAAAGAGGCTTGTGCGTTGTTAAAATCTGTTACTGCTGCAGAAAAATATGGCTACACTTTAATTGACGGTGCACCTCAGCCTGTAAATAAATTGGCTGAACACAAATTCAATACTGGTTTATTTGATGATTTAAGCAAGGCGAATACTAAGAATTATTGTACCGAGATTTTCGAATTGTGCGGAATGGAATATGATAGTGAGCCTTACCTTTTAGATAATCACAGTGATAAGGGTTTTGAATGGGATTTACCCAAAGATAAAACCATTATTGGATTGAATACAGGCTGCGGTGATCGTTGGACGACTCGATTATGGAGCATTGAAAAGTGGGTCGAATTAGCGACTGCTCTCAAAGAAAAAGGATATCATCCTATTCTACTTGGAGGAAGCCAAGAACATGAAAGAAATCAGTATATTCAAAAAGGTTCTGGTGCAGAATATTTCGGAAACTTTCCATTAGATCAATTTATCAATTTAATTGATCAGTGTGATTTAGTAGTTACTCAGGTAACCATGGGTATGCATTTAACATTAGGTTTAGGCAAGAAAATAGTGTTAATGAATAATATTTTCAATCCTCATGAATTCGATTTATTCGGGAAGGGAGAAATCGTTCAACCTACCAAGGAATGTCAGTGTTTTTATTTGGGAAAATGCAAGCTTGGCACCTCTTGTATGGAGGATATTTCTGCGCAGATGGTACTGGATGCGGTAGAGAGAACTTTAAACTAAAAATATTTGTTGCAGAATTTGGCGAAACCCTTTATTTTTGCACCCTCAAATGGCGAGGTAGCTCAGGCGGTTAGAGCGCAGGATTCATAACCCTGAGGTCGGGGGTTCAATTCCCCCCTTCGCTACCAACAAAATCAACCACTTACGGATTCGTAGGTGGTTTTTTTTATTTTGTGCCATGTTTGTGTGCCATGATTATTGTTGGCTCCAAAAATCTTGTATTCTGTACAAAAATAAATTCTATAAATTTGCTCTAAGTCAAAATCTATGAAAAAATTCATCTATGTTCTCCTGCTATTGTTTTTCAATGCATGCAATGCATACAAGGATATTCCTGTGCACAAACTTGAGCTAGGAATGACAATTCCCCAGGTACAAACAATCGTTAAGAAAAAAATGATTAGAGTATCAATGTCTGAAAACAATGGAATCACAACACAAACCTTTCAAGTACAAAAAAGAATTGTAAGAGGAGGAATAGCTCGCCAACAGAGATACAATTTGTTTTTTAAAAATGGGCAATTGACGAGATACGATAAGGATTCTGAAAAATTCTCATTTTAAGTTTCATCTGTGACCTATTTTCTTCAAAAAAACCTTAATATATATAACCCTGATCTCACCAGAACCCTAAAACCCTAGCAACCCGAAAAAAGCCAAAACTTTAAAAAAAAGCTGAACTTTTTTTAGCTAAAGCCCTAACACCCCAACATCCAATCAAACTATTATGAAAACTAAAATTCTTATCGTAATATTGCAATTTAACGATAAGTAAAAAATGGGTATATCAAAAACAGACCTCTTTACTGATGAACAAAATCAAATTGCAATGCTTGCGAAAGCATTCTCGCACCCAGCACGCGTTGCAATAATTCAATATTTAATTAAAGCAAACGCCTGTATTAATGGAGATCTCGTTCAGGAATTAGGACTTGCACAAGCTACAATAAGTCAACATCTCAGAGAATTAAAAGATGTTGGTATAATTAAAGGCACAATAGATGGTTCTAAAATCAACTATTGTTTAAACACTCAACGTTGGAATGAAATTCATCAGCAATTTAACTCGATCATCAATCAAGTAATTAACCAAGACCCCAAGGAATGTTGCTAACAAATAAATAATAAATCAAATGAAACTTTCAGAAATAAAAACCGCATTAAAGTACCTCTCTAAAGTAGAGTTTGTGCTACCAAATGGTGAAGTAGTTCCACCCCATTTCCACGTTACAGAAGTTGGACAAATAACAAAACATTTTATTGATTGTGGAGGAACAGAAAGGACAGAGAAAACCGTAAATTTTCAATTGTTTACTGCCGCTGACTACGATCATCGCTTAAGTACTGAGAAGCTAAGTTCTATAATTGAACTATCCGAAAGAACATTACCACTAGAAGATGCCGAAATTGAAGTTGAATATCAAGGTAATACTATTGAAAAATATAGTTTAGCTTTTATAAATGGCCGACTCCAGCTGAAATCTAAAAAAACTGATTGCTTAGCAAAAGATAAATGTGGTATTCCTGAAGAAACCACAGTGACTAATACAAATTCGGGTTCTTGTGTTCCTGGATCTGGTTGTTGTTGATCTATATTAAGTCAACTAGAAATATGGCAGAACAAACTATAAACCGAGCACTATTAGACTCTATCGAAAAGGCTCAATACGAATCTATTAATGAGGATAGAATCACAGTTTTAATACCTTTAATAAACCATATTCATAAGAAATTAGAAGCGAGAGAATCCGTAAATCTCAACTTCATTTGTACTCACAATTCAAGAAGAAGCCAGTTTTCTCAAATTTGGGCATTTACAGCTGCCTATTATTACAATATTCCGGTAAATTGTTTTTCTGGAGGTGTGGAAGTCACGGAATTCAATTACCGTGCGGTTGATTCATTAATTCGTAGCGGGTTTAACATAAAAAAACAAGGCGAAAACAACCCCAATTACACCATTTCTGTTGATACAGAATCAAAGATATCAATAACAACATTTTCCAAGTTATTTGATGATCCAATTAATTCAGCTGAAAGGTTTGCTGCAATAATGACATGCTCACATGCAGATGAAAACTGTCCCATAATTCCTAATACTGAATTACGAATCCCAATAAAATATGAGGACCCAAAATCGTTTGATAATACTCCATTGGAAAAGCAAATGTATGATGCTAGATCTTTACAAATTGCTTCAGAAATGCTCTACATTTTTTCAAAAATCAATAAATTAAAATAATCCTATTTATGAAAAAACTAAGCTTTTTAGATCAATATTTAACGTTATGGATATTTCTGGCCATGGCCATTGGCGTGGGTATTGGATATTTTTTTCCATCAAGTTCCACCTTTATAAATTCATTTAGCAGTGGAAGCACCAATATTCCAATTGCAATAGGGCTAATAATAATGATGTACCCACCATTGGCAAAAGTGAATTACAAACTGCTTCCCCAAGTATTCAAAAATGTAAGGGTATTAACCGTATCTCTAGCATTAAATTGGATTATTGGGCCAGTTTTAATGTTTACTTTAGCATTAATTTTCCTACAAGATTATCCTGAATATATGGTAGGCCTAATACTCATTGGTCTAGCTCGATGTATAGCAATGGTTATTGTTTGGAATGATTTAGCTGAAGGAAGTAGCGAATATGGGGCGGGTTTAGTCGCGTTAAACAGTATTTTTCAAGTTTTTGCATACAGTTTTTATGCTTGGATCTTTATTACCATACTTCCACCCTATTTTGGATTTGAAGGCTCAATAGTAAATATTTCAATCTATACAATTGCCGAAAGTGTAGCAATCTACCTTGGCATACCCTTTCTAATGGGTTTAATGAGTCGAATAGTTTTTATTAAAATCAAGGGAGAAGATTGGTATAATAATAAATTCATCCCCAATATCTCACCTTTAACCCTTATTTCGCTATTATTTACAATTATTGTGATGTTTTCATTGAAAGGTGAACTCATAGTTCAAATTCCATCTGATGTAATAATTATAGCAATTCCTCTGCTTATATATTTCGCTATTATGTTTTTAGTTGGCTTTTTTATAAGCAAAGCAGTTGGAGCAGAATACGATAAAAATGCGGCTATAGCATTTACCGCCGCTGGGAATAACTTTGAACTTGCAATTGCTGTAGCTATTGCGGTGTTTGGATTAAATTCTGGTCAAGCCTTTACAGGAGTTATTGGGCCGTTAGTTGAAGTTCCGGCACTTATTTTATTGGTTCGTGTTGCCATCTGGCTTAGGAAAAAATATTACTCTTAACACTAAAAGGAGATTACTTTTTTTGCCATTCGGTATACAACCCATTACCTGTATTTTTTGAGTTATCAAGAAAATTCAATACTAAAATAAATGGTAATGAAAGAATTAAGTAAATGATACTAATTGCTTTCAGAGATAATTTTTCTTGTGAAAACATTATTAAAAAAATCGAGAATATTTCATGAGATATCCTTCCGAATTTTCCATATAAAACCGCTTTTTTAATCTGATCACATTCGGTTAGAGCCTGACTAATTAGAGATTCTGTAATGAATGTCCGCCTTGAATGTAAGGTTTCATAATTGCTAAATTTATTAAATGCGTCTTTGTATAAATTCAACTCTATTTGATGTTGCTGCGGTGAGTAAATTTTAAGTACTGCACCTCTCTTCATATTTGATTGAATGGTACTGAGTATTTTCTCGGGCTCCGTTAAATATTGAAGTACTGAAAAGCACCATATTTCATCAAACTCCGATATTTCGAATTCTAAATTTTCTAAATCCCCCTCAAACCAATTAAAATGAGGGAGTATTAATTGAGTAAAGGCAATATTTTCAGCTGATTTATCAATGCCGATATAGGTTGAGCTTTTGGCCAATTTTGAGGCATACATACCATCACCGGATCCCAGGTCTAAAATACGGTGTGCTTTTGCGTTGTTACTCACTTTGGAGAGAAATCTAGTTCTGGGCTCTAGTGCCCATCTAAATATCCAAGCTAAATAAATTAACTTGGGATATTTTAGAAGCAACTTAGGGTATTCGTGTTTGTTTAGATTCAACCTTACAAATATGATTTATTACAATTTAAAAAATCAATCGTAGCTCATATTTCTTCTTAACTATCAGGTTAACTTTGTACTCGATAAAATGAAACGTACTGCTATACTTCTAATAATAATTTCTTTTTTTAATGTCTCAACAGGTCAAACCAACTTATCGGGGGATTGGGCAGGAAATTTAAAGCTACCTGGCTTTGATTTAAAGTTAATCTTTTCGATTAAAAGCACTGGTAGTAATAACCCTCAATTGGCATACACTTCAACCCTCTCTGTTCCCCAACAAAACGCTAAGAACATCCCAATAGACAAAACATTTGTAGATGGAAATGAAATCCGAATAAATAGTTACACGCTAAATGCAGAATTTGAAGGTGAATTGGATGAAGACGATGTAATCATTGGAAACTTCAAACAGAATGGTCAAACATTTCCATTGAAATTAATTAGAAATTTAAAAGTCACGCCAAGTATAAGACCACAAACTCCAGTATCTCCGTTCAACTATAACCAGGAGGAAGTGTCTTTTTACAATGAAGCAGGGACAATAAAATTTGCAGGAACAGTAACCCGACCTAAACTTACCAATGACAGTTTTTACCCGACTGTAATTTTATTATCCGGTAGTGGAAGTCAAGACAGAGATGAAACATTATTTGATCACAAACCATTTGCTGTATTATCCGATTATTTAACAAAAAATGGCTTTGCTGTGTTGCGAGTTGACGACAGAGGGGCGGGTAAAACAAAATGCCCTCCAAAACTTTTGAATTATACAACAACAGATTTAGTTGAAGATGCGAGTACCTACTTGCATTATGCATTGGACAGTGTTAGTAATGGCAACCCAATATATATTATTGGGCACAGTGAGGGTGCACATATTGCTGCTGTAATTGCTCATCAATTTCCCGCCGAAGTTAAGGCCATTGTCTCCCTAGCTCCTCCATTGGTCTCAGGGGCTCACATAAATTCATATCAAAATAAAATTGCCGTAGAGCAATTCTTGAACAAAAAAGAGACGACTGCATTTATTGCCTTACATGACACATTAATACATCTACTCATTAATGAAAATCAATATTCATACAAATCCCCAAATAAGGAGGCATTAAAACAGAAAATCAACTTACACATAGAAAATTGGGAGAATATTCAATCGAGAAGAACGGCTAGAAGAATCAAAAAGAAGTTTTATAAACTTTACAAAAAAGAGTTTACTGAATACATTCCAGAAGTATACAGCAATATATTTTTTGAAGGAAAATGGATGATGGAATTTATTCAAACTGAACCCTTACCAATATGGAACACATTAACGCCTAACGCTTTAATATTAAATGGAGAGTTTGATCAACAAGTCCCTGTAGCGCTGAATAAAAATATTGGAGAACAATTAAACAATCGAGAAAACATCAATTTCATAATTGTATCCAATACTAATCATCTATTTCAAACTACAAAAAATGGTGCAGTTTCAGAGTATGGAAATATAGAAGAAACTATATCTCCAAAAGTATTAGAACTGATAAATGAATTCTTGATTAAAAATCAATTCTAAATCGTTCGCGGCGTAATTCGGCAAATGGTAGTGGGTTTTCGAAATCTTTATAGAACTGTTTCTTATTTTTTACAATATGAATAGCCTCAAAATATGCATTACGCATACTTTGAAGATCTGCAGTACCCTTTCCCGCTAAACTGTAGGCAGTTCCATGATCTGGGCTCGTTCTAACAATTGGCAAACCTGCTGTGTAGTTAACTCCTTCATAAAACGCCATTGATTTAAACGGGATAAGTCCTTGATCGTGATACATGGCAACAACAGCATCAAATTGTTTGTATTGACCGCTTCCAAAAAAACTATCCGCCGAATACGGACCAAAAACCAACTTTTCTTGTTCAAAAAGCTGCTTTATTGCAGGTTGAATTATAGTTTGCTCTTCCTTCCCTAACAAACCATTATCACCAGCATGTGGGTTAAGTCCTAAAACCGCAATACGTGGCTTTAAAATATTGAAATCCTCACGGAGCGAATTATATACTACATGAACTTTATTAATGATTCTGTCTGAATTTAAATGTTTAGCAATTTCTGAAACAGCAACATGTTCGGTTACTAAGCCCGTTTTCAACTCTTCACTTACCAAAAACATGCAATAATTATCTATTCCAAAGAAGTTAGCGATATAACCAGTATGTCCACTAAAACCTTTATGATGTTCTGCTACAGTACTTTTATCTAAAGGCGCAGTAACTAATGCATCATAATTTTCAGAGTCGTCGAGCGCTTTTTGCAGGCAATCTAAAGCTTGCTTCCCCGCCTCAGGACCTGCAATACCTGTAGTAATCTCCACTTTATCTTCGGAACCCACAACTAAGTTCAACTTCCCAGAGACTGCTTCTTTCGCACTTTGAACTAAATGATAACTAGGCTGCTCTAATTCTAACGCCTTTTTGTAGTAGGAAAATGTACCCGGAGACGCATATACTACAGGTGTAGCATATTTGTACATCATTTCACTTTGGAACATTCTTAGAATAATTTCCATTCCCACTCCATTGGGATCTCCTTGCGTAATGGCTATTTTAATGGGTTCATTTTCCATGATTTTTTAACACGTCCTATTATTGTTACACTATTCAACTATCAATAAATTGCAGTAATTGAACCTATCAATTATCAATCTACAGAAGCTTGTGTACAAAGTAACAACAATTTGATGAGCATTAAAACGACCAAACCTCCCTTTTGACTTATTTTTGTTACGATGACTAAAATCCGAATTGGAATTTTTTTTGGAGGACAATCTAGAGAAAGAGAGGTCTCGTTTGCAGGCGGTAGAACTATTTATGACAATCTCGACAAATCTATTTTTGAACCAATACCGTTATTTGTTGATAGTTTTGGCAATATTACTGAATTAAATTGGGAGAACATTTACAAAGGCAGCATTAAAGACTTTTACCCTCCAGTAGAATATCTACCTGAACTACCCTTTGGATTTCAGTTATATGCAGAAAATCTTAATGAATTATCACCCGACATCCCCAAAACTACTCGTAAAAAATTAGAACTAGAGATTCTCAAAAAGATAGGTACACCTGTAAAGTGGGATGATCTCAATGAATTGATTGATTTTGCTTTTTTAGCTTTACATGGAACTTTCGGCGAAGACGGCAGTATCCAAGGGATGCTGGAATGGTTTAATATTCCTTACAGTGGGTCTGGAATATTTGCTTCATCGTTAGGAATAAATAAAAAATTACAGAAGAAACTTCAATTAGAAGCTGGTATATACATTAATAATTTCACGAGTATCACTAATAATGATTGGGATAATTTCGATAATATTCAGAAACACCAATTCTACCAAGAAGCAATTCAAACCGTTGGTGAGAAATTAGTTATTAAACCGGCCCACCAAGGTTCTTCACTTGGAGTAACTGTAATAAAGAATTTAGATTTTGATGAATTCTGTAATGCCATTGATCTTGGATTCTTTAAAATGCATTTGGATTGTGATGACTTTAATATCAAATCTTCAAGCGAACAAATCCAATGTATTAAAGAGTTTACCGATATTAGAAGCGGATTTGGATTACCTGTTTCCGTGGGTGATGAAGTAATTCAACAACCTCAAGAGTTGTTGAGTTTCATTAATAAAAAATCTGGGAAAATTGAAATAATTTCTAGTGATAGCGAATCAGAAGTCATTATTGAATCCTACATCGAAGGGAAAGAGTTTAGTTGTATCGTAATCGAAAACTTAGATGGTACCGCATTAGCTCTTCCTCCTACAGAAATACGTAAAACAGGAGATCTTTTTGATTACCGCAGTAAATATCTTCCGGGTTTAAGCAGAAAAGTCACACCTATTGAAATACCGGATGATCAAATCCAGAAAATTCGAGAAGCTTGCACGAGACTATATAAATATTTTGGGTTTGAAGTATATGCTAGAATTGACGGTTTTATTACCTCAGATGGAGAAATATATTTGAATGATCCAAACACAACCTCAGGAATGATGCCAAGTTCTTTCTTCTTTCATCAAGCCGCCGAAGTTGGATTAAACCCAAGCCAGTTTCTAAGTTTTATTATTTACACGTCATTAAAAGTAAGAGTTCAAAACCATCCGAATGGAAATCAATTTCAGCCTCTGTGGAGCACCCTTGTGAATAGGATTCAAAACGATAACGAAAACGACGAAAAAGAAACAATTGGAATCATTATGGGGGGATATAGTTTTGAGCGACATATTAGTATGGAATCTGGCAGAAATATTTATGAAAAAATTAGTTCTAGTGCAGATTTCAATGCAATGCCAATTTTCTTAACCGGTGACTCAAATACCTACCAACTTCATACACTTCCAATTCACATCATGCTTAAGGATAACGCCGACGACATCAAATACAAAATTCTCAATCCGTCAGACCATCCACTAATCAATCAAATTAGAGAAGAAGCAAGAAGTATTACGGATAAATTTGGATCTATTGGAATGAACTACCAATCTTCTCCAATTTCACTACCTGAATTAAAAACAAAAGCAAACGGAGTGTTCATTGCACTTCATGGAAGGCCTGGGGAAGACGGAAGATTACAAAAAGACTTACAAGAAATAGGTATTTATTTTAACGGCTCTGAAAGCCATAGCTCAGAGATTACGATAAATAAATACGAAACAAACGAAGTATTAGCAAATGCCGGTTTTAATGTTGCAAAACATACACTTATTCAAAAAACAGATTTCTTTAAAGACGAATGGCATAGTATAAAGCAAATAAGCAAAACATTTGAATTTCCATTAATAGCAAAGCCTTCAGATGATGGTTGTTCTGCAGCGGTACGTAAAATAAAAAATGAGCAGGAACTTCTAGATTTCTTGAAGTTGATTTTTAGAGATAAAATTGAGTTAGACGATGAATTAATTAATCGATTGAAAATTGGGAAAAATGATGAAATACCAATAAAGTCTGAAGTATTAATAGAGGAATTCATTGAAAAAGGTGATTGTGATCACTTTTTAGAGGTAACGGGAGGTCTGCTAACTCATTTTGATTCAGATGGTAAAATACAATATGAAGTTTTTGAACCTTCAGAATCATTGGCAGAATCTGAGATACTGTCTTTGGAGGAAAAATTCCTTGCAGGTGAGGGTCAAAATCTAACTCCTTCCAGATTCTCTAAAAATCCAGATGATCAAAATCGCATTTCTCGAGAGGTAAGAAATACACTAAAAGAAGTAGCAAAAACCTTAAAGGTAACAGGATACTGCAGAATTGATGCATTTGTTAAAATTTATAAGAACCAAGAAGTGAAAATTTATATCATCGAAATAAATTCATTACCAGGCATGACGCCCGCTACTTGCATTTATCACCAAGCGGCGATAAATGGTTACAAGCCCTTTGATTTTATAAGAGAAATATTGAACTTTGGGAAAAATAGGAACTCTCTAATAAACAGCTAATTTGAAAAACTTTTTTATCAATATTGCCTTGATTTTTGTGTTGGCAGTGGCACTTCTATTTTGTGCCTTATCAGTTCTTTCTTGGTATACTAATCATAATCAATATATTCAAGTTCCTGATGTAAGAGGAATGTCTTTTGATGAAGCTAAAATCACTTTAGAAAAGAACGGTTTAAATCCTATTATCAATGATTCGACGTATATTGAAAAGGCACTACCCTTAAGCATCGTTACTCAGAATCCAGAAGCAAAAACTGATGTTAAAAACGGTCGTACAATTTACTTGACCATAAACACAGGAAAAACTCCAACTGTAAGTGCTCCAAAATTCGTTGATATGAGTTTCACCCTCGCACAGGCTGTAATGAAAAATAAGGGATTGAAAGTCGGTAAAATCATTACCGCTTATGATGAAATTGGAAACAATTTAGTATTAACTCAATTTTATCGAGGAGATACGCTTCGTCCAGGAACATTAATCCCAAAAGGGAGTGTAATTGATTTGACTGTTGCCTCTACGGATCGTTCTAAATTTCCCGAGTTAGATTCATTACAGAATGACTCAATTAACATGATTCCTGACCTTGGAATTTAAAAAAATCAGTTAAATACAATATTTTTGTTATTGTAACGTTATGCATGTGCCTACGCGAGGTGGGTTTGTGGTTTTATGATGATAAAAAAGAAATACTTTAGCCTCATATTCAAATTTAAAAACATTGGACATTGTTTGTTTTTCATTTTAGCATTATGCAATATTTCAATTAATCTTTTTGGACAAGGTTTAACAGTTACACCAATAAAACACCGTGAGCACTCAAAGCAAATTGAACTGCATAATGGGAGAACAGTTTTTGCTTGGGCAATCTCTGACACACTAACTCTGCCCTTCTTCGAGGACTTTTCAGAACAGTTTGGCTTTCCTTCTAAAAATAGATGGACAGACAGACAAGTTTGGATAAATAATTCGTTTGGAGTTAATGCCCCGAATCAACAGGTTGCTACTTTTGATCATATCAATGAGTTTGGAAATCCATATACCACTCTAAATAAAAACACCTCTGTATTCGCAGATAGTTTAACCTCTCAGCCCATTAACCTACAGTTTTACAAAGTGGGAGGAACAACATTTCCGTACAAATTGACGGATAATATTGTTCTTAGTTTTTTTTATCAGGCACAAGGAATTGGAGACATTCCTGAACCGGAAGACTCTTTGGTACTATTTTTCAAAGGAAAAAATAATACTTGGAAACGAGTTTGGTCCGTTGGAGGGCAATCCCGAAATGACTTTCAAGAGGTATTTATTGTTGTAGATGAAATGGACTACTTAATTCCTGATTTTCAATTTAGATGGGTAAACTACACAAAAGCCACAGGTAATCTCAATCATTGGCATATTGATTACATCCGCATGGATAAAAAACGTCAATGGAATGTTTCCGATATTGAAGATGTAGGATTAACCAAATTGGAGCCTGGCATATTTCGATATTTTTCTAATGTCCCTTATTCTCACTTTAAAAACCATCCCGGTCAAGTTTTTGCGGGAAAATCTAAATTGTGGGTGAAAAATTTGAATAATTCAAATACAGTCCAAACGCGTTATTATTTATCTATTTCCAATGGAAGCGGCACCAAACTATTTGAGCAAGATTTTGCACAAAGTTCAAGAAATATTTTGCCATTAAATGACTCCATGGAATCCTTCGAAATTCCATTTATTGATACCTTAATCGGTAGTAATCCTGAGTTGAATTTTAAAGTTATGATTGATCCGAGAAGTAATGATAATACCCCGGAGTATTACGACGCGGGAACCAATAATAATAGAATAGAATCCAAACATACTTTTGGCCCTTGGTACAGTTATGATGATGGTTCAGCTGAGGGTGGATTTGGGTTAGATTACGCATACTTAGGTAATATTAAAGGACAATTTGCAATGGAGTTCAATACACTCCAGAGTGATTCTTTAAAGGGTATCTCTATGTATTTTACTCAAACTAAGGAAGACGTTGCATATAGAAGTTTTAAACTTAGAGTTTGGAGGAAGCTATCTCCAATTGGTGGAACAGACAACCAAGATGAATTGATATATGAGTTTCCTGTCGACCACCCTATATATAGAGATAGTATCAATCATTTTCATTATTTCTTTTTTGACAGTACAATATTCTTACTTGCCGGACAATATTATGTTGGTTGGATACAAACAATGCCATACGTATTAAACGTTGGATACGACAATAACTACAGATTTGATAATTCTGGTGGCCGCAACCCACATTTATTCTATAATTTATTGGGTAGTTGGGAATATGCTGATTATTCGGTTAAAGGTACGCCAATGATTAGAATGTTGTTCGGAGAATCTAAAGATTTTATTTTTCACACAACGGCTTCACCCTCTGTACATATTAAAGTATACCCCAATCCCACTTCAGATTTCATACACGTTGAGTCTGATCAACCTCAATTAGCAGATCATTACAGGATTTGTAATTCGCAAGGTCAAACTATTAAGGTATCGCAAAGATCAACAATTGGTGTATATGAGCTTCCCAATGGAATTTACTACATTCATACTTATTTAAAGAATGGAAAACTTAGATCTTCAAGCTTCATAAAAAAATAAAATTATGGTAGAAGATATTTCAGTTATCAAACTAAAACAAAAAATGGATAATGGAAATAAAATCAATCTAATTGATGTCCGTGAATCTTATGAATACGAGGAATTTAATTTGGGTGGCTCATTAATACCTTTGGGGGAATTACCTTCTAGATTATCTGAAATTGAACATTTAAAGTCTGAAGAAATAATTATTCATTGCAAAAGTGGCGGGAGAAGTGCAGCTGCACAACAATTTTTACTTCAAAATGGGTTTAATAATGTCAGAAATCTCATTGGAGGAGTATTAGATTGGCAAAGAGAATTCCCTGATTAATTATTGTTTCGTATTTTTGAGAGGATGCAACTTTCTATTGCAAAACTCTTCAATAAAGGTGTTATTCTGTTCTTAGGTTTAGCTTCTTTCAGCACCCCGTACTGGTTGAGTAATTGTGTCACTAGCAATGAAAAATTAGAATCTTCCGATACCTCCTTTTTTTTAAACCTGCACGACACTGTTAATTATGTAGGAATGAGTGAATGTAAAGTTTGTCATTCCGATATTCATTCTACTTTTTTACATACGGGAATGGGCCAAAGTTTTGGCCTCGCAAATCAAGAAAAGTCTGTTGGTAAATTTATAAATGGCAGAAATACTGATATAGTCTTTGACTCAATATTAAATCTATATTACAAAGCTCATTGGAAGAATGATAGTTTATTCATTCGTCAATATTCAATTAATTCCAGAAGTAATAAAATTGAATACCAACGTGAAGAGTTCATCCCCTATATTATTGGAAGTGGTCAGCACACAAACTCTCATTTTTGGTTAGATGAAGGATACATTTATCAGGCACCATTAACATTTTATTCTCAAAAAGGAATTTGGGATTTACCACCCGGATTTAGAACTAATAATAGTGGTTTTAATAGGAAGATTGACATGGAGTGTATGAGTTGCCATAATGCAATGCCAATACCATTAAATGAAGCACGTAATTTATTTTCTAAAATCCCCTTAGGTATAGATTGTGAGAGATGTCATGGACCAGGAGAGCTACATGTTGCACAAAAAAAACAAGGAATAATTATTGATACAAGTAAATATGCTGATCGCAGTATCGTTAATCCTAAACGCCTTCCCTACAGCTTACAAGTAGATATTTGCCAAAGATGCCACCTACAAGGAAATAACGTTTTGAAAGAGGGTAAATCATTTACTGACTTCAGACCCGGCATGCCTCTTAAAAACGTTTTTGAAGTTTTCATGCCCCAATATGAAAATACAGATTACTTTGTGATGGCAGGACATGCTGATAGATTTCAAAAAAGTCAATGTTTTATTATTAGTAATAAGGAGAAAAATACAGAGTCGTATAACGCAAACATCAATTTCACCTGTATCAACTGTCATAACCCTCATATAAGTGTAAAAGAAACCAAAATTGAAACATTTAATAATAATTGTAGATCCTGCCATTTTGAAAACTCAAATAAATCCACCTTATTTTCTTGTAGTAAAACTCCACAAATAACTGCAAATTGTGTTTCTTGCCATATGCCTCCAAGTTCCGCGGAAGATATACCACATGTAATGGTACACGATCACAAAATCCAACGTCCTAAAAAAGATTCTAAATTTCCAGAAAAGGGCAAACTACTTGGATTGTATTCAGTAAATAACAAAAAGACCAATAAATTAACGAAAATTAAAGCATACCTGAGCTATTTTGAAAAATTTGATCCTAATACTTTCTATTTGGATAAAGCATTGACATTATTAAAATCAGAAAACTCTCAGTATGAACAATGGATTCACTATTATTTTTTAAAAAGAGATTGGAAAGGAATAATAAATAATGCAAAAATGGCAAATTCTTCATTAAATGAATGGACAAATTATAGAATTGCAAAGGCATATGATGCAGTTGATGATTTGCCAAAGGCACTGAATTATTACAAAATGGCATTTGACCGTAAACCTAAGGATTTAGATATCGGTGTTGAGTATGCCAATGCATTGATTAGAGCTAAACAAATAAATAAGGCTAAAGAAATATTAGAGAAGCAGCTAGAAATTGCTAAAAAACACGAATTAACATGGCTCAATAGGGGTACGATCTACTATTTGGAAGTAAATTATTCAGAGGCAAAATCTTGTTGGCAAAAAGTTTTAGAATTAAATCCAAGGCAAAAATTAGCTCATTTATATCTCTCAGAATTATTTCTAAAGGTTGGAGAAATTGACAAATCCAAGTATCACTACGAACAGTCTAAATAGATAAAGAATTTATTGCCCTTTTCTAATCAATTTTACTGAAATTTGTACATCATGTTAGATAAGTTCAGTATTGCTAAAGTTATCGCTAGGGAATTACAAGATGGTTACTATGTAAATTTAGGAATAGGTATTCCTACGTTGGTTGCCAACTATATTCCTGAAGGAATTGAAGTAGTTCTTCAGAGTGAAAATGGGTTATTAGGCATGGGGCCATTCCCTATTGAAGGAGAAGAAGATGCTGATTTAATTAATGCTGGTAAACAAACAATAACAAAGTTGCCCGGTTCAGCTATTTTTGACTCTGCAACCAGTTTTGGAATGATTAGAGCAGGGAAAGTAGACTTAACTGTTTTAGGCGCCATGGAAGTTAGTGATTCCGGTGACATCGCAAATTGGAAAATTCCGGGAAAAATGGTTAAAGGAATGGGTGGAGCAATGGATCTTGTTGCATCTGCTAAGAATATAATCGTTGCAATGCAGCATACAAATAAAAAAGGAGAAAGTAAATTACTTTCCGAGTGCACATTACCAATTACTGGTTTAAAATGTGTTAAGAAAGTAGTGACCGAATTAGGAGTATTTGAGATTACTGACCGTGGATTTGAGTTAAAAGAGATTGCTCCAGGCGTTACTGAGGATGATATTCGTTCAAAGACCGAAGGTCGTTTGGTAATTGAGGGAGAAATTCCCACTTTAAATATTGATTAATTCTACTCTCCAGAAAAATATTTCTTATTATCTTCTTTTGCTTTTTTCTCTTTGTCCTTAAATGATTTAAAGAAAAAATATGCCGCTGTAAAAACGATTAGAGTTATAATTATTTCATACATAAATACTTCTCCTTTGAAAGAAGAAATCACTGCGTCGGTTGTATCTGAATTCACATCACAAAATACGTTAAAATCGTAGACATTCGAAGAATTTCTTTGTAAATTGCAGGTATGTCAGTACAAAGTTATATTGAATCAAACAGAGAGCGATTTTTAGAAGAATTATTTGACTTATTACGCATACCTAGTATAAGTGCAGATTCACAATATTCAGGTGATGTACGAAAGTGTGCAAAAACAGTTGCAGACTTTTTAACTGCGGCGGGAGCAGAAAATGTAGTTTTAGAAGAAACTGCGGGATACCCAATTGTTTACGGAGATAAAATTATTGATTCTAGCTTGCCCACGGTATTAGTTTATGGTCATTATGACGTACAACCTTCTGTGCCTGATGAACTTTGGAATACTCCTCCATTTGAACCCACAATAAAGGATGAAAAAATATATGCGCGCGGAGCTTGTGACGATAAAGGACAAATGTTCATGCATGTTAAAGCATTTGAAACTATGATGCGCGAAAATGAATTAAAGTGTAACATTAAGTTCATGATTGAAGGTGAAGAGGAAGTTGGTAGCAACAACCTTGGCACATACTGTAAAAACAATAAAGATAAGTTAGCAGCTGATGTCATTTTGATTTCAGATACTTCAATGTTGGCAAATGATTTGCCTTCAATAGACATAGGATTGAGGGGACTTAGTTACGTTGAAGTAGAGGTTACTGGTCCAAAGATTGACCTACATTCTGGAGTGTATGGTGGAGCTGTTGCTAACCCAATCAATGTTTTATGTGAAATGATTGCATCATTAAAAGATGAAAATAATCACATTACCATTCCTGGATTTTATGATAAAGTTTTGGAGGTGTCACAAGCTGACCGTGATGCAATGGGTAAAACACCATTTAGCCTTAATGAATACAAAAAGCATTTAGATATAGATGATGTGATGGGTGAATCAGGTTTTTCGACCTTAGAAAGAACAGGAATTCGTCCTACATTAGATGTTAATGGTATTTGGGGTGGTTACACAGGTGAAGGTGCCAAAACTGTACTTCCAAGTAAAGCTTACGCTAAAATATCAATGCGTTTGGTGCCTAATCAAATCTCAGATGAAATAACAGACCTATTTACAAAACATTTTGAAAGCATTGCTCCTAATGGAGTTCGCGTGAAAGTTACTCCGCATCATGGAGGAGAGCCAGTTGTTACTCCTACTGACAGCATACCATTTAAAGCGGCTGCAGCTGCAATGAAAGATACATTTGGAAAAGAGCCTATCCCGACACGCGGAGGAGGAAGTATTCCAATCGTTGCCTTATTTGAGAAGGAATTAGAAACCAAAACTGTTTTAATGGGATTTGGATTGGATTCAGACGCTATCCATAGTCCTAATGAACACTACGGAGTTTTCAATTATTTCAAAGGAATTGAAACTATTCCTCGTTTCTTCCACCACTTTGCAGAGTTGAATAAATAAGGTTTATGGCATTATTAGACGGTGAAGTTTACGAAGCTTACAGGCATGAGTTGTTGAAACGTTACCGTCAACTGCTTCGAACTTTGGGGAAAAACATCTCCAAAGACAAAACTAAATTAATTCGAGAGGCATTCGACTTTGCAGCTCGCGCCCACGAAGGCACGGTTCGTAAAAGTGGAGAGCCTTATATTTTTCATCCACTTGCAGTTGCACAAATTGCAGCTGGTGAATTGCGTTTGGGTGCAACATCCGTTATATGTGCCCTACTCCATGATGTAGTTGAAGATACAGATATTACTCTTGATGAAATTGAAAGACGCTTTAGTCCAAAAGTGGCTAACATTATCAGTGGTCTAACAAAAATTCAAGTAGTTTTTGACTCAGTTCCAACTGCTAATAATAGCTTACAAGCTGAAAATTTCAAGAAGATGCTTCTTACATTAGGAGAAGATCTGAGGGTTATTTTAATTAAACTATGCGACCGATTGCATAATATGAGGACTTTAGGCTCTGTCCATGACAGGACTAAACTTAAAATTGCCTCAGAAACTATGTATATTTACGCACCATTAGCACATAGATTAGGTCTTAATGCCGTAAAATCTGAAATGGAGGATCTGGCATTAAAATATACAGACCTGACACAATACAGGTTCATATCGCGTAAAATTTCAGAATCTAAGCAAAACAGACAACGTTATATTCGCGAATTTATAGAACCTTTAAAAACTGAACTCTCAAACTCTGGGTTAAATATTGCTGAAATTAAGGGACGACCGAAAAGTATATATAGTATAAATCGTAAAATGAAAAATCAAGGCATCCCCTTTGAGGAAGTTTTTGATGCATTTGCTATACGTGTTATAATAGAGGCTCCTATTGAAAGAGAAAAATCAGACTGTTGGAGGGTTTACAGTATAATTACTGATAAATATAGAACACATGAAGGTCGATTACGGGATTGGTTAAGTAGACCAAAAAATAACGGTTACTCAGCTTTACACAGCACAGTTTTGGGTCCAAAAGGGAGATGGGTTGAGGTACAAATAAGGAGTAAACGAATGGATGATATCGCTGAACGTGGTCTTGCTGCTCATTGGCGGTATAAAGCAGAACATGGTGATCAAACTGGTCAAAATCCACAGGATAATGCATTCGACAACTGGCTGAATGCCGTAAAAGATACAATTGAAAATAATGACCTAACCGCTCTTGATTTGGTAAATGAATTTAAAACAACCCTTCTTGGAGAGGATATCTATGTATTCACTCCAAAAGGAGATGTTAAATCATTACCGGTTGGCGCTGTGGCGCTTGATTTTGGATTTAATATACATACCGAAATTGGCCTTAGAACAATTGGTGCTAAGGTTAATAACAAGCTTGTTTCTATTCAACAAGAACTGAAAAACGGTGATATTGTTGAAATAATTACTACTTCAAAAGGAAGAGCCACTAATAATTGGCTAGAAATTGTAAAAACTGGTCGTGCAAAATCTAAAATTCGTGAATATCTTAAGGATGAAAAAACTAAGCTATCCGGAAGAGGTAAAACAATCATGGAGCGAATGTTCATGAAGCATGATGTAGATTTTACAGAACATAATATTAATTTACTTACTAAGAATTATAAATACGTTACCCCCAGCGAATTTTTTCATGCCGTAGCAGAAGGAAAAATTCGCATGACAAGAGAGGTGCTGTTGGGAATTATAGAAGAAAAAAATATTCCAGCAGTTAATTCAAAAAAGGAAAAAAAGAAAAATACACAGATAGTTTTTGGAGAAGATTATGAAATGCCTTACTCATTAGCCAAATGCTGTAACCCATTGCCTGGGGAAGCAATTTTTGGTTTTGTAACTGTTGGAGAAGGTGTGAAAATTCATCGTACTACTTGTCCAAACGCTTCTAAACTAATGAGTCAATATGGTTATAGGATTATTCCTGCATCATGGCAGAATGTATATGAAACGTCATTCGAGGCACATATTCAAGTAAAAGGATTAGACGATGTAGGAATAGTTAGTAGGATAACAGATATTATTTCAAAAGATATGGAAGTGAATATGAAAAGTATCAATATCCGAGCAAATGAAGATGGAACTTTTGGTGGTCAATTAGAAATAATGGTAAACAACTCGGAGGACTTAGAAACATTAGTAAATAAAATCAAGGCTACTCATAAGTACATAGAAGTATCTAGGGTAGAAAATATACACCCATAAAAAAAGGGCAGTAATACTGCCCTTTCAATAAATTTTAATTTCTTATTAACCTTCGAGTGCTGCAACGCCACCAACAATTTCAGATATTTCTCTAGTAATTGCCGCTTGACGTGCTTGATTGTATGCTAAACGTAAACTACCAAGTAATTCGCCAGCATTGTCTGTAGCCTTATCCATCGCAATCATCCTAGCTCCATGTTCAGATGCCAAAGAATCAAGAATAGCACGGTATAACTGAGTTTTTACACTTCTTGGAATCAAATCTTTAAGGATATCTACTTTACTTGGTTCAAATAGATAATCAGAATTTGTATTTGTATTATCCGAAGAAGTATTTGTAACCGGCAATAAAGTTTCGTGAGATAAAATTTGAGTTGCCGCATTTTTGAACTGGTTGTAAACAACTTCAATTCTATCTAGTTCGCCAGATAAAAAGCGACTTATTAACTTATCAGCTGTACTGAAGGCCACCTCAGCATTCATTCCATTCAAAACATCAATATAATCGTTATTTACTGAATATCCTAAACGCTTAAGACCTTCCGCACCTTTCTTACCAATACAGATAATTTCGACATTTTCTTGAATTGTAAGTTTCTTACCACCAATTAATTTAGTCCAGTTCATCCAAGAACCTTCACCGCGTGAAATATCAGAAAGTAATGATCGAGTTTTCTTAATCACGTTTGCGTTAAATGCTCCGCAAAGTCCTCTATCCGAAGTAATTACAACAATTGCAATCTTTTTCGCCTCTCTTTGATGAAAATAAGATGCTAACTGATCATCATCTGCACTTTCTTGAAGATTAGACATGATTCCTTGCAATTTCAAAGCATAAGGACGCATGCGCGTGATGGCTTCACTCGCCTTTCTCAACTTAGTAGCGCTAACCAATTTCATTGCCTTGGTAATTTGTTGAGTACTAATTGTTGAAGAAATTCTCGCTCGTATCTCTTTTTGATTCGACATGCGTTGTTTATTTTAGTAATTAGGCTGAATAGTTTTTAGCAATTTCGGCGCCTACTTTTTCTAAAGTAGAGGTTACATTATCATCGAGTTTACCAGCCTTTAATGTATCTAATACATCTCTATGCTTTGCCTCTAAATAATCAACAAACGCTTGTTCGAACTCTCTTACTTTATTAACAGGAACCTGACGTAACAAATTCTTAGTACCTAAATAAATCATGGCAATTTGCTTCTCCACTGTTTGTGGAGTGTACTGAGGCTGTTTCAACATTTCTACGTTTCTAGAACCTTTGTCCAATACTGATTTCGTAGCAGCATCTAGATCAGAACCGAATTTTGCAAATGCCTCAAGTTCACGATATTGGGCTTGGTCAAGTTTCAATGTACCAGCAACCTTCTTCATTGATTTAATTTGTGCATTACCACCCACACGAGATACCGAAATACCTACATTAATAGCAGGACGCACACCAGAGTTAAACAAGTTAGACTCTAGGAAAATCTGTCCATCGGTAATAGAAATTACATTTGTTGGAATATATGCAGATACATCACCAGCTTGAGTTTCAATAATTGGTAATGCCGTTAATGAACCTCCACCTTTTACTTTTCCCTGAAGACCTTCAGGAAGGTCGTTCATGTTTTGAGTAATATTATCGTTTGAATTTAACTTACACGCTCTTTCTAACAAACGGCTGTGCAAATAGAATACGTCTCCAGGATAAGCCTCACGCCCTGGAGGACGACGAAGCAATAATGAAACCTCACGATAAGCAACAGCTTGTTTTGATAAATCATCATATACTACTAATGCTGGTAAGCCAAGATCACGGAAATACTCACCTATTGCACAACCCGCCATAGGAGCAAAGAATTGTAATGGAGCAGGCGCTGACGCTGGAGCAGATACAACAACAGTATACGGCATAGCACCGTTCTCCTCTAGAGACTTAACCACTTGCTTTACAGTAGATTCTTTCTGACCACAAGCAACATAAATACAATATACAGGATTCCCACTTTCGTAGAATTCCTTTTGATTTATAATAGTATCAATAGCAATAGCTGTCTTACCCGTCTGACGGTCACCAATAATAAGTTCACGCTGACCTCTACCAATTGGAATCATAGCATCAATCGCTTTAATACCAGTTTGTAAAGGCTCAGTAACCGGCTCACGGAAAAGTACTCCCGGTGCTTTTCTTTCTAATGGCATTTCATAAGTATCTCCAGAAATTGGTCCTTTACCATCGATTGTTTCACCTAAAGCATTTACTACACGTCCAAGCATTCCATGCCCAACATTAATACTGGCAATCTTATTTGTACGCTTAACTTTATCCCCTTCTTTGATATCAACACTGCTACCCATTAATACGGCACCAACATTATCTTCTTCAAGGTTCAATACTACGGCACGAACTCCATTTTCGAATTCCACAAGCTCACCGCTTTGTACTCCGAAAAGTCCGTAAATACGTGCAATACCGTCTCCTAATTGAAGTACAGTACCTACTTCTTCTAAACTAGCAGCACTACTAAAACCAGAAATTTGGTCTTTTAATATGCTGGATACTTCGTCTGGCCTGATTTGTGACATGATTTTATGCTATTTGAAGTTCTTTTTTAATATTTTTCAATTGAGTTAAAACGGTGTTATCGAAGATTTTACCCTCGAATTCAATGGTAACACCACCCATAATTTCTTTGTCTACCGAGGTGTGTAAAACAACGGATTTGGCTTCGGTTTCTTTTTTAACAAAAGCCTCAATCTCGTTTAAAACTTTTTTCTCAAGTCCCAAAGCACTCTCTACATATACATCAACAATGTTATTGTCCTTGTTGTACATTTGAATAAATGCCTTGCCCATAGCAGGTATATATGTCTCACGGAATTTATCTACCATCAATTTATACATACCTTTGGTTAGTTCATGAGACGAACTAAATAGTGCGTCTAAAGAATTTTGTTTAACTGCCTTTTTGTACAATGGACTATTTAAAAAAATTCTAAAATCACGACTTTCTTCAGTCATTTTCTTTAAAAGTTCCATGTCTGCCTTAATCGTATCCAATACTTTTAATTCCTTGGCCTTGTCGAAAAGGGCTTTAGCGTATCGAGAGGCAATTTTGTACTCTGACATATATTTAGGCTTGAGCTTTTTGGGTCAATTCGTTTAATTGATGCTCAATTAATTTCTTTTGAGCATCATTGTTTTCTAGATTTTGTGCTAATAATTTTTCAGCAATCTGAACTGAAAACCCTGCTACCTCTTTTTTAAGCTCATCCATAGCAGCAAGTTTTTGCTTATTAATTTCATCTTGTGCACGAGTAATTAGTTTCTTCGCTTCCTCATCGGCAGCTCCTTTTGCTTCACCAATGATTTTTTCTTTCATTTCACGAGCTTCCTTTAACATAGCATCACGTTCTTTACGTGCATCAGCTAAAAGTTGTTCATTCTCACCGTGCAAACGTGCCATATCTTCACGAGCCTTTTCAGCCTGACTTAACGCATTAGATATAGTTTCTTCTCTATCTTTAATGTGTGTCAGAATAGGTTTCCACGCGAATTTTTTTAAAATAAACAATACTATGCTGAAGGTTAACAGCATCCAAAACAATAAACCTATAGCGGGTGTTACTAACTGCATTATTTTAGTGTTAAAAGGGATGGCCTAAGCCACCCCTGATTGATTTTTTTTACAAAAATAGAATCAATAGACAGACTACGATTGCGAAGAAAACTGCTCCTTCAACCAATGCAGCTGCAACGATCATGTTTGCACGAATATCTCCTAATGATTCTGGCTGACGAGCAATTGATTCCATGGCACTACCACCAATACGACCAATTCCCAAACCCGCACCAATAGCGGCTAACCCAGCGCCAATTGCGGCGCCCATTTTACTGTAAGCAGCAGCTAAATCTGTTGCCTCCAAAATTGTGTTCAATAGACTCATAACAATGTGTTTTTATTTTTTATTTTATTAATGATGTTCTTCTGTTGCCATTCCAATATAAATGGCGGATAATAATGTAAATACAAATGCCTGCAAAAAAGCTACTAACAACTCCAATACACTCATAAAAACAGTAAATGCAACACTAAGAGGACTTACTGCATAACCTAATCCAGGTTTCATTGCACCGAATATAAAAATCAAACTAAAAAAACCTAAAATTATAATATGTCCAGCGGTAATATTCGCAAATAGACGCAACATTAGAACAAAAGGTCTCAAGAATACTCCTAATAGTTCGATTGGAATAATAATTATATACATCCAGACAGGTACATCTGGTAAAAAAATGTGTTTCCAGTAATATTTATTTCCGTGAATATTTACTGTAACAAAAACAATTACAGCTAAAACCATTGTTATAGCAATATTTCCTGTTACGTTGGCACCACCGGGAAATATAGGAATGAGACCAAACAGATTAAGAGTAAAAATAAAAAAGAAGATTGTTAATAATAATGGCATAAATCGATCTGTTTTTCCACCAATCGAAGGTTTGGCTATATCATCTCGAATGAATAAAATAAGCGGCTCTATTAAGTGATACCCCCCTTTAGGTGATTTCCCCACTCTTTTACCGTAATGACGAGCCATTCGTATAACAATAAACATTAGAAAAATTACACCAATAAAAAGTTGTAATACATTTTTGGATATGCTTAAATCATAAATAGCTTCTTCGTTTGACTCATCCTCCCATATTACCGTACCTTCCTCGTTCAAACTAAAACCTTCAAAACTAGCATGTCCATGTTCAAATTTACTAGATATAAAAGTTGTTAATCCTTTACTCTCAGTATATAGAATCACTGGCAAGGGAATAGTTACTGATTCTTGCCCCTCACCCCACAAATGCCAATCATGAGCATCTGCGATATGCTCCATAATCATTTTTCCCGGTTGAAACTTTTCTTCTTTGTGAGATTCATGTCCTGAATTTTCAGTGTGTTCTACCTTCTCAATACTGGTAGCATTTACATCCGAGTTACAAAACAGCGTGAAAATTGAAATTGTTAAAAATTTTACAACTAACTTCAAACTCCTAATCGATTGAATTTCAGACACTTGATTAATCATTAGATTTTTCCGAATCGGGTCGCAATTTAGTACGCATTTCATAAATATCAAAGAAAAGATATAAAAGAAATGAAAAAACATAAATCAATACATTTTTCAACTCCAACGGTCTAAAATTATACAGGCTGATACCCAAATAGATAACTACTGCAAATAGTCGAATCATTGATGAAATCATTAATCTTCGAATTCCTTGATTTGGGTTCATTTTGTCCTTGGTAGTCCACCTATTTATCAATAAAAACAACCCTCCCATAAATACAATTCCAACATAAACCCAAGAATGGATATAGTTATTAGTGAATTTGGCCGCCAAAAAAACACTTACTAGAAGAGCAACAGTTAAAAATATTGTTCGCAACTGATAATCTAAACGTTTCATTATTTAGTTCTGTAATGATTTAAAAACTCGATATAAGGCAATACCAATTCCTGAAATTGAACCTATTAATACTCCAAGTGGGAATTTTAGGTCAAAATAATTGTCTGTATAGTATCCAATTGCTGTAAATGTGAGTATAGTGATCATCATTTGCATTGCAATACCTGTAAATCGGCTTGGATTTGTATCAGGCTTACTCGCCTTACTCATTGTTTGTGGAAGATTCGTTAGTACTCGCTGACTTCAATATACCCATTTTACACTCTCCATTAAATTTAGCACCCTGCTCAATAATAATTTGCTTGGTAATAATATCTCCATTAATAGTTCCAGTTCCATGTAAAACGGTAGATTTATCTGACTGGATGTTTCCATCAACCTTTCCGGAGATACTAGAATCCATAGCTATGATATTTCCAATAACAACTCCTGTATTTCCTATAACCACCTTTTGACTCACTTCAACATTACCTTTAACCGTGCCATCAATGCGAATATCACCGCTACAATTAATATCTCCTGTGATAACGGTTCCGGCACCTACCAAGTTTAGCAAACCCTGATTACTGGCACTACCTTTTTGTTTAGAATTACCCATCATATCCTTAAAACTGCCGCAAAGATACAATTAACTCATTGAATTCCTTAGTTAAAAACTTAATTCGACCGGTGCGAATTTGGCCTTACTGAGGTACTGTCATATTTGGATTCTTTACCTGATAATAAATCATTCATTACCCCAATCTTTTGATTTCTAGTTTCCAGCTCTTGTTTTATTTCGTGTAATTCTTGATTTAACTGAATCAACTCTGCCCTTTCGCTCCCCGTTAATTCTTTAGGGATTAAATTACGCATGGGGGTATAAGCAAATACAGAGTATAAAGTCAAAGAAAAAACAATTATTATAGTTGAGGCAATAATCAATATATTCAATGGAGTAAGTCTTACCGAAACTATTTCCTCAAAAGTGTTGTCATTTATTAAAACAAATCTGTGTTTGTTTCGAAGTTTGGAAATAATTTTGCGCTTCCTTTTTTCCATGAATTTATGATAAACTAAAACAAATGTCGAATAATTGTCCAAAATTATCGTTTTTAACGGATAAATCTATGAGATTTGTAGGCATCGTAGCGAGAATAAAAATATTAGGATGGGCAGCTTTAGCTTTTGCGATAACTAGCTGCGGAAATGAAGAAAGTTGGACTTACAAGCAATGGCACAACACTCTCGCACATTACAATACCTATTTTAATGCTGAGCAATTATGGTTCGAAACTAGAGACAAAGTTCGTGAAGAATATACGGAGGACTTCAGAAAGCCAATTCGAATTTTCAATTATGGAACAGTAAAATCGCTAGAATCAAATATGGCATCCATGGATGACGCTATCAAAAGAGCGAGTACAATGATAGATAAACATCCAGGTAGTAAATGGGTTGATGATGCCTACTTACTCACGGGAAAAGCATATTTATTTAAAGGAGATGCAATCGCCGCCTTGAATATATTTGACTATGTTGCTACGCAATTTAGCGATCCGGAGATTTTGTTTTTAGCAAAATTGTGGTCTGTAAAATCACTTTTGTTGGAAGATAAAATTATTGAGGCCGAAGCAATGTCTTCTGCAATCAGAAAAAACCCTGACCTTCCTAAAACTCTTGAATATTTGGCTGACCTGACTTTAGCTGAAGTTTATCATACTCAAAAACGATATTCATTATCGGCAGAATATTTTGAAAAGGCGCTTCCCAAGCTAAGAAATCGTATGGATAAATACCGCGTTTATTTTGCATTAGGTCAAAGCTATCAGAAGTTGGGTAATTACAGCAAAGCAGAATACTTTTATTCAAAAGTCCCAAAATTTAATCCTCCCTATGAATTAACGTTTAACTCTCAAATTGAACAAGTAAGTATATTATCTGCAAAACAAAAAGACTATAAGAAAGCAAATCGTATCCTCCAACAGATGTTGAGAGATGATAAAAATATAGACTATTTGGGTAAAATCTATTACCGAATTGCATTAAATGAATTGAACTCGAGTAAGCAAGAAAAAGCCATAGAAACCCTAATAACTTCTGTAAGAAATTCAGAAAATGATAAGTCACAAAAAACCACATCCTTCGTGAAACTTGGTGATATTTACTACCAAAATCGCATGTTCGAAAAAGCTGGTTTGTATTATGATTCAGCAAATCGTTCTTTAGATGAAAGCCATCCAGACTTTGAGGAAATCCTAAAGAAGAATATGATTTTATCAGATTTGTTAGAGCATTTAATCAGAATCAAAACTAATGATTCATTGATACGAATGGCTGTTAATAAAGATTTCAGAGAAGATAAAATCAAAGAAGCTAAAAAATTAGAAAAGCTCGAGAAAGATAAATTAGCCAATCAACAAAATAACATTCTCAATCGCCCACAAATGGGCAATAACATGATGCCGGGTGGTAATAGCAATGGAAGTTCATTTCCATTTTACAATGTAGTTACTCGAAAAAATGGCGTTGCTGAATTTCAAAGAAAGTGGGGAATAAGAAACAATACTGATTTTTGGAAGTACCGAAGCATTACTCAGAAGTTAATCCTTCAAAACACAAATACGAATAATGGTTCAGCCGATACTTCACAGGATGAACCAGAAATCGATACTACCCTACTCCAAGATATTCCAAAAGAAGATAGAAGGTTTTATACAAATCTGCCCTTAAAGAAAGAGCAACAACAACAAATGCTATCCGAAATAGAGGAATCTCTGTTAAAATCTGCAGAAATTTATAATGTAAGGCTATATGAATACAAAAGTTCTATTCGACAGTACTTGGAATTACTGAATAGATATGTAAATAGCGAATATAAGCCTCAAGTATTCTATGAACTTTCCAAGCTTTACAGATTAGAACAAAACAAAGAATTAAGCACAGCCTATAAGGATAGTTTGAGAATTCAGTATCCAAACAGCGTTTACTTGAAGATGTTGGATAATCCGAATACCGTTAATATTATTAAATCAACTCAAACAGAGAGTAATCAGATTATCCAAGGTAAATATGATTCTATGGTTTTAGCATACCAATCGGGCGAGTTAGAAAAAGCCGTATCTATTAAGCTAGAAACAGACAAGGAATATTCTGGAAATTCGCTTCAACCGAGATTTGATTTTGTATATGCGCTATGTCAAATCAAACTTGGCAATGACAAGGCTTTTGGGATTTTTGAACAACTAACTATTGACTATCCAAACACAGATATTGCTTTAAGGAGTCAAAGTTTAATTGATGCAAAAGACAGAATATCAAGAGCGGCAAGCGATACTGGAAATTCTAATCCTTCAAACATCGGACTAAAGTATACTAATTTCGGCAGTAACGATCCATTATCTTGTATTATGATTATCCCACGTAATAGCAATATAAACTTGGTAAAAGCCGCTATTTCTGATTTAAACAAAAAAGAATTTAGCCTAGAAAATATTCAATTGGGACCCACCTTAACCACTCCTGAGAAGTACTTAATTACAATTGAAAATTTTGAATCCCAATCGAAAACAAAATTTTACAAGGATTTTTTAATTCGCCAAAATGAATATTTCTCGGCAAAAGGTTTATTTGAATACGCAGTAGTTCTGATAAATCCAGATAATTTAAAATTATTAGCATCTGACCTTGATTGGCAAGCCTATTTACAGTGGATTGAGGAAAACGGCCAATAAAATCTGCCTAATTATTTTGTATATTTGAGGCATATCATCCTTTATGTCAGGTTTTAAACTAAATGCTAAGCTATGGTTGTTCTTTTTCATTGCAATTGCAATGTTTCCTTTGTTCTTCCTAGGTGTTTCTTATGGAATGCTTGGCGAAATGCCAGAAATTGAGGATTTGGAAAATCCAAGGAATGCACTTAGTTCTGAAATTTTAGATGAGAATGGAGTTCTAATTGGTAAGTTTTTTTATGAAAACAGGACCAATATCGAGTACAAGGAGTTAAGTCCTCATTTTATAGATGCATTGATTGCAACTGAGGATATTAGATTTCGTAGCCATTCTGGAATTGACTTAAGAGGCACACTTAGAGCAGTATTTTCATTTGGTAATGATGGCGGAGCAAGCACAATTACCCAACAGCTCGCAAAAAATCTATTTAGCAGATTCGAAAAACCTTCAGGTAAAATAGGTAGGATCAATCAAAAATTCAAAGAATGGGTTATTAGTGTTCAATTAGAAAAAAGGTACACCAAGGATGAAATCTTAATTATGTATTTGAATACAGTTCCCTTTTCTGGAACTTCATTTGGAATTCAAGCGGCATCAAGAGAATTTTTCAATAAAGAGCCCAAAGATTTAAAAGTAGAGGAAGCTGCGGTTTTAGTGGGAATGCTAAAGGCAAATTCCAGATATAACCCTAAACGCAATCCTGATAATTCAAAAAACCGCCGTAACATAGTTATGCAGCAGATGAACAAATATGGGTACCTATCCACTGACAGTTTCAATCTACTAAAGGATACGGAAATCAAACTTGAATATCGGCCGGCAACTTCACAAGGTATCGCTAACTATTTCAAAATATATTTAGGGCAACATCTTAAAGATTGGTGTAAGGAAAATAATTACGACTTATATAGAAGTGGATTAAAGATTTACACCACTATCAATGCCGAAATGCAAAAAACAGCTGAAGCTGCTGTTGCAAAACATCTCACAAAATTTCAAAAGGATTTTCTTAAGCAATGGGGGAAAGATAAACCTTGGAGGTTTTTATCTACTAGAGGTGTAATTCCCAATTTTATCGAAGATGCATTAAAAAGAACTGAAAGATATAGAAGTCTGAAAAGTTCAGGGCTTTCTCATAGTCAAATTATCACCGAATTGAAGAAGCCCATAGATATGACTATTTTCTCTTGGAGTGGAGATATTGATACAACGATGAGTTCATACGATTCAATGTCTTATATCAAGAAAATTTTACACGCTGGTTTTATTGCGATTGAGCCTCAAACCGGATATGTCAAGGCATGGGTTGGTGGAATCAACCATGCCCATTTCAAATATGACCACGTAAATATAAATGCTCGAAGACAGGTAGGGTCTACATTCAAACCCATAGTATACGCTACTGCTATTGACATCAACAAATACACTCCTTGTACCGAATTCCCCAGAGAGAGAACAATATTCATGTCTGGAGGCCAACCTTGGTCGCCAAGAAATTTTGATGGTAAGGAAGGAGGCGTTTGGCCAATTTGGAAAGGATTGGCTCTTTCAGATAACTTGATAACAGCACAAGTGATGAAGAGCCTAGGAGATAATGGCCCAGATCTAGTTGTGCAATTTGCAGAGCGAATTGGTATTGCCAAAGACCGCGTTCCGCATGTACCCTCAATTTGTTTAGGAACAGTAGAACTTTCTGTATTTGAAATGGCTTCTGCTTATTCTGCATTTGTAAATAAAGGTTTGTGGATTGAGCCATCTTTTATTACTAGAATTGAAGACAAAGAAGGGAATGTAGTTGCTGAATTTAGTAACCCAAAACACGATCAAGTATTAAGTGAAGATAAGGCCTATACCATGACTCATTTACTTGAAAGAGTAGTAAGAAGAGGTACCGCGGCTGGATTAATGAGTAGATATGAATTAAAAGGAAATATTGGCGGTAAAACGGGGACAACACAAGGAGCAGCAGATGGGTGGTTCATGGGAGTAACCAATAATTTAGTTTGTGCAACTTGGGTGGGTGCAGATGACCCAACAGTCAGAGCAAGGACATCATATTTAGGTCAAGGGGCTCGAATGGCAATGCCTATTTTTGGATATTTCATGAATAATATCCAGAATAATTCTAAGTTGAAATTTCAAGCCTTACCTTTTGAAATACCTGAAAACTTCAATATGGGGGCCTTTGATTGTAAGGCCAACCAATCAAATCAAACTGATCAGGGTGGAAGAATTCGCCTGGAAGGATTAGGAGATTAAACTACATTTTGAAATTATTATAGTTTGGTTTATTTTTGCAGTCCTTTAAAATAGAAATCAATGAAAAACGATATACATCCAAGCAGTTACCGCAAAGTTGTCTTCAAAGACATGAGCTGTGATCATTCATTCATCACACAAAGTTGTGTTGACACCAAAGAAACTATTGTTTGGGAAGACGGCAATGAGTATCCATTGTACAAATTAGAGATTTCTTCTGAATCTCATCCCTTCTACACAGGTAAACAAAACCTAGTAGATACTGCAGGACGTATTGATAAGTTCATGAAGCGATACGGTAAAAAGTAATCGCATATTTGATATTGTATAAAAAGGCTCGCTTGCGAGCCTTTTTATTTTCCTGATTATTTAAATTGGCTACTTTTGAATTATGATAATATCTTTTTTTGAAAACGATAATTACTCAGATCTATATCCATTATCTTGGACTCGTCCGTGCGCAGATATAAGAGTTGGAATCTTTACAATTGCCGAGAAATGGAAACACGATTTAAATGCTGATTCGATTGGTTTTGAAACTAGAGATTATCTACAAAATAAATTCGCAAAGATTAATAAACCGAATATTAGATTAAATAGTAATATCCTCCCAAATAAAGAAATTATCAATTCCATTTTGGACACCCCTGATAATTCGACAATAAAGAATGGTGAACAAATAATTGCGATTAAAGGAACTGGAAGTCATACGGTAGAAATGAATATAAAATTCAATTCTATTAATAGACCATTTCATATTTTTAAATATTCAGGTGAAGAAATTCATTCAGACTTCGACAGAATCACGGAAAATAGAGTGTCTCAGCCACTATCAACAACCAATACTGTGATTGGCGATAATCCCATATTCCTTGAGGAAGGTGCAAAAGTTGAGTGTGTTATTTTCAATACTACAGAAGGACCTATTTATATAGGTAAAGATGCTCAAGTGATGGAAGGAAGTATTGTTCGTGGTCCATTTGCCATGGGTGAAGGTTCTAATATTAAAATGGGTTCTAAAGTATATGGATCTACTTCGATTGGACCTTATTGCAATATTGGTGGTGAAGTTAATAATATTAGCATACAAGGATACTCAAATAAAGGTCATGATGGTTTTTTGGGGAATGCTGTATTGGGAGAATGGTGTAATATTGGTGCTGATACTAATTGTTCCAATTTAAAAAACACCTATGAAGAAGTTAAAGTTTGGAATTACAGTAGCCAAAGATTTGAAAAGTCTGGTGAACAATTCTGCGGATTAATAATGGGAGACCATTCTAAATGCGGAATAAATACAATGTTTAATACTGGCACTGTTATTGGAGTTGCTTGTAATTTATTTGGAGCAGGATTTCCTAGGCAGTTTGTCCCCGATTTCTCTTGGGGAGGAGCAACGGGTTTTGTTACCCATAAAATACCTGCAGTTGAAAAAACAGCAAAATTAATGATGGTAAGAAGAAAAAAAGAGTTCGATGATATTGAACAGTCTATATTGAATTCTGTATTTGAATTAACAAAAAAACTTCGAACATGGGAAGGGAATGATTAACGCCTAAATCCTAAACCCTTATTCGAACGAACATTTAAAACCATTCCTACGAGTACCATAATCATTCCAAAATATTGAATGAGAGAATAAGACTCATTAAATAACAATAAGCCAAAACCAGTTCCCCAAAGAATCCCTGCATAACTAATACCTGAAACAAGTCTAGTTTCTGCTTCTTGATAAGCCCGAGTCATAAAGAATTGACCAACCTGAGTAAATAAACCTGTTAAAATTAAATATAACCACTCCATATTTAAGGGTAACCGCCACTCTCCTATTCCTAACACAGGAAAAACAAATGAAATTGGTAGTGTTACCATCGGGAAATAAAGAACAACAACGTTGGGGTTTTCAATACCCTTTAATCGCCTAATAGTATTATATGCCAATGCTGAGAAAATCGCTCCTCCTAATCCAGCAAGAATACCATCCCATGTAACCAAACTAGAAACACCATTAACTACTACAACACCAACAAACGACAACGAGAAAAATAACCATTGAATTGGTTGAACTCGTTCATCACCAATGATAAAAGCTAGTAGGGTCGTAAGAATTGGTGATAGATAGTGAATTACTAATGCATTAGAAAGCGGCATGACCTGTAATGAATAGAAGTAGCTTAATAATCCCATTGAGCCAAAAAAACCTCTCATAATAAGTAGTTTTGGATTCTTACCCCAGGGACTTTCTTTGAGGCGCCATAATATTATTGAAGATATCACTATTTGAACTAACGCCCTAAAAAAGACTATCTCGGAAACATGCATTCCCGAAATAGATTTTACAGATATATTCATGAAGCCAAATCCAAGACTGGCTACGAGCATCATCCAAACGCCTTTAGAAAACAACTTCATATCAAAAAAAAAGTCGTTAGATAATCAAACCTAACGACTTATTGAAAGGATTAATTTTTACTTATAGACTTGAATTCATTGCTCTTACCGCATCGGCAGAAGCTTTAAATTCTCCTTTTTCAGAATTATTAAGATCAAGATTTACAACCTTTTCCCAACCAGATTTTCCTAATACTACAGGAACACCGATACAAATATCTGATTCACCATATTCACCATTTAATTCAACACAACAAGGCATCATTTTCTTTTGATCGCAAACTATTGATTGAACCAATGTCGATACTGCTGCTCCCGGAGCATACCAAGCCGAAGTACCTAGCATACCTGTTAAAGTAGCTCCACCAACCATTGTGCTAGCTTTAATTTCAGCAAGTTGGTCCTCAGAAAGAAATTCACTTACCGGAATTCCTTTGTATGATGCAAGGCGAGTTAGTGGAATCATTGTTTTATCTCCGTGTCCACCTATTACCATTCCTTCAACCTCAGACATAGGACATCCCAAAGCTTGACTAAGGAAATAGCGAAAACGAGCACTATCCAATGCTCCCCCCATGCCTATGATTCTATTCTTTGGCAACCCAGCAGTTGTTTTTGCTAGGTAAGTCATTGTATCCATTGGATTTGAAACAATAACAAAAATTGCTTCCGGGGATTGTTGTAAACAATTCTCCATTACCATTTTAACGATACCCGCATTAATACCAATTAGCTCTTCACGAGTCATACCTGGCTTTCTTGGAATACCACTAGTAATAACAACTACGTCGCTTCTTTGTGTTTTGGAATAATCATTTGTTGAACCAATGATACGCGTATCAAAACCATTTAATGCAGCCGTTTGCATTAAATCCATGGCTTTACCTTCGGCAAAATTTTCTTTGATGTCCAACAATACAACTTCGTCCGCGAAGTTTTTGATTGCAATGTACTCTGCGCAACTTGCGCCTACGTTTCCTGCTCCAATAACACTAATTTTACTCATAATTCTCTTGATTAATTGTCAAATATTGTGCAAAAATACTGCTTATTTACTTGATTATAAGAATGAGTTTGCAATAATCACGCAATTATGAACTAAATAACATGAACTAAAATTTTAAAACTAATCTATTTAAATTACTTTTGAAAACTTTTTGCAATCTAATTCGGTTACATAGTGAAAAACAAATACATTGACCTAATACAACAAACATTTGATTTCCCTATTCCTGAGTTCCAACTTAGCGAAGAAGGAGAACTTTCTTTTCATGAGATTCCACTCAATGAATTAATCAAACAATACGGAACTCCTCTTAAATTCACCTACTTACCCAAGATAAGTGAAAATATCAAGAAAGCTCGATCATGGTTTAATGTGGCCATCGCCAAGTCCGATTACAAAGGGAAATACTATTATTGTTATTGCACTAAGTCTAATCACTTCCAACATGTTTTAGATGAAGTACTTAATAACGATGTGCATATTGAAACCTCATCGGCTTTTGATATAAACATTATTGAAGCACTTGAAGAACAAGGCAAGTTAAACAAAGATAAGTTTGTTGTATGTAATGGATTCAAGCGAGATAACTATCTTGAAAACATCGCAAGCCTAATAAACAATAATTGGAAAAATGTTATTCCTGTATTTGACAATCAAAGAGAAATGGCGCAGTTGATGGAGTATACAGACAAAGAATTCAAATGTGGCATTAGGATTGCGGCAGAAGAAGAACCAAAATTCGAGTTTTATACGAGTCGTTTAGGTATTGGCTACAAAGACATTGTTCCTTTCTATAGATCTACAATAAAGAACAATCCTCAGGTTCAATGTAAAATGCTTCACTTCTTTATCAATACTGGTATTTATGATACAGCTTATTACTGGAATGAACTACACAAGTGTCTTAGAGTATATTGCGAGTTAAAGAAGGAATGCCCGGAACTTGATACCCTCAACATTGGAGGTGGTTTCCCAATTAAAAACTCACTTACATTCTCATATGATTACGAGTATATGGCAAATGAAATCGTGTCTCAGATCAAACAAGTATGTGAAGAAAACAATGTACCTGAACCAGATATCTTTACTGAGTTTGGGTCATTTACTGTAGGTGAATCTGGCGGAACTATTTTCAGTGTATTAGACCAAAAAGCACAAAACGATAGAGAGAAATGGAACATGATTGACTCTAGCTTCATGACTCAACTACCTGACGCATGGGCAATTAATAAAAAGTTCATCATGTTACCTATTAATAGATGGAACGAAGAATATGAGCGTGTATTATTAGGAGGTATTACTTGCGATAGTGATGATTATTACAATTCAGAACAACACGTAAATGCTATTTACCTACCTAAATATAGCAAAGACGATCCATTATATATTGGCTTCTTCCATACTGCTGCTTACCAAGAAAGCATAGGCGGATTTGGAGGTATACAACACTGTTTAACTCCTGCACCAAAGCATGTTATTATTGATCGCGATGAGGATGGAGAATACTTCTTCAGACTATTCTCAAAAGAACAAAGTTACAAGAGTATGTTAAAAACGCTTGGATATAACTGAAACAAACCAATAACCCAAACTGGATAGTATTCCATTTATTAAGAGTAGTTCATAACCAAACTTATACTCCCATTCTAATGGACTTAGTCCAATAAGTGATGATACATATTCATTTTTACCTAAATACCAGCAAATAACTGGCACAATTACTGATACCGTTATCATTCCAATGGGGTTGAGTTTCTTTTTCGATATAATACCGAAAGCGAACAAACCCAATAAGGGTCCATAAGTATAATTGGCCATCTGTAATACAACATCAATTATTGCTCCACTAGAAAACTTATAGAATCCCATTATACTCAACCAAAGTAAAAAGGCAAAAACAATGTGAAATATTTGCCTACGTTTTAAGCGTTGTTCTTCACTAATAACATTGGATTTATGGATATGCAAAAGGTCAAAATATGTACTTGTTGTTAAGGTAGTAAGCACGCTATCTGCACTAGAAAACGTTGCCGCCGATAAACCAAGTACAAATGCTATTCCTCCCACTGTTCCCAAATGATTTAATGCTATACTTGGGAAAATGTAATCGGTGCCTTGTGCAATTGTACTCTCTAATGTTCCTTTTGCAGATAAAAATTCAATCATTAATACACCTAAACTCAGAAATACGATGTTGACTAAAACTACTATAAATGCCGTCATCAGCATGTTTTTTTGAGCATCCTTAAGACTACGACAGCTTAGATTCTTTTGCATCATATTTTGGTCCAGGCCTGTCATAGCAACACATAAGAAAATTCCTCCTATAAAATGCTTTCCGAAATAACTAGAAGAAAAGTAATCCCAATTAAATATTGTAGTATAACTAGAGGATTTCCAAAATAAGAATGATAAAGAGTGATCAGACAATTCCGGTGAAAAATAAATCAAACTAAAACATACTAATAGTCCACCAATAAGAAATGTGCTTTGTAAAGCATCAGTAAATACCAAAGTCCCAATTCCACCTTTAAAAGTATAGGCTAATATCAATAAAATAATAATAGAAACGGTGAGGGCAAATGGAACACCCCAAGGATCGAATAAGAACTTTTGAAGAATTATTGCTGTTAGAAACAGTCGTCCTGCTGAACCTAACAATCTAGAAATCACAAAAAAGAAAGCACCCGTTTTCTGTTCGGCAGCCCCAAAACGCTGTTCTAGGTATTCATAAATTGAAGTTAAGTTTCGCTTATAATAAAGAGGTAGTAATATATACGAAATAATAAGGTAGCCCACGAAATACCCAAATACTACTTGCATGTAAGAGAAATTGACATTAACTACCGCGCCAGGCACAGAAATAAAACTTACACCGCTCATTGAATCCGATAGCATGCCTAGGGCTACCATCCACCATATGCTTTGTTTATTTCCCAGAAAATAACCGGAGTCTCCGGATTTTTTTGCGGTAAAATATCCAACCCCTAGTAGTAATGTAAAATAACTGGCAAGTCCTGTAAATATTTGTAGAGGAGTCATTTCTTTTTTGATTTTCTTAATTTCTTTTTCTTATCGCTACTCCAATTCATAAAGTCAGAAAGTTCATTATGATTTTTAATATGCTGCGGTAGCGGCTTTAGCGGCAGATACATTATTTTATTTGGAGCAATCCCTTGAGTTAGAAGGTCTTTTCCTGATAAATAATAGTATAATATGTTTGTATGTTTTCCGTTTTTTGTGATTTGTGATGAGTTTGAATTTTTAGTCTCGGCTAAAATGGCGGCAATATCTCTTACTTTGTAATTAAATGGAATCCTCGTAGTTACATCTAATCCCACGGATGAGCCATTTTTAAAATATATCCAAACTCTATTTGGGTTTAAAGGTACCTTACCGTAATCGCTCAATATAATTTCTGTATTTAATTCTAAATCACAAGGTGTAACAACTCCTACAGCAAACTCACCTAAACTTCTAATTTTAAAGGATTTTACTACATCTTTATTGGAATGCATACGATCAAATATTGTGGCATATTGGCTCCTCTCAATTTGAGAACTTTTTTGTTTTTCAAACATTAACATAGCTAAATCTTTCATATTCCTTTCATCGAAATATTTATTAATTGCACTACGTAATTTTCTATTCATTTTCTCACCCTTATCTGATAGAACTTTATACCTTTCCAATGGATGTGAAAGTTGAATCTCGTAAAATCCGTTTTGCGTTTTAAGTTCTAATGCATAGAAACCACTTGATTCAACCAATCGAAAATCTAACCAACGCTTTTTAGATAACATTTTGGTTATTTCCTTTTTATTAAGGTTAGTTTCAAATGACAATACCACATCTTCAAGTTCTTTCCATTCCGGCATTAATCCGCGATCCATGGACATTATCATGAAATCTTGAAACTTAGGTGCAGTCTTTTGTCTTTGTAACAATCGCAACTTAAACATCGGCCGCCCTCTTACCCATTGAATGGTTTTATCTCCTTTTGCGGTGTTTCTATTTATCCAAAAGCCATTTTCCTTTTTGATTTTTACATTTTTCTCACCCGGATTCAACAAATAATGAAATCCCGCTAATTCAAATCGATCGTCTAATGAATAACTTTCATTCGCTATTTGCTTAATATGTTGTCTCTTACCATGGGCTATTTGATAAAAATCAATTGCTCTAATTTTATCATCATCAAACTGATAATCGTAGTCATAATAATTTTCCCACTTACTAGAATTACTATTCCATGAATAAAAACTTCCAATATTCTTCTTTTCAGTGAGATAAGAGAACTGCAAAAAGTTACCAGATTTAATTGTAAGTGGCTCCTTTGAGTCTGTGGCATATATTATGATATTTACCCAAAATTCAGGATTAATACTAAATGTTTTACCTATGCTATCAAATTGCATTGATGCTCCTTCTGCAAACAGGTCTTCGAGTTTGTTTGCTGTTGCAACATGCGCAGTATAGCTTCCGGAATAAGGAAAACCACTTGTTATTTCTAATGAATTTGCAGGAATTATTAAAGCCCCTTTATTTGGCAATAAGAAAATATAATTTGAATCACCTTTACCTTGAAAAATAGCATCATTGGAAGAATATTCGCTTAATACAGCATTTTGAAATGATTTTATCGGTTGGTAAACAGAGAGATTGACACCTCTAAATTGAAGAAAATCACTATTTTTTTTGGCCTCATCTTCATACCATAAATAATCATTTGTATATGATTTTGTAGGAAATCTATTTTCAATAAATTTCTCTTGAGAAGTAGTTATTTCAGGCTCAAAAGCAAAGTAATGTAATGGGACAAAAAGAGGCTTTGTTACGAAAGCCGTTCGCTGGTTTGGATCTAAGTAAATAGTATCAAACCCCTTAAATAAGGGCCTAGTGATTTCACCCAAATTGTCCCAATCGTAACCTTGTGCCATATCAATTGAATTATAAATCTCAACCGACTTCAAATAAGGTAACTCAGACAAAGCCATGGGCATATCTTTAATATCCAAAAGGGAAAAACCTATTTGCTCAATTTTCGGAATATAATTGCGAATAGCAACAGCTGCATTTTGGGCTTGTGTAGCATTAAAATCACCTAATAAACATAAATACTTTATAGATTTCCATCCTTGAAAAAATTCAAAGTCTACTGGAATTTCTTGCAATTCTATAACAGCATTTCTAATATATTGCCATGCTGGGTTTAATAAAAACGCCTCTTCCCTATCTACTGGAATATAAATAAACAGATTAGGGACCCATTCAATATTTTGAATATCCTCATCGGATAAAATCCCATCAAATTTTCTTAATTCAAGATCTTCAACAGCATCAATTAACGAAAGTGCCTTACAGGCTATTGCAATATCAACTTCACCATTTATTAATACTTTTTCAATGTGCTGATAATCAGAAAGATTTTCTAAAACTAACTTGGCATCATCTGTTTCCTCAAGGAGCAACTGTGTTTGAGTTAATCCCTTTATTTTTTTGGGAAGTAGGTATTGAGCAAAAGTAATGTTCCATCCAGAAATGAATAATATGAATAAGACTCCTCTAATTTTGCTTTTCACCATTATTATTTGTTAGAAGAACTTACTAAACATTCCTCCCATTTTACCTAAAATCCCCAAATCAATACCAAGAAAATCCATTACCCCTTTTTTATCCATACTATAACCACCAGCATTAAACCGATGTTTTAATCCATCAATAATAAATGTAAGAATATCTTCGGCTAGCTGAGTTTTTCTTTCGTTTTCCCAAGTTAAACCATAATAGGTAGCAACTACATTCTGCATCAACTCGTTGTAATATGGACTGTCCTTCATGGCAAATGAACCCTGCATAGCTAAATTCTGTATTTCCTTCATTTTACCCGACATTAACAATTTCTGCAAATATTGAGTAGTTGCGTTTAATGTTAAGTCCATATGTACTTCAGATTGCCCAATTTCAAAACCGTATTTTGCACCATATAACTTGTGGAAATCGGGTTTCATATCGTTAATATATTCGGCTAACTTCATAGTTCAATTCTCTTTATTGCTGATAATTTGTGGGATAGCTCTTTTGATGGTTTGATAATGCCATTAGAGTTTAAAGTATCGATACAAACTCTGTTATGGGCATGTATTATTTTATTTTCCTCTAAAATAATTCCCACATGAGTAATTTTATCATTCTCATTTGCAAAGAATGCTAAATCACCTTTTTTGTGTTCTCCCCATTGAATTTCTTTCTTAATAAAGTGGTATTGCTGACTTGCATCTCTAGGGATTTCTACACCTTGAATTCTAGCAAAAATACCAGTTAATCCGCTACAATCAATACCCCAAATTGATCTACCGCCCCACAAATAAGGTGTATTTAAAAATTGATGAATAACAGTAAATTCATCAACTTTTTGTGTAGCTATTATTTGTGTTGAATATTCAATACCAGAAATAGGGATACTTGAAAAATCAGGAAGAAAAGAACCAGGGCTTAATCGTATTTTATACTGTGGTTCTTGTAATGATTGTATGTATGATGGTTCAAAGATTGATTTTACCGAAAACTCTTCTGCAGGTAATTCGCACAAATAACCCTTAGGAATAAATCCAATATACTCAGGTGACATTGCTTGTATTTCCAACCAAGAATCATCAAGTTCTTTTCGGACCCAAACTATTTCACCAAAAAGTAATGAACTTACCATTTCGGACGCTGAACTTGGTTCTTTACGAATTGGTGCCCAAGACTGCAGACAAATTAACTTATCAGACATGAGTCTCTACAAATAAAGACTTCTAGCACTAAAAAACAAAGAAACCTTAAGGATGCAGTCTCGACTGTCTATCTAATAGTACGTCTTCTGTTTCTTCGTTATCAGGATCTGGAACACAACAATCTACAGGGCATACGGCTGCACATTGTGGTTCTTCATGGAATCCCATACATTCTGTACACTTATCAGGTACTATATAATAAACCTCATCACTCACGGGGCCGAATTTCTTGTCAACATCAACATCCTCTCCACTCTTCATTTTGAATGTCCCCTGTACCTCTGTTCCCTCAGAAATAGCCCATTCAACACCTGCTTCATAAATTGCATTATTTGGACATTCGGGCTCGCAAGCTCCACAGTTTATACATTCTTCTGTTATGATTATGGCCATATTTGCAAATATCTGTTACAAATTTAGCGTGCTTTTGTATTTTCGAGGAAATTTCTAATACACACCATGGAAATAGCAATAATCAGCGACATACACGATCATGTGGAAAACCTTAACAAGGCCATCAGTATAATTAAAGGAAGAAATATAGAACATGGAATAGTTTGCGGAGATCTATGTTCACCGTTCATTATAAAAACTTTAGGTGATTCTGGAATTAACTTTCATCTCGTTTTTGGAAACAATGACGGTGATAAATTTCAAATTGAAAGAGTTTCGCAGAATTACACTAATATTTTAATACACGGAGAATATATTGGAGATGATGATGATTTATTAATATTAGATGGTCTTAATTTTGGAGTAACTCATTATCCGTTTTATGCAAAAACAATGGTAAAAACAGGTTGGTATGATGCTGTGTTTTTTGGTCATACACACAAATACCACAAACAGAAATATGGCAAATCTTTGTTTATGAATCCCGGCGAGATTGCCGGTATATTTGAAGATGCCGGTTTTGTAATTTACGATACAAAGTACCAAGGAAGTGAAAGAGTGATTCTGTAAGAGTAAAAAACTTCACTAAGAAAAACCACCTAATTATACTTTTCCGTTAATATATGTTAATTAATTTCTTTCAATAACCGCTATATATTGATCAATCTCTTTGTCGTCAAAAGTATTAGTAACTATCCAACCTGTATCTTCTAAAATTTCATTCAATTCTTGTTTGGATACAAAAAGATAATCTCTCCATGGGGTAACAAAATGTCGATACCTGACTCTAACCCGAATTTGCCCACCTAATCGACCATTAAGCCTATTTTCTTCTATGTATGATTTATCATCGTCTAAATTGAAGGCTTTTCCATAAGGGTCTAGTGTTTCTATCAGTATTTTCGCATCAGGATTACACATTTTGAGGCAATTCTTGAAGAATTTTTTTGCTACAACTGAATTTTGAAGCAATCCAAAATTATTTCCCCAAAGAATGATTGAATCCAATTCATCAATAACCGTGTGGTCTAGGCGAAGAACATCACACAATAAAGTATTTTCAAGGCCTCTTTCTCCACAAATTTGCAATGCAAGTGGAGAATTATCCATACCAGTAATATTAACACCTTGTTCCTGAAAATAAACTGAATGCTTTCCTCCACCACATCCTATGTCTAGGACTTTTCCATTAACATATTTGCTTGATAATTTTTGTATTTGAGACCAATTATCAAATGCTTCCGTATATGCGTCACTATCGCCGTTTAATGTAAAATGTCCATCTTCTCTTTCAATAATATCATATCCCCCACCTTTACCATAAAAAGTATCTGCTATATTATTACCATAAGCATCTTCATTTGGTAAAAGACCAATAATTTTTTTGTGATTTTGCATGTTAATTCAATTCTATATTTTTTACTAATTTAAACAAATCTTGAGTCAGAACAGCCATTTTATCATAATCTAAAGTATTTGGAGTATCGGTTAATTGATGATAATTTGAATTTCTAAATACTGAAGTATCTGTAATCATGATTGCTGGTATATTCTTTGACCAGTAATTTCTATGATCGGACCAATCCATTCCGAAAGATTTGAAGGGAGAAATAAAGATCTTGTAAATCATAGAACTTTCTTTAAATACATTGCGTAGAGGACGTAAAACCCTTCTAGATTTGAAGTTGGAAACTAACATTAGATAATTTGCCTTTTTCCCATAAAGTAAATTAAATATTGAAAAAGGATATTTCTGACTACCCAATTCATTAGAATAAAAACCTACCATTTCAAGACAAATCATCAAATTTGTATTGCCTGGAGAACAAGCTATCGCATGCTTAAAACTCCCCATAGCATCCGTCCCGAAAAAGGGTGGCTCCTCGCAAGCGTAGAAAACTAATTCAGTATCATAAGGAAGATTTTCAATATCCCTCAATTTGCTCGATAATCCAAGTAATACTGCAACTGCAGAGGCATTATCATCAGCACCTGGAGTATCTTCATATGTGTCGTAATGCGCTCCTATAACAATTTTCTTATGAATCTTACCTTTAAAAAAAAGTGAGAAATTTGTGTATATAGTGCCGTTGTCATCCTTCCAAACCGAAGCTGTAGGTTCGCAACAATAATGTGTAATCAATTGATGCATTATTTTCATTGCATCATTCCAACTATCTCCTCCCGCTTTTCTAAAACCCTTAACGGCAAGTTTATCAACTATATGCTTTAACGAATCTCTCATTAAAAATCAAAATCTTCAAAATGAATCTCATTGTTTCTTCGATCAAATAATGCTTGAAATGACTTTTCAACTAATAATTTGTCAATATTATTAAATAGTTGATTTGCTTTATCCTCAGACGATTTATTATCAAATTCACAAATAAATTGCAACTGAATTTTATCTTCAAATACTTCAATTTGAAATTCATAAAGATACTTACATAATTTCACAGCAGACGATTCAATATTAACATCAATCGGAAGTTCGGGAGCATACATAAAGTTAGTTACCATTGAAACCTTTTTATCACTTACTACATTTTTTTGAAGTATACATCCTTTTTCAGTTACACTACTACAATTTAAAAATGTAAACATTCCGGGTATTCCGCATTGCAGTTCATTATCCGTATAGGCAATAAGGCTTTCAAGACCAAAAAGACTATGCGACACCAATAAAAATACATCATGTAAACTTAGTTTTAATTCAATACCAAGAATTTCAAGTAATTTTTTTTCATCAGGTCCAATAATTTTATTGAACACTATACATTCTTTTGATGAACTTTCCGTTTTTGCAATATTTTTAATACTATGTTGTTGTAAAAAGGAATTATAACTTCGTTTAATTCTAGTTTCTTCACCCTCTAATAAAGAATAAAAGGTTTGCATGAATATTGAAATGCCTACCGCATCAAGTACAATATGATGCCATTGGACTGTCAATTTACCATCCTCCTGGAAAATTCTCAACAACGGCTCTGCGGATTGCAATGAATCTTTATGGAGTGGGACTTTTATAAATTCTCTAAAGTTCTCGCATTTTACAAACCGTTTGCGTTTTTGATTATTATCGAAAACATAGGTTAAATGCGGATAACACTCGAAAACATATTCAATTGCTCTTTCAAATTCATTGATTTCATATTTTTTCGTCATGTCGCAGGTGAAAGACAATAAAAAAGGAGAATCCTTAGAGATATAATTACCTTCTTCTGCAAGTAATAAATCATCTTGAAGCTTATTTAAGGGAATAGCATCCGGTAATAAAAATGTGCTTTCCGCATCTTTTTTAATAATCAAATCATCAAGTTCGGCTATTGTTTGATTTATTATTAGCTCTTTTACAGTACAAGATATTCCATAATTTTTTTCTAACCAGGCTTGCATTCGCATAATTTTAATTGAATTACCACCTACAGACAGAAATTGTGAATTTTTTCTAAAATTTTCATGTCCCAAAATAGCTTTCCAACAACGAGAGCCCGAGCTATTAGGTATACTATTAGATGTAGCTTCTTTATTTGAAAAATAATTTTCTAACAGTAATTTACGATCAATTTTTCCATTAATATTTCTTGGCAAACTATCGAGATAAATTTGAACCTCGGGAATCATAAATTCTGGTAAAATTTTCAAACAGTTTTTTCGAAATTCCATATCCGATATCTTTTTACCTGTCCAAAAAGCAATCAGTTTTGTTTCTTCTGTTTTATCAACCGCGATGGCGACCTGTTTTACCCCCTCAACTTTATGAATTAGAGATTCCACCTCAAATGGCTCAATTCGATAACCTCTTATTTTAATCTGATCATCTAAACGACCCAGATATTCAATATTTTGATTTTCATTAAACCAACCGATATCACCGCTTTTATACCACCTTACATTATTTCGATAAACAAATTTTTTACTATCTAAATCTTCGTCTTTTAAATATCCATTAGCCAGGTATGGACCGGAAATGAATAATTCTCCAGTAAATCCCTTTGGTACCGGTTCCCCATCGCTGTTGAAAATACCAATTGCGGCATTATTAATAGGTTGGCCAATGTCTGGGATTGTTGAGATATTGTTTTTATCTATAACCTTCGCAGTTACCACATGGGTTTCGGTAGGTCCATAAAAATTAAATAATCTGATATTTTCACGCTTTACCCAATTACTTAGAGCTTCGCCAATAATCAATGCTTCTCCTGTTGTGACAATTTGTTTAAGAGATTGACATTCATCGAAATAGAAGGGCTCAATTTCAAGTATCGAATTTAGAAGTCGTGCAGGAATCCAAGCAATACTTATTTGTTTGGAAATAATAAATTTTCTAATTTCTTGAATATCCTGTCTCGATTCGTATGGCATTTCAACAAGCGTTCCTGCAAGTGAAAGCCATAATATCATTTCGTGATATGAAGCATCAAAACCGAATGAGGAAAGTGCTAAAATTCTATCCTTCTTGTTTAATCCAAGTTCAGTTGCAGTCCAATTAGCCAAATGAATCAAACAGTCTTTCGTCTGAATAACCCCTTTAGGTATTCCTGTTGATCCAGAGGTATGAAGAATGAACGAAGCATCTGCAGATTGCATCATTTTTGGAAATTCATTGGTTTCAATAAATATTTCACCATCTTTCTCTAAGATAACAAAACGGCAAGATGCATTTTCCCAAATAAATGATTTTCGTTGTTGTGGATAACGATAATCTACTGAACAAGGAACCGCATTAACTTTCCAAATGCTCAATACAGCAATAACAAAATTACTTACTGATTTTAAGTCGATTCCCACAGCTTCATTATTTTCAATTCCAAGTTCACTGAGTTTTATCGCAATTCTTTTAGTTTTATTGTGAATATCGACATCAGTTAGCTCATCATTGATACTGATAATTTTAAAACCATCATTGGAGGTAAAATAGTCGAATAGATTATCTATTTTCGGCAAAGGTTTATTTTTACCTTCCAGAATTGGTGCCTTAGTAATATATTTTGGAATAGAACCTATTTTATAATCCCAATGAATATTTTGGATAAATTCTGCAAACCTCCTCATTATCTCTCCTACATATTCAGAATTATAAAAATCACCTTGAAACAAGGTTCTAATTTTTATTCCTTTCTGAGTGGGATAACAAATCAAGGTCCATTTAGCGGCAGTTCTTTCTTTAAACTCCCCAATACTGATAGATGAGTTATCATATACAGATTCATCAATTGGATAGTTTTCAAAAACGAAAATATGGTCTAAATTTAAATTTATTCCTTCAAGGGTTTTATATGATAATTCCTTATGTTCGATATCCTCGAGCAGTTGATGTTTCACCCTACCGGAAAAGTCTGAAAATAATTCATCTTTAACAGTGGCCATATAAAACGGTAAAGTTTGAATAAACATACCGACCTCTTCAACAAGATTACCTTCTCTTAAAGAAATTACATTTCCGATATTTATTTCATTTTTATTGAAAACTGCTGTTAAAAATGCAAGCCAAGCCGAATAAACAAAATTATGTTGAGTTAGTCCTGAATGGGTAAGTTCGCGCCATAACGGGATTTCATTAATTTCTAATACAAACTCTCCATAATTATCCGATTCTTCACCTTTAGTTAGATATGGTATCAACGGATCATTACTACATTTCTCTAATCTAGATTTCCAATATGTTTCATTGGATGATTTTTTGTCTTTAAAGCTGTATAAAAAATCCAAATATGAAGTTTGCTTAATTATTGGATTACCCTTTAGAGATTCAAATAATAATTTACTAAACAACCCTAATGACCATCCATCCATTAAAATATGATGATGAGTCCAAATTAGTTGACTATTTCCATTCTCATTAGTTAAAATACTTAATCGCATTAAATTTTTAGAAAAATCAAATGGTTTTTTAAAGTCCGATGCAAGAAAATCATTTAGATTGCCGGAATAATCAAGCTGTTCTATTTCTACTAAAGGTTCTTTGGGTAATACCCAAAGAAATGTGTCTTCGTGTTTTCTTATTTGAAGTTGAAGTGCTGGCAAAGCATGCATTACATTTAAATATGCCTTGCGAAGCTGTTTTACGGTAATATCAGACCCAATTTCATAAGTTAATTGAACCATGTAAACATCTTCTGTTCCAGCTAAACTGTCATATAAAATACCAATTTGAGACTCACTTAGCGGAAATACTCCATCAATTTTTAATTGATTTTCTAAATTTAAAGTATCAATTAATGGATCATTCATCCAACTTTCTCTAATACTATTCTCATTAAGTTTTTTCAATTTTAATTGAGAAAGAGATGAGGTTGTAAAAAGATCTTGAATTGAAAGATTAAAATTATCCTTACGAAGGGTATTTATAAGCCTGATTGCACTGATACTATCACCTCCATTTTCAATGAAACTTCTGTGTAAGTCTAAATTATTACCTAAAACTTTTGAAAAATATGAAAACAAATCATCGGTCCCATTTGATTTGTCTTTTTGAACTTCATTTAAAATATTTTTTAAAGCTTCTTCATCAGTTTTTCCATTAACATTAAGGGGAATTTCTTTTAATTTAATAAACCTTGAAGGAATACCATATTCTGGGAGTAGCGAGATACACATGGATCTATCAATGTCAAAAGGACAAGTATGGAATGCAACTAATAGCTTGTTATTAATAAAAAGTATTTTAAAAAGATTCTTAAATTCTTTTTGAAGTAAAAATTCAATTTCACCAAGTTCAATCCTATATCCTCTTATTTTTATTTGACGGTCATTTCTTCCTAAATAATAGAAATCATTATTCATGCGCCAACCCAAATCGCCACTCCTATATGTTGGGTTTTTCTGAAAATCGAACTTCTCTGCGGTTAATTGTTCTTTCTGGAAATAACCATTGCAAACGCCGCTTCCTTCAACATACAATTCTCCAATAAAACCATCGGGTACTATATTTCCTTTTACATTTCTAAGTGAAAGTGCATACCCAGGAAGTGGATTGCCAATATTACTAAATTCTTCAACTTCAACCTCCTTAAAAGTAACATGAACGGTGGTTTCTGTAATACCATACATATTTACTGCCTTTACCTTAGCATTATTTAATTGCCAATTATAAATCTTTTGAAAATTTAATTTATCACCGCCAAAAATCAGATATCGTAGTTTACTTAATTGTGCTTCTGATTCACCAACAATCATTAAATTTTCAAAGGCTTTTGGGGTTTGATTAAGTATAGTTATTTCTTCCTGTTGTAATATTTTGTAGAATTTAAAGCTATCCTTAACATCTTTACGGTCAGGAATGTAAAGTGAAGCTCCATTAAGCAATGCTCCCCAAATTTCCCATGTTGAAAAATCAAACCCATAGCTATGAGCAAGAATCCATGAATCGTCTTTCTTAAAATCGAATTTCAATGCTGTACCAATAAACAAGTTGCTCAGATTTTTCTGCATTACTGAACACCCTTTAGGCTGCCCCGTAGTTCCAGAAGTATAAATCAGATAACAGATATCATTTAAATCAGGCTTTAAATCCATTGGCACCCCTGATACTTTATTTTGTATGGGATGAATCATTGTTTTCAAAGGCACTGCCTCTAAATCACTGATAATAGTGTTAATATTGGCATCGTTTATTATATATTTAAATCTTTCGTCAGATATTTCTGGATCTAAGGGTACATATATTGCCCTCTTTTTTAAAATTGCCAACATAGAAACAATTAATAGAACAGAATTAGATGTTCTTATTCCTACAGGCTCTTGTATTTTAACATCCAAGACAGATGCTAAGGAATCTGAAAGATCTTCAAGCTGCTTATAACTTAATTTATTTCCTTTTGAATCTCGAACAGCAATTTTATCTGGATTTAAATTAATTTTTTCTGTCCAAATATAATTGATAGGCTTAAGTTGATAAGACTCTTTATTTATTTTTTTTATCGCATTTTTACTATTTACAAATTCATTAAATGAATTTATTATTTCCTTAGCTGCTGGCTTAGTAATTTTATTTAAATTCCAGACAAAGCAAAGTGAAACACCTTCATTATTTGCTTTAATTACAATAGAAAGTAAATAATGTGGACGTGATCTAAAAATTGCTTTATATTCACTTTTTATTTCTGGTTCAAGTACCCAACAATGATCGAAAAGACCAGTGGGATATAAAGACTGTACAGGCTTATCTAAATGTTTTAGAATTTTTGAGCGTTGAATTTCAATATCTTCTTTAATACTAGAATTACTTTTTAGTATTAAAGGCCAAGTCTGCACATAATAGCCAATAGCATCCTGCGCAGCAGGCTCTGTATTTCTTAGGCTAAAAACTTCACCAATGCAAATTTGATCTTCTCCTGTGGCCAAAAAGATGAACTCCGCCCATTTTGCCATAAAATCCTTGTAATGCAATTCAGGCAGTTCTAGTTCTTCATATAAAAATTGGTCTACTCCTTTTATCGGTTGAGGAACGAAATTTTGCATCTCAAATCCGACTTCATCAACTTTAATCTGTTTATTATTTTCATTTACAGGTATCCATTCTTTAAAAGAAATATTAGTCCCTTTTAATAAGGAAGCAAAGGCGTATTGAATAGAAATAGCATCAAAAAGAAGATGATGATAACAACAAGCTAAATATGAGGAGTTTTCACTTTTAAAAATGAAAATTTTGAATAATGGGCCTTGCTGTATATTTAAATTCAAATCTTGTGTATCAAGCCAATCTAAGATTTTGGAATCATCCCAATTATTGGCATCAATAATTTCAATCGATGGGTTGATTGTTTTAAGTCTTACCCTAACAGGCTCTTCCAGTTTTTCATAAATAAATACATCTCGAAAGCGCGGAATAGATTGAACCCAGTTTTCAATATCATTTTTCTGAAGAATGCGATCCTGAATTTTAACTAGAGCTGTTTCAATGTACTCCGAATTCTGCGCTTTATCCATGTCCATGACGATAAGGCTCTGTTCGGCAAAATGCGTTTTGAAAACTGCTGCAATATCTTCTTTATTGTAATTATTTCTCATTAGAACAGACCTTTTCAAATTGTATTTTCACATAATTTATAATAAAAATTCAGAATGACTAGTTTAATATTTTATCATCTAAGGTCTTTGGTTAATAAATTTTTACTTTACCACATTTAAATGGAAAATGTTCATCACCATAATCAATTGTTAATTCTTCTTCTGCATTAATTACTTTTTTACTTAAAAGAGCTATAGTTTGAGAATCATAATCTATTTTAATTCTACAATTTGGCTTTGAGCTGTGATTAACAAGGTTTATTATCCCAAATGCAATACAAGCAAATTCCTCTGTCCAATACATTGGATAGTGTTGTTGAAAAGATGAATTTTCATCCATTTCCCAATCAATTATTGCAACGTAGTTCTTTGAAATCATTTCACCTATCTTGAAATCTCTCAATGAATATACACCCATTCCTTTTAAAGGATGATTTCTTAAGTAGTAGAAACTTGTTTGAGGTAATTGTATTTCATGCATGACGATTAAAATATTATCAATTATTATTCAATATAGACAATATATCATCAATGTCGAAATCATCGGCTTCGGGGTTTTCTCTATTTTCAATTTTTTGTTTCTGAGTTGCAGATTCGAGAATAAATGAAATACTTGGATTTTGAATAAATGAAGCTAAAGGGACAAAAACCCCTTTCATATTCAATTCATTTGCCAATGATAATAGTTCAATACTATTCCAACCAAAAGAAATAAGAGAATCGTTTGCAGCGCCAAATAATTTTTCTCTTGATTTAAGGCATTCAAAAAGTATTTTATCTGAAGGATGTGTTCCCGGTTGCCATGATTGTTTATTAATATTTTTCTGTTGGTACCACTCAAGGAGTTTTTTTCTGTCGGATTTTCCATTTTGGTTGATAGGCCATTCTGAGCAGAAAAAATAATCATCTGGTTGTTGATAACGACTGAGAACTTTAGAGAGACTTGTTCGAATAATTTGAACATCTGAATTACCAAATACAAATAGTACAGCCATGTTCCTTACTTCCATACAAAGACAATTCTTTACTCCATTAATTGATGATGTCAATTGTTCTATCATGGCTGAAGGTACTCTTCTTCCATTTATTTTGATAAAATCTTCATTAATTCTTCCGTTAACAATTAATCCATCTTCTGTTATCATTCCACAATCTCCAGTCTTGAATATTCTATAAGAATCATTTTTGCAAGATTGGATTCCAACACAGCTTCCTTCAATGTAAATTTCTCCCCAAATTCCTTTGGGTTTAAGCCCTAATTTAGTATCTCTAATACTAATTATCTGATCGCCAACTGGAAATCCAGATGGGAAACGACCTTCTTTATCTCTTTTTAACCTGGCAATTGCAGTATCTATGCTGCATTCAGTTAAACCATAACTGTTAAAAAAATCAATATCTTTAAATCTGCTTTGTTGAAGCGACTCATAAAAACCTTTTTGAATTGGTTCAGAACCACATATTATTACTTTGATTCCTGAAAGATCTGTTATTTCTGGCAACAAATAACTTAAAAAAGAAGGAGTAGATTCAAAATGACTTACACCATATTCCCTTAACAGTCTATCAATTTTCAATGCATTCAGCCGTTCATCATCAGTTGCAAATACCATAGTTTCTCCACTAATAATACTGCGAAGTAAATCACCAAAAAACACATCAAATCTTTGATCGGCCAAACAAAGATGATAACTATCTCCGGTTTTAAAGTTCAATTTCCAATCAGGAATAAGACTACAAAGTCCATCGAATGAAATCTGAATGGTTTTCTGTTCACCGGTTGTACCACTACTTTGAGCAATATAGGCGGTAGTTTCTTGTAAAACGAATGAAGCATTAGATCCTACTGGTTCTTTGAAATCATCTAATTGTTGGTACGTAACCGTTATTCCATTTTTCCATGCTGCCAATAATTCAATAATATTTTCGATTGTTCGTTCAGGCATTAATCTATGAAGTTTCAATTCAGGATTGAATTTAATCCCTGAAATGCGTTTTCTAATTTCAGCAAATGTCAAACAATAATCATTACATATTAATGCTATTTTTTCTGAAGGCGCTTGATCAAAATAATACCAAAAATCATTTAACTGAGTTGTTTTGGGATAAAGTATCGCAATATTCTTGACTTCTCGATTATCAGGAATTTTTAAATAGTCCGCAGTAATTTTTCGACTTACTTTCCGAAGCACTGACTTCCAATAGGATTCCGAAGCAATATCAATTCTATAATCAAGATGAAGCATGAAACTGTCATCATCGTATTCAAGGAGATGAATGCCTAGTATATTGTCATCACTAGTTGATGCTTCAAATGTAAATTTTGATTCAAATCCATCTTCCACTAAATAATATTCTTTTTGATAAGAAAAAAGCACATTAAATGCTAATGGTAGTTTATTGTCATTCAGGTAATTCATCAAGGGATAGTCCTGATAGCGAAACAGTTGCATTACCTTTTGTTGCATACTAAGGTTGCTATCCTCCTGTAATGGCAAAAAATTTACTACAGTAGGAAATGCATTTTTTTGATTAACATTTCTTCGATTTCGAAGTGCTATTCCTAATTTCAATGGGATTTCAAGATCACCTTCACAATTTTCAAGTTCATTCTCAATATATTCAAGCAACATCGACATTAAGCTAGTTCCGTTTTGGTTAGCAAGAGTAATCAAATGCCTTTTTATTCTTTGATTGAATTTCAATGAAATTCTTCGGATGCTCCCAATTCCTAAGTCTGTCCGTAGATTTTTTTTATTTTGATTTAATTGACCTTTACTGTAGCTCAATTCCGGAAAAAGTGGTGCTATTTCAAAGATTCCATTTTGATATTGGTTAAAAACAGCATCCCAAAAAAGATTGAAAGAATGTGCATCGGCTAAACAGTGATGCAGGAATAGATGTAATCTAATTTTATCAGAATCTTCATCCTTAACAAGTTGTACTGTCCATAAATGTTTATCAATAGCTATTTCGGGTAAAAATATTGACTTCTCTAATCTTCCATTCCATGAATCTTTTATTATCCAACTACTGCTATTCTTATCTATGCTGAGATAGGTCCATTCAGATTTTTTCAATACTGTATTTACGGAATCATACAGCCTTTCAAAATTTGCAGATTTTATTTCAGCATAACCTTTTAGCACATTAGATGCTGAATTTCCAAAATTTATTTCGCGATTGAAAAATAGAAGTTGATATTGATTTAATGAAATCATATTTTTATCAATAATTCAGATCCAATTCATTCCAAATATCTGGAATTTGATAATGATTACATTTTTTTAGAGATTGGAGTTGTAATTCGGAAGAAGTGAATCTCTTCCATTTATTAAAGTCTAATTTTTGAAATCCGTTTTCACAATAGAATACCTCAATTGGACAATTTAAAAACCCAACTTGCTGATAAGCTTCGATCATCAATTCATGGGATGAAAGATATTCAATAATTCTTTTATATTCAGTTGAATCTATGGCGATTTGTTTTGCTATTTCCATAAGTTCACTTCTTAACTCTACCTGTTCAAGAATTCGACCAAACTCAGGTTGTGCAGTTTTGTCCAGCACTATCAATTTCTTCACTTTTACATTATGTTCCTCGAGTAATTTTGCCAACTCAAATGCAGTCAAGGCACCCATTGAATACCCTAGCAATGTAATTTCTTCCGGTAATTCTGATGCCGAAATGCGCTCTTTGAAAAGCATTCTAGCTAATTCCTCGATATTTCCAGCTTTATTTATTCCCATTGCAGCAGGGTAACTAAAGGCAAAAGTTTTCAAATTATCTGGTAATTTCAAACTATTGAAAATATAACCAAATCCCATAATTGGAGGTAAAAGCCATAATTCTTTACTGTCATTACCATCTTGTAATTTGAAAATGAGCTCATTGTATTCAAATTTTTCGACTGCTTTTGAAAGAAACGTAAGTGTTGGTTGTTTGAAAAAATCTACTGTAGAAATGCGTATTTGCAATTTCCTTTCTATTTCTTTTAGCATTAATAATGCCTTTAGACTATTAGCACCAGCTTCAAAAAAATGAAGTGTTTCGATATTTTCTCTTCCTGTATATTTTACCCAAATTTGTTCTAGTTCTGGTAAAATGTCAATAGGAATTATCGATTTTTTACCTGCTGCAGTAACAGGATTAAACTGTAAGATTTTTTTATCCCTAAATTCCAATTCATCAGCTAGAATGAAAAAATTACTATGTATTTCCTTAATTTTATCCATTGAAATCTGACTATTATCAAATTCCCAACGGAAAAAGAATTGATCATTTATCTGCTCCACATACAAACTTAATGGAAGCCTAGGTCGAGTAAGGTCAATTCTTTCTTTATAATTTAAATTTTCAAGATAAAATGGATGTTGAATAACCAAACCTACCTGATGATAAGCCTCTACAGAAATTGAATCCGGATAGATTAAATTTTGATCGGCTGCAGAAAAAAGTTTGCTTAATGCCCATTTTTGTTTGGCTATATTTAAATCTAATTCCTCTTCAGAATTATAACCTGGAAAAGGATGCGCGCGCATATGCATACCTACACAATCATAGGTCCGATGATCTACTGCAAGGGAAATCCAATTTATATTAATGCCTGATTCATTCAATGCCTTAGTTAATAGGTTTGAAATGATAATTGTCGTAGTACATTGATAATTTTCTGCGATAGAATAAATCTTTGAAGAGTCTTCCTTGCTACAGGGGATAAATAAACCAGGTTGTATTGAACTATCGGTTTTTTGAAAACAAATTTCAGGTTTTGAAACTAAGTTGAAGTAGGATTCCCAATCAACGGTATTACTACTTATTACTTCTGTATAATTTTCTAGGATTTCAGATCTATCGTTATAAAAATTATCAAATATTTTCAATAAAACAGCATCGGAACCTCCATCATATACTATGTGATGAGGATTGAAATATAAATAATATTGATTTGTACTAATTAATAATGCCGCTTCAAAGGATGGACCTTCCGTCAAATTGATTTCTGTTGTAAAAGATTGCGATTTAAACTCTTCCAATTTTTCAATTGTGATTGTGGGAAGTACATAATTTGCGCAATCTAAGGGTAATTCAAAAACGTCTCCAAGATCATTTTCTTCAAACCTCACGAATAGTGATGAACAAACTTTCAGTGTATTTTCAAAAGCCGCTTTAAACTTTTTGATATTATACTTATTTGGAATTTCTATTATATGTGGTAGATTATAAAGTGTTGTTTTTCCCTGTTTTATTTCAAACCAAATTGCCTCTTGAGCCTTGGAAATCTTTTTTGTTGAGCTTTTTTCAATATCAATACTTACTGATAAAGTTAACATTTGAGCCAGATTTCTGAAATTTTGCGCCGCAAATAACTGATGTACCGCCATTTTTTCATTAGAAATCTTATTCCAGGTCCTTACAAAATGCATTGCATCAAAACTATTTTTACCATTACTAAAAAAGTTTTGATCTTCAATTGCGGATTCGTTAAAACATTGCTTGTATAAACTCAAAATCCTCTCAATTATTTCTTCATTTTCATTTAATTCAGCATTTTGTTCAAATTTTGATTGAGCGATTTTCTTTAAAGCATTCAAATCTGTTTTTCCATTAATATTTAAAGGAATTTTTTCAATTTGAATAAAAAGTGTTGGTAAAAAATAACTAGGAAATTTACTGATTATTGACTTTTTTAATTCTTGAATTTCAATAGTTGATAATTCAACGTTGTAAAATGCCGCCATCTCTATTGAAAATTCATGTTCAAAATCAACAACATGCCAAATTGTTCCTTTGGAATTTATCGAAAGTATATTTTCTATTTCTTCTAATTCAACTCGTTGCCCTCTTACCTTAACTTGACGGTCAGATCTTCCTTTAAAATGACAAATCCCCCACTCATCAATAATTCCACGATCTGCGGTCAACCATTGTTCTGGATTCGAATTTGTCCAATGTCCATCAAGAAAATAACCATAGCCCACAGCCGGACCTGAAATATTGATAAATCCTTCTATTCCGTTCTTTAAACTTTGCTTTTCTGAATTCACAATGTCAATTTCGCAATGACTCATTGCCTTTCCAATTGGAACAAGCATCTCGTTAGCATAGAATGTTTGATCATCTGAATCAGGGTCGAAAAAACTATTATCTATACTTGTTTCTGATAGCCCGTAGGAATTTATAACTTTCTGTTCTTTATTTTTTGATTTGCACAAAGTTCTAATTTCTTCCATTTTCCAACTATCCGATCCAACAATAAGAAGTCTAAGACTTGAATAAGTTTTAAGTTTAATATTTTCAGATATCCACCAACGCGCGATTAGTGGTGTAGTTTCAAAAACAGTGACCGAAAAATTCGAAATTTTTTGAAGCATTGTCATCGGATCTTTCCGTTCATTTGCATTTAATAGTAACATCGTAGCACCGTTGAAAAATGTTCTTCCGATATCACCCAATGAAACATCAAATGAAAAGGATGCGGCTTGCATGCAGCAATCGTTTGAATTAATATTATAATCCTCTTTCCAGGCACCTACGGCAGATCCATAACCGCTTTTACTCACACCCACCAATTTCGGTATACCCGTTGTTCCAGAAGTGGCTATAACATATTGTAAATTTTTATTTGTTGGATCTTTTAAATTTATATCTTTCGCCAACATTAATATTTGCTCTATCCTATCTGGTTTAGTTTCTGCATCAACAGGAACAAATGGAATTCCTTCAATTAAATGAAAAAGTAGTTTTGAAATTGAATAAACGTCACGATCTAGTATCAAAATCTCAATTCCATCAGTAATATTTTGATAATTTTTTTGATGGTCTAAAACCAACTTAGCAAGTTCGGCATAACTATAATTTTTATCATTAAATATTAACGCTGTTTTTGAAGAATACAACTCAACTATTTGCTCCCATTGATATTTTATTGGTGTAAATACTGAATATTTACTATCATTTTTAATGTCAACATCATTAAATAAGCATCTATGAATTTTTTTGATAGCTGTTTCTGAAAGAAAATCCGACCTAAATTCCCAAGAAAAAATCAAATCATTTTTTGTTTCAATGAAATCTAATGAAAGATCATAATCCGTCTGTGCTCTTTCAAAATCTATACTTTCAAAAGTATTATCTATATCTTTTTGAGCATGGTAGAGATAGGTGCTATTGAAAAAAGGAAGGCCATTTTTCTGGTTTTTATCCAATTGTGCTATATCCGAAAATGGTGTAAATCTTTTTTTAAATATGAACCGCCAGTTTTGAAGTATTTCCTTGGAATTTTCGTTATCCGTGCGAAATGGAAGAATATTTACTGACATTCCAGCAATATTATTTTCTTCGCCATAACTGCCTAAATTTACAGGAATTCCAATAGTATGAGGTTTAGAAGCATAAAAATACTTCCATAGTTTACAATACATTATCAATCCTGCTTCAAATAAACTACAATCGTAATCTGAGCAAATTTTTTGTAACCTTTCCTTTTCTTGGATATTGAGTTTGATATTTAATCTTTTTACTCTCTTTTTTGAGGAGTTTTGTCTCGAGAAAGGCAACGTTTTAATTTCAACATCTTGGAGATAATTTTCCCAAAAATCTTGTTCTATTTCAACCTCTTTTGGAGCAATCAGATTTATTTTATTTCTTGAACCACTTTTAAGATCATTTTGCAACTTCTTCCACAACAATTCCAACCCTAAACCATCCAGGAGTGCATGATTCACCTTAAATGCTAAATAATTTTCTCCTTCAGAAAAACCAATAAAACTCATAAAAAGCGAAGAATCTGTGCTTAAAAATTTATTTTCAACAAACTCTGAAAACTCGCTTCTACTCCTAACTTTAATCTCAAATAATTTAGGTTCAACTCCTTTCCAAAAGTATTTATTGTCATTGGCAATGACTGCTAAGTGCAAATTGGTCTGATTTAATATCCATGATTTTAACTCATTGGTATCAATGTCTTTAGGTAAAACTATACCGCTGTTAATCCAGTAACTTTTAAAAAATTGATCATCTGATTCCGATAGAAATACAATCCTTGCAGCTGTTGAATAAAGCTCCTGACCTGGCTTGATAGTGATTTCTTCTGGTTCATCATTAACTTTAATTTTTAATGAATTCAATGATGTGAGTCTTTCAATACTAAGGATTTGATTTATTTCAATAGTAAATTTCAGTTTTGACTTAAGCAAACCAGAAAATTTAAGAGCATCTATCGAGTTTAATCCATTAGCATACCAAGAAAGTGCTGTATTTATAACTCTATTTGGAAAAAGTTCCTTGAATAACAAATCAATATCAGCATCTATTGCTGAATCTATATTTACATTAACTAATTTTTTACCTAACTCAATTAATTGTTGCCGGTCTAATTTGCCATTCTTATTGAGTGGAAATTCATTCACATAGTGGATTAAATGCGGCATTGCATAAAAAGGCAACCAATTTTGTAAATCCTGTCTACGTTTCTCAATCTTTGATTTTTCAGATTTGGCAAATGCAAAAAGTTTAAATCCATCACTGACAGTAACCCAATGTTCAATTGACGACCATTCTGATAAAGCAGTTTCAATCCTGGAAAGTTCAATTCGCTGACCATTGATTTTTATTTGATTATCTTTTCTGCCTCTGAAAAACAAGTTCCCATTTTCATCAAAAAATCCGAAATCTCCTGTCCTGTAGGCCTTTTGCCCTTTGTAATAGAAAAACTTATTATCCTCATTATCGAAAGCATAACCCAAACCAACAGCTGGACCACAAACAATTATTTCTCCCTCTTGAAAAGGGGCAGACTGATTAATATCTTTTGAAAAAACAAAAAGTTCGCAGTGATCAAAATTTGTACCTAAAGGAGAAAAGTGATTTTCAAAATCTCCTGTATTTTCAAATCCAGAAGATAAAACTGAACATTCCGATGGCCCGTAAAATTGAAATAGTCGAACGTTTGGAAATTTCTTTGATAGTTTAGATTGCAAATTCGAAGGCACTTTATCCCCCCCTGTCATCACAATTCTATTTTTATTATCTGCCGGAGAATTTTCTATCCAGTTCTCAAGCAAAGAAGGAACCATATGAAAGGCTGTTACATCATGTAATTCTCTATTTAGCAATATAGGATCTGACAACGTCTCCTTTGAAATAAGTTTTGTTTGAAAACCTTTCCATAGTGGGAAAATAAGTTCGGCTACTCCAATATCAAAGGCAGGGTGCGCGATTGAAGCAAAAACTTCGTTTGATTTCCAAGGTAATTTCTTTTCCCATGCTTCAAAAAAAGCAATTAAATTTTCTAAATTCAGTTGAACTACCTTTGGCCTACCTGTTGATCCTGAAGTACAAATAGAAAGTGCCACATCCGATTTTTTTGATAATTTCGAATTCGGATTTTCTGGTAGGTTATCCAAACAATCCATTGAAATGGCTTTTGGAAAACTAGAAGGTGAGACATTTGTAAAAATCAGATCAGCGGAATACTCATCATGAAGGTGCATTACGAATGCTGCGGACTCTTTTTCATTAAGACTTAAAACTTCAATTTTGCAATACCAAGCTGCACATATGAGTAAATCTGAATTGCTATGCTTGTCACCAATAATCCAAACTCTATTTATATTATATTTTTGAAAATATTTCTTGAGCTGAATGTAGAGTTCTTCTCTTCCCCCCTGAATAATATGTTTCTCAATCCTTGAAAAAAAATCTTCTTGAGATGTTTTAATTTTGAATTGTGGTATAGGTTTCGGTTCCCAAAATCGCAAATTGCATAGTCTAGAATCAATATTCACCGGCAATTTTTCAAGGCACTCAATAAAATGTTTAGCAACCGTTTCAATCTGTCTTTGACAATATTGTTTTTGATTATAATGCCAGTCAAAAATTAATTTTCCATTATTTGGACTAATAGCCAAACTGAGTGGAAATTCAGAGAAATCATAATTTTTTATTAATATAAAATCATGTTCAAAATCAACCAATGAATTTTCTATTGGATAATTTTCAAAGGCAATAATGAAATCGTAAGTAATCTGTTGGAAAATTTCATTGGTAGTATCAACAAAGCTGTAATCTGTTAGTTTGCGCTCTCTTTGTTTGAATACTTTTAATGTTTCTGCAATAGTAACATTAAAGTCAATATCCAATTGAAATGGGAGGGTTTGAATACCCAGACCAAAACCATCTCTGCAACTATCAATCAGGCCATTTTGTTTAATTTGTCCCAATTGCACTTTGCTTGTATTTGTCCATTTTGAAATAAAGCAAGCCCATGAAAAAAGAACATATTCCGCCTGAGTTAAATTTAGATTTCTTGCGGCTTTCGAAATTTGAATCTCCTCAATTGAGATGGAATGTGTGCAGTTTTTATTTTGACCTTGGCCTAGTTGTGTAAGACTTGCAAAAGTATCAAACCTTGTTAGGTAGGTATTATATGCATTTAAAGCCTCATTATGATTGAGTTGTTTCCATGCTTCATACCAATTAATATTCAGTTTTGGCTTAATGGAGGCTCTGGGAAATTTAAGCGCAAAAAGCACCTCACTCAAAATTTTTTGACGCCCCCAACCGTCAAATAGAAGATGATGATATGTGATGAGAAGGTAATTATCTGATTGGCTCTCAATCCAATCTAATTTCATAGCTACTTCCTTATCCAACTTAAAGCCTTGCTCAAGTCTGTTTTTACAGAATTCATCCAATTCCGCTTCATTAATTTGATGATATATGAATTTGGGAGTGATATTTTTAATACTCACCCAAACAGCCTGTTTTAATCCTTCAAAAAGAATTAAAGAACGAAAACACTCATAATTTTGAACTAACTTGTTTATTGATTCTTCAATAGCTTTACCGTCATAATTCCTTACCTTGAAAACCAATTGTTGAATATAGGTCGATTGCCCATCTTTTACAGATGCAGCAAGCATATATTGCTGAGCGGGTAATAACGGAACTATTGATAAAATATCCTCTTTTCTCATAAATCAGGAATATTGAGTATTTGAGATATTTTGTCTATGTCATCCTTATCAATATTCTCGTTACTGTATATATCTGAATCGCTAGAAAGTAAATCAATAGCTGATTTTTCCCATTCTGCAACAAATAAATCAATTGGGACTTCAGGATGAGTTCTAAACATCCATCTTATTTTTCCTTCGAGTATAATTCCATTTATTTCAACAAAAGCTAACATAGGATTATCGGGATCGACTTGATTACTTTCATCAAAATTTACCGGTCTTGCCATAGAATTCCAGTTTTCATCAAAACTGCCTAGGAAATTTAGTAAAATAGGGAATGGGGGGGTTTGCCAATTACTCATGCCCATATAGCCTAGACCATTATTTGGTAGTTTCGAGAAACTTTGCTTAACGTAATGATTGATTTCATTTTTTTGTGAAGGATAGTCATTTTCGCTCAACATATAAAACTGGGTAAACCAACCAATAGATTCTGTAATTTCCGGAATTCCCGAATATTGTCTACCGTGAGTTTCTAAAAAAATTGCGGTTTTTGGTTGTTTAGCTCTTAACCAACTATGTAGAAAAAAGCTCACAAATTTTTCATTTACAGTATGTTCTTTATTCCAATTTTTTAAAAAATGATTGCTTCGATTTGCGTTCCACTCAATGTTTCTAAATTCTGACTGTTTGTACGAACAAACTTGTAAATTCTGAAATGGATTGGAAATTATATTGGGATAATAATTGTCTTTTTCATCTAATTGACCAAAATCTCTACATGCTGCTTGGACCCTTCCGAAAACCTGAATATCAGTTTGACTACTTTCGATTCCTGTAAGTGAATCTTGTAAACGATCCATCAAAATCCTCCAAGTGATTCCATCACAGTAAAAATGATGTATACTAATAAAAAGGAAAACACTATTAGGACTTTTAAAAATGGCAATTGCAGCAACGGGGCCATCGATCAAATTGAAAGATCTTTGAAGTATTTCACAATGAGCAGTTATATCTGTATGATCTTGAATATTAATAATTTGAAAAATTGGAGATTGGGCTTCTTCCCATTTACTATTAAAACTTCTTTTTAAAAGATCTATTGAATTGAAACAAATTTTAACCTTTGTAAAAATCTCTTCGGTACTTAATGGGATGAAAAGCTCAAGCAAAACACTTTGATTAAAATGATTTAGATTTCCTTTGTAATCTTCCTTGAACCACTTCTGAATAGGGCTTAATAAAACTAAATCTTCTGTAATAGAAGATGTAGTTATTTCTTCAATTCTAAGTTTACTGAAACATTCATTAAGACTTTCAGCATTTAGTAGGTCTGAAATCTCAATTCGATAGCCCATTTTTTTCAATTTGCTTATGATTCTAAGCCCTAAGATTGAATCCCCTCCTTGTGATGTAAAACTTAAGTTACCATTCAATGATTTGAAAAGACCATCTTTTTGCTTCAAAGAGGCAAGCAATTTAGAGTCTGATTTGGCCGCATTATCAATCTTGTCAATTGATTTCAACATTTGTCCGATATCCATTTTCCCATTATCATTTTCAGGGAATGATGGCATTATTTTAATCAATTCTGGTAACATATAATCCGGAAATTGATTACTAAGTGCTGTTTTTATTTCTGCTTCTTTTAGCACTTCTGTCTCAAGAAAAAGTAAAAATTGTTCATCTTTACTTTTGTAGTAATACACTCTTTTTATTTGATTATAATTGGCTATAATCCAAAGTTCAATTTCTGAAAGTTCGAATCTTTGGCCTAATCTTTTCACTTGGCGATCTTCTCTACCCCTCAGATAAATTTGTCCATTTTTTCTTAAGGCTCTATCTCCAGTTCGGTAAAAATTGAGTTCCGATTTGCAAAGGAATTTCTCATTTTCATTAATTAAATATCTTCCAACACCTTCTCCACCAATAATTATTTCTCCATCCAATCCATCCATTTGTTTAAGTCCCAATGCATCGGTTATAAATATAAGTTCGTGTTTAAGAGCTTTACCGATAGAAGCTGAGTATGCATCACTTAAATCTACACACGTGGAATAAGTAGTTGTTTCAGTAGGTCCATACCAATTGAAAATTTTTATGTTTGGATTTCCTTCTTTTAAAAGTTCCCAGGCAGAATTTCTAAAAGGTTCTCCTGCTGTATGTAAAACAGAAATATTTTTTATTTCTTCCCTTTTCAGATTAATAATTACAGAAGGTACTGTATTTAGCAATATTCCATTAAACTTTTGTAATTCTTCCCACAAATGAATTGGTTTATGAATGACATGAATTGACTTATCGGAATACAATCCATATAAATTTTCAAAAATTGAGAGGTCAAAACCGATATTAGTAAAACTAAAAATTAATTCATAATTGTTTGGGTCACAATATTCAGTACAAGCATCTAGAAATGAGGATAGATTTTTATGGCTAAGGCTTACCCCCTTTGGCATGCCACTTGATCCTGATGTAAAAAGCAAATATGCTTCATCATCCAATTCAGGTCGATAATTTATTGAAATATCAGATTCTATACTAAAAACATCTTTATGAATGGTCAAGTAATCAGGCAATTCCAATGAAGGAGAATCATCCGTGATAATTATATGACTGCATTCAGCAAGTTTAAGTGTTTTACTAATTCTGTCTAAAGGCCATGAAATATTAATGGGCAGATATACAAAACCATTTCGCATAATAGAATATGCTATTGCTGGTAATTTTTCATTCTTTTCGCCAAAAACAGCAATTCGATTGCCCTTTTGCAAATCTTTAAAATAATTACTGAAACTGGCAGCAAGATTTTCTATCTTATTGAAAGCAATTTTTTCTTCGCTCCTAGAACTGCTAATTTGATTTTTTGATTTTGACGTTTTACGAATAATCTCATCATACCAAAATGGAAACTTATCATTGATTATGGATAGTTTATTGAGGCTATCTTCCAATTGATAAACTTTATCGTTCAGATTGGCTTTAAAATGTAATAGCAGTGAGCTAAACTTATGGTAGAAAGTAGAAATAAACTCTGAACTAAATCTTCCACTATCATAAATGATTTTTATATTTAGACAATCATCCTGAGGCATAATTAGAAAACTAAATGGATAGCCTGTTAATTCATGATTATCAATTAATTCACCGCTTATTTTATCGCCTTTAATAGTTTGATACGGGTAGTTTTCAAAAACAAAAAGCACATCGGGACGCTCTTCTTGATAAGAATTTATTAATTCCGGTGAAGTAAATTCCATTTCAACCGTCTTGATAAAATCTTTGTGAAAATTTTGGAGAAGACTCAGTATAGTATCGTCTTCTTTGATTTCAAAACCTGGAATTATGTTTCTAATAAATAGGCCAACAGCTTCTTCTGCGTATTCCGGAATTAAACTTCTTCCGGAAGATATACTATGTAAATAAGTATTATTTTTTCCATTAATACTAAAAACTGTCAGAAAAAAATGTGTCAGCAGATAGCTCTGAAGACTAACCGCTGCCTTTTCCGAAGCACTTCGGAAATTTTCAATATTATCTAATTTTGCAATAAACGTTTCATATTCACCCTTTTCTGCTGATTTTTTTGGAAGTGCCAGAGCTGATCTATTATTGAAAAAACTCTCCCAATATGCAGTTTCATTTTCATTAGCTATTAAATTCTCTTTACCTAGCAAAATCTGCTGATAGTTTGGTGAAATAGTCAATTTTGGTATTCCCCGTTCAATAATTTCAATAAATTCAGCAATTAGTTTACCTACACTCCAACCATCAAGAAGAACATGATGATGAGACCAAAGTATGTATTTATCTTTATCTAAATCAATGAAAGTACAGCGCATCAGGATTTTTCCAAAAGGTTCAGATAAATCAGCTTGTAAAATCTCATCTATCCCCTTCCCTTTTATAATCCTAAAATCGGCTTTAGACTCCTGGACAATTTGTATAAAGCCATTTTCTTCATAATCTATATTGACCCTTAATTGCGGATATTTTTGCCAAATATATTCATAAGCAGATTTTATAACTTCATAAGTTGGACATTTGTCTAATTTGAAAAGAAACTGCTCATGGTAAATATGTAATTGGTTTAAGGAAGACCAATCTTCCCAAATTAATTTCTGAGTTGCAGAAAGTGGATAAGTCCGTAAATTAGAATCTGGTAATAAATTACTAACGCCTCGATATTCAATTTTCCAATCCAAAATACTTTTTGAATTAATAAGGCTACTGAGATCAGAAAAATAACCATCACGCTGCAACCTTGAAAGTAACCGAATTGCCTGTATAGAATCTCCGCCATTTTCAAGGTAACTTAATTCGGGCTTTAAAGGGAAATCATGAATCTCTGGCCAGCATTTTTCAACTATTTCTGGCAGCTTATTTCTGCTTATCCCATTAAACTCCTTTAAGAGTGTATCAGAAAATGAAATTCCTTTATTGGTTCCTATGGTTTCGAGTAAATCGAATGTTTCTTTGAAAAGTAGATTTACGAATGTTTTAAAATTGGACGGCATCAACACTTGCAACTTGCTCAAGGATTCATCAATTTTGAAATTAATTAATGATTTCCTGTTAGCCTCGTGTTGATAGAAGTTTATTAATGAAGGCTGAAATTCAATTGCCGGTAAATTATTTAAATGTTGCCGAAAATTAGTCAAAACATTCTTGGCTGCATCACTCAGAATTTGTTCGTTGCAATCTGGAAGTGGAATATATTGGTTAACTAATTCTATAGAAACGTTTTCAAAAATATTTTTTAAACTAAACAACTTTGAAATACTTACGGCTAGTAAAAGTTGTGCGTTGTGACTATTCATTTTAGATAATCTAGACAAACTTTCAGGTAGCACTATATTTTCTGTTATTTGCTCTTCAGTGTAAAAGGATTCATATGAAAATTTTGGAATCATTTCCAAATAGGCTAACCAATATTCTTTATGATTCATTTCTTTTAATTCCACTTTATCGGGGAAAAGTCTGTTGAACATAAATAATCGGGGCGGATAGCTGGAATTTTAGGCTTATTGGTACAAACATTAATAGTGAGTAACATTAATTTTCTGCTAAAATCTTGAGTCGAAAAAGATGATCCGTGCACTAAATTTGGGTTAAATATTACAATCGACCCTTTAGGACCAGTTATTAGTTCATTTCCAAATTTAAGTTTGAATGCTTCAACTTCATATTGATTAAAATCAAAATTTAAATTATTCGAAGCCGAACCTTCCAAACTGTAGCCCTGTTTTGCAAATTCTTTTTCCCTTTCAAGAAAGTACTTTTGGCTCCCTGGTATAAAACTTAATGCGCCATTATCTTCATTTACATCATCCATAAATATTACTACATTCAACAGCCTATTATCAGCAATACCATCAAAAACATTCCAAAATGGGAAATCACGATGAAATGGCCAAACTGAACTTTCTATGGTGTTTTTGATATTTACTTTTGACTGATGAATATAAATATCTTCATTTGGATATATTTTTTTACAAATTTCTTGTATCGGCTTTTGTAGCTGAATCCATTCCTTGATATGGGTATCCCTATGAAACCCATAAAAGGATCTGATAGTTTCACCATCAGATTCATAAAACTTAACCGAATGTGCTGATCCCGTAATTTTGTTTTCAAGATCTTCCGTTATGGTAACGGTATAATTATCAAAAAATACAAATCCTCTCTCTAAATAATCCTTAAGGTTATTATTGTTCATTTTATAATTTTGAGAATATTTGGTTGGATTTAATATAATGGCTAGGTTTAAAATTTTTTATTATCAAAGTAAAAATAAATTTCTGATTTGAGGTATCAAATAGTTCTGAATAAATGTTATCTTTTAGTGTATAATTTCTTATCTCCGATGGCTCTTTTGTAAACCCAATACCCAACATTTTTAAATATGATTCTTTGAGAGAAAAATATTCAAAAATCAATTCCGGATTATGGGAAATATTCTGCCAGTCTTCATTATCAAATGCTATTCGTAAATCCTCTATACATTCTAATTCAATCTTTTCAAAATCAATTCCAATTGGTGAGTTTGAAATTCCAGTCCAAACATATCCATTGCAATGAGAAATTGAAATATGGTATTTCGGATAATTCTCAAGAAACGGCTTACCCAATTTATCTTTTTTGAATGCACACTGGCTCAGATTTTTATTTAAAAGTTCAATACAACTTTTATTTAATAATAATCTCGCCAACTGGCTTTCCATTCTTCGTTTAGGTTCTTTTATACTTTCACACCAATCGTCACTGAATTTAGACAATTCTGAATAATCAAATCTTGATATATGATCAAACTCTAAAAGGATAAAATTATTCATCAGAAAATTGAGGGTAATTGATTTTTCGGATCGAGATATTTTTTAAATACACCATACAGATTTTGATATCCTTCATCCTTAAATTTGATGAATCTATTTTTATGAATTCTTCCAATGCCGTGTTCTCCACTAATATGCCCTCCGTATTTTAAAAGAATTAAATCGAATTCGGAACTCATTAGTTCATTAAAAGGATTGAGATTATCATAGAATATATGAATATGCCAGTTACCATCACCAGCGTGGCCAAAAAAGATTGATTCAACATTATAATTATTTAAAAGAAATTTAAGCTCTGTAAGAATTTCTGAACTGTGGGCAACCGGAAAACTTATATCTAAATCAATAAACTTTTTATATTTCTGTAAATTTCGGCCAATATCCAAACGCTCATTTATATTTTGTGGAGGTATATTTTCAATTTTAAATTTTGAATTTCCAGGTGAAAACCGCATCCCTTTTTGCAAACCAAGCCAAATAACTGATTCATTTGCCCCTGAACTGAAGCGCAATGCATCTTGCTCAGCCATTTCCAAATAAATGGGATTATACTTTAAAAAATCACATACAGATGCAGAAAGTTTGGAAAAAGAAGTTGAAGAAATTCGATAAAGATCAATTGCGGGTAATCGTGTACATTGTAAAGTAATCTTATCTAAAAATCCGAGACTCCCTTCAGATCCGATGAGTAGTTTTGAGAAATCCGGTCCTTCCGATATTTTACTGCATTGTGAACCAAATTTCATTTTATCTCCTGAACAAGTTACTATATCAATTTCCCGAACAAAGTTTCCAATTTTACCATACCTCAAAGAGAACAGCCCCCCTCCATTACAAGCAATCATACCACCAATAGTTGCTTTCTCAAAACTTCCAGGCATAATTGGGAAATCCCAACCCTCTTTTTCCACAAAGTTTTTTATTTCAAACATGGTATTACCTGAAAAAGCGCTGAATAATCCAGATTTTTTATCGATCCAGTTTAATTTTTTATAATTGGAAAAATCAATATATAATTCATCGTGCAAAGGAACCGCAGCTCCACTCACTCCACTCAATCCAGCACCTATTCTATATTTTGAATTAGGATTTTTCTTTAAAAAACTGATCAGCTCTCCTACTTCAATTGGAGAACATCTATCTAACGGATTGCCCTTAATTCCAGAATGATCTTTAATTTCAGTCATTATTTAAATGATTCTCGAGAGCTTTAAATAACTGTTTAACATTGGTTGCCCCAAAGCCTTTATAACTATTTACACGTTGAATAAATTCATAAAAGAGCGTAGGCCGATCTCCAATAGGTTCTGTAAAAACTTGTAGAAGAATTTTATCTTCATCCTTTTCACACAGGATATTTGCTTTTCGTAGCATTTCTATGGGGAGTTCAGGAGCCTCTTTTTCGAGATCAATATAATATTTTTCAGGAACTTTAGTAAAAATAACTCCTTTAGATTTAAGTAATTCAACCGTCTGAATCAGATCATCAACTTCAAACGCAAGATGCTGAATTCCATTTCCAAAATGGCTATTTAAAAAAACATCTACCTGAGATTTTTTTTCTTTTTCAGGGAGCGGCTCTACAATTACTTTACTAAATTTTCCAATAGATGAATTTAATACAAACATCTTCATTCCAGAAAGGAGATTGGCAAAAAATTCTTCTCCTATCGTCTGAACCAATTGAAGATTTAATATATTACTGAGGTATTGATTCCAAAAATCTGCCTCATTTATTCTAACTACAGAAGCAAGATGGTCAATATTCTTGATAAAATTCTGACTGAAAGAATGTTCAATATTATTAAATCCTGCAAACGGCGCTACACAATTTTTACGTTCCACAAAACTTATTTCATTATCGTCAAACAGCTTTATGTTTATGCGAGCACTGTATTCATCGCCTACTTCTTCCTCTACGATTCCCGAAGTTAAAATTGCAGAACTTTTTTTTAGAAAGTCATAAGTACTATTAATTGAATCAACTTCAATACCAAATCTTTTAATTGAATTGCCATGTCTGTCAACAAAGGAAATTACATCATGAGCTGCAGGGTCTAATGCAGAAGTGATTAATATATTTGCATCTCCACTCTGCAACCAATAAGTTATTTCGTCCCCATACTTTCCTTTACTCTCCCTTATACCCTTCAAGGTAAAACCAAGTGCCATTTGGTGCCACCAAGCAACCATTTTAGCCATACCTACATAAATTTCTACAAATAATACTCCGTTGATCTTCATTATAAAATTATGCTATGAATTTGATTATTTTATTTAAAACCAAATCTAATTTTTCAGCATCGATATTAGCAATACAAAGCCTTAGTTGATTTTTATATCTCTTTTCTTGAGTAAACAATTCCATTGGAATTACCGCGATTTTTTCGTTTTCTAATAATTTTTCACAAAATGTGTAATCTGCATCTTTATCAAGGGCAATTGTACAAAAGAAACCACCATTATACGAAATATTAAATTTTCTGGTAATTTCTCTATTAGCAATTAATCTTTGCTTGATAGCATTTAACTGTTTTTTCAGACTATAGTTGTTCTCTTCTAACCATCTCTTTATGATAAACTGAGTAATACCAGAATTATTTAAACTAATATTAGACTTGGACCGAACAAACCCTGATTTTAAACTTTGTGGTATATAAATAAACGCTGTACGTAGTCCTGGAGCTAAAAATTTAGAAAATGAAACAGCATGAATAACATAATCACTATTAAGTGACAATAGCGAAGGAAATGAAACATCTAAATTAAAAGGCCTATAGGTAGCGTCGTCAAAAATGAAGAATTTATTTTTTTCAGCTATCTCAACTAACTTATTTCTGTCTTCAATTGAAATCGAATACCCTTCTGGATTTGAAAAATCTGACGATAAATAAAAAAGGCTACCTTCAGGTAATTTTTCTATTTGTTTGATCCAATTGACATTTTTTAATTTTTTTACCTTACATCCAAATGTTGCAGCCGCATCTTCAAAACCTGGATATGAAGGATCTAAGCAAGCTAAAGTACTGTTTCTAAACAAAGAAATAGTTAATGTTATTGCTTCTTGGACTCCATTAGAAATCACGATATTATCAGAATCAACAGTTAACCCTTCATTAACCTCTAAAAAAATAGAAGCAGCCTTTTGAATTAATCCAGTTGTATGATGATAGCCAATTAAGTCCTGGTTTGATATGATATTAAATCCAGCAAAATATTTTTCCAAATTTAGGTTTGGATATAGATCAAGTGGAGGTACTCCTGCACCTAAATTATATTTGATTTTTTTAGAAGCTAACTCATTTAAAAAATCATTTCTACTTTTCTGCATTTATAAACTCACTTTCAATTAATTCAATAATAAAAAATGCAAATAGGAAGGTTTAAGAAAGTTTAATTGCAATTCCTTTCTTGTAACAGTAACTATTTTTTTAATTTTTATTCAAATAGCCCTTTACCCACGGTTGATTAGCTAATAATGATTCCTCATCATCTAATTCTAATTCTAATAATTCATTAACAAATGATTTAATTTCATTAAAATCGCTGTATAGATTAACCCCGGTGCATTCCATATTTTCGAGAAAGATAATGCATTCATAAATTTTATCATCCTTGAAATAATAAGCATTTCCGTATTCAGATAATGTTGCCTCATCCCAAGAAGCTTCATCTTCGGCATCCTCAAAATTATAATAGGTATTCCATTCTCCAGATAAAGTTTCTCCTTCTACTTTCTCATGTATTAAAAAAGCATTTTCAATTAAATCCCGATAAAACCTTTCGTAATGTATTCCCGTTAAATGTTCCATTATTCAATTTTATATACGATAATAATATTTTTCTCAAATTTTTTTGAAAGTTAAATGATAATGTAGATAAATTTCCCCCTATTTTATCTCAAAATCTATAAAAGGAGGATATCTAATAACCTTCTGAAGGTTACGATGATGATTTTAAATAAAGATTTTATTGCCCAATTGCTTCCAATACCGTTGGGTGTGCCTCGGAAAAAATTGAATCTACGATAATTTGGATATTTTTATCTGCGGGACCGTCATTGATTACTACTAGATCGCATTTTTCTTTGTGTGGAAGTATAAAATTATTGTAAGCAGGCATAACATGATGCTTCCATTGATGTAAACTGCGTTTTTCTGGAATATTCCTTTCTGCCATATCTCTCTTTAATCTACGGTTGAAACACAAATCTGTATCACAATCAATAAAAATCCTGTAATCTAACAAGGCGTCTACTTTAGAAAACTCCATTACAAATAATCCCTCAACCAGTAAAATTGGTGCCGGTGATACAGTTTCTATCACTTCAGGTGCATCATAATGTTCAAACTGATACTTTTTAATCATTACCGGATGATATTCTATCAATTTCAACAAATCCTCATAAAACATTTCAGAATACAGTGCTGTAGGAAGATCATAGTTTGCCTCACCGTAATCGTCAATATGCTGCTCCTCCAAAGGTTTATAATAATCATCAAATCCGATAATGGTAATATTTTTTGAGAAAATCTCCTTCAGTCTATCTACATAATAACTCTTACCGGAACCCGATAAGCCGGTAACACCAATTATATAAGGTTGTATTTTAGTCATGAATTTTTTCTTTTATTTTCTCTCCATTCTCTGAATAAACCTGGGTTAACAACAACTTCCCATCGATATCATAATACTTCCAAAGCCCAATTTTATGACCGTCTTTATAAGCCCCTTCTCTTTGTCTGTAATGACTATTAATATTATATACCCAGTAACCTTCGGGAACGCCATTTTCATAATAACCTTGAGTTTCTATGGTGCGAATTCTTATATTTTTCTTAGTGTCTTTTATAATGGTATATTTCGTATGAAGACCATGAAGCAACCCATTTTTGTATGACTCCGCTAAAATGGTATCCATGAACTGATTGTAATTAACAAAAACACCCTCTTTTTTCCCATCTTTCCACATTCCAGTTTTGATTAAATCACAAGTAATGGCATCCCAACTTTTAGAAATACTATCCTGAGCACCGTGTTTAAAATAGCTTTCTTTTCCTGGACAGCCAGTTCTATGAAATTCATACCACCGACCGTGAACATATCCATTATCATCAAAATCAATCATAGATGCAATTTCGCCATTTTCATAATAGGTTTTATGTTGTTTAATAGGCGTACCTTCACTAAACCATCTTTCAGCTTGAACTTTACCAATTTGATAAAACTCTGTGCAAAGAGAATCTAACTTGCCGTGTACATAATAATTTTGGACCCTTAATTTGGATGAGGCAGTAAAAAATCCTTGATATAACCCATTAAATTCTTCATTTTCATCATACGTACCTTTGAATTCAAGCGATCCAAATTCGTCGTAGTATTCAAAAGGGCCATTCTTCTTTCCGTTTCTGAAGGTCTCTTTCTGCACCCAGAGTCCATCTGGGGATTGCAGCAAGTAAGCACCGTGCATTAATCCGTTTTTAAATGTCGCTTGACGCTTTATTGGCTTCATTCTATCTGCCGGATAATCATCTGGTACTGGCCAATATTCTGCGGCTCTTCCCGTATAGAACTGATTACCCAACCAAGCCTTTAAATAAGTCTTCTCTTTAATTTTTTCCTCTTTAAATTCAAGTTTTTCCCAAAGAGAGAATTTCATTTTTTGAGTTTGTGCTGATACTTCTTTGGTCATAAGTACAAAAGTGAATGCTAATGTTAGCAACACTTTAGCATGTTCCATTAATTTCCTATTTATATTATTTTTCCTCATCCGTTCTTTTCAAAAATCTTCATATTTATTTAACTCTGGAGCTCATTAAATATTCTATTACGTTTTAACAATATTTGAAATACAAATTTAGTTTTGATTGTTTAGTTTTGTAAAATATGTTCTTCACAACTATTCAAGCATATTGTTTATCAAAAACAGGGGTTGAAGAAACCTTCCCGTTTGATGAAACAACTGTTGTTTGGAAAGTTATGGGAAAAATGTTTTGTGTGGGTGACATTGAAGAATTTCAATCAATTGCCCTAAAATGCGATCCCGAAAGAAGCACTAAACTCAGAGAAGAATTCGAGCAAATCAAACCTGGATACCACATGAACAAAAAATTATGGAATTCCGTCTACTTAGAAGGGCTATCCATAGAAATGGTTTATGAACTTATTGATCATTCTTACGATCTTGTGGTGTCCAAACTATCAAAAACACTAAAATTAGAATTAGAAGAAATATGAAAAAATATATAAAAAGTATCTCAATCTTGTCTGCAGCGGTAGCTCTAACAGTATTGACCTCATTCTCATTCAATCAAAAATCCATGAATCAAAGCAAAAAAATAAAAATTGAAGATTTGGCCGATGGTATGTATGCAAACATGCAAACAACTAAAGGTAACATTTTATTGGAATTGTATTTCGATAAAACACCGTTAACCGTATGTAATTTTGTTGGCTTAGCAGAAGGGAAAATCCCTAATGAAGCAAAGCCAGAAGGAGAGCCATTTTATGATGGCCTTTCATTTCACAGAGTAATTAAAGACTTCATGATACAAGGTGGTGATCCAAAAGGTAATGGTTCTGGGGGACCAGGATATCGTTTTGTTGATGAATTCCACCCTGACCTAAAGCATACAGGTCCTGGTATTTTATCAATGGCAAATGCAGGACCAGGCACAAATGGGTCTCAGTTTTTCATAACTCATGTTGCAACACCATGGTTAGACGGCAAGCACACTGTATTTGGTAAAGTAATTGATGGTCAAGACGTAGTAGATGCCATTCAAGGTGGAGATAAAATTGAGAAGTTAGAAATCATTCGAAAAGGAGATGCAGCGAACAACTTCCAGGTTTCTAAAGAGGCATTTGACAAAATGAATGAAGAAATCACACGAAAGGCTATCGAGGAAGAGAAAGAAAGATTAGCAAATGCTAATAAAAACTTCAAAGAGATGGTAATGGAAGACTATCCTACCGCACAGTTTACTGAAAGCGGATTAGCTTATGTTGTTAATGAGAAAGGCCAGGGAGAGGCAGCTGTTCCAAGTAAATTTGTTCAAGTACATTACAGTGGTAAATTAGATAATGGTATGGAATTCGATAATTCTTACCGCAGAGGTCAACCTATTGAATTCCAGTTAGGAATAGGACAAGTAATTCCAGGTTGGGACGAAGGTATTGCACTAATGAATGTAGGTTCAAAGTATACCTTAATCATTCCATCTAAATTAGGTTATGGCGCACGCGGGGCAGGAGGAGTAATTCCACCTAATGCTACATTAATATTTGAAACCGAACTAGTTGGAGTTTCTGATAAGGCTAGCCAAAAGTAAAAATTGAACATTATTTTATAAAAAAAAGGCGTGCTTATCACGTCCTTTTTTTATGTATTTTTGATTGGCAATGGAATTTACGATTCCTTCATTTTTCATTCCTACGGGTTCGCAGCATTGCAATATTTGCGGAATTAACACAAACTTTTGGTTTATCCGAGGTCACAATAACGATGCTACTGTTAAATATAATATTATTGGTGGAGGAAGAAGAAAAGTAAATTGTCCGAATTGTTGTAGCTCTGACCGTGACCGATTGATTAAACTGTTCTTCGAAGATTTACCGCCCTCTGGAAATATACTGCACGTCGCTCCAGAAAAGGCACTCTTAAGAATCTTAAAAAACAAACCTAATATTCACCTCACGCAAATTGATAAAAAAGTAGGTTGGTATAAGTATATTTACGGTAGAGATGTGAAGGATGGTGACTTAACTGAGTTGCAATTTGAAAATGAGCAATTTGACTGGGTCATTGCCAATCATGTACTCGAGCATATTGAAAATGAAAATTTCGCAATAGAGGAAATTTACAGAGTTTTAAAACCTGATGGGAAGGCAATAATACAAATTCCTTTTAGTCGTAAAATAAAATCAACCATTGAAGCAAAACCAAACTGGAGTAAATCAGTAAAAGTGAAAAAATTAGGTCAAAAAGATCACGTTCGATTATATGGTTTAGACTTCCCAAATCGTTGGAATAAATTCAAGGTTAACATCTTAGAACCTAAAGATTCAAATATTGTGAAAAAACTAAATCTCAATGATCAAGAACCGGTAATTTTGCTATCAAAATCAAACTTTTTGCAAAAAATACAAAACTTTAATAGAAAGAGTTTTGAAAAAATTGTAAAAACTTAATTAAATTTACGAAATATTAACAACTCGTGTATGACACAAAAATACTTTCGTACTCTTTTATTGAGTTTATGTATTAATTCAATCTCACTATTTTCTCAAAACGTTGGAATCAATGAAACGGGCAGTTCTCCTGATGGTTCAGCAATGTTAGATATAAGTGCAACAAATAAGGGTGTTTTGATTCCCAGAATGTCTAGGGCACAAAAATTTTTAATCCCAAGCCCAGCAGATGGATTATTAATTTATCAAACAGACGATACTGTAGGTTTTTGGTATTATGAAAAGAACAATTGGGTGCCATTAATGAGGTCAATCACATTTGGAAAAGGGCTAACTGGAGGCTTCATACAGGGTAAAGGTGAAGTTGATATAAATAAGCCCGGAGTTACGGCAAATACTTACGGTACTGATGATGAATATCCAGTTCTTACGATTAACGACTACGGTCAAATAACTGTGGCAACAACAAAAAGATTTGTTGACAATGATACGCTTAACGAAATTCAAGAGATTTCGTTATCCAGCGACACTCTACTGTTAAGTAAAGATGGTGGTTTTGTGCATTTAAAAGGATTTTGGAGCACAGAAGGAAATTCAGGATTATCTTCAACAAAAAACTTTCTTGGAACTATAGATAACATACCCCTAAGGTTTAGAGTGAATGACAATTGGTACGGTGAATTAAATAATGCCAACAGTAATATTTCATTTGGATTAAACTCAAATAAAAATTCCTCCGGTTACTCAAATATTGCCATAGGAAGAGATGCATTAAGTTCTAATTCAGGGGGATATTACAATACCTGTGTAGGTTGGGAATCGATGTATGATAACAACACCGGTAATTACAATACTGCACTTGGAGCTAGAACTTTATATGATAACACCAACGGAAGTCATAATATAGCAATTGCGTATCAAGCTCTCAGTTCCAATACTTCAGGTAGTTATAATATTGGAATAGGTTTTAGGAGCTTATACGATAACACTTCTGGAACTTACAATGTAGGCGTGGGTATGTATACTCTCCAGAATAATATTTCTGGAATAATGAATGCAGCTGTAGGTTACAATACTCTTGGTGCTAATGTATATGGACATTATAATGCAGGACTCGGAAATTACGCATTGTATGCTAATAATTTAGGAAGAGGTAATGCATATGTTGGTTATGCGGCCGGTTATTACAACACAAGCGGCTATTACAACCAAGGAATAGGTTATTATGCCGGTTTCTACAATAGAACCGGATATTACAACGTATCAGTAGGATTTTACAATGGTCCTAATGCAACAAACCTAGACAATACTGCGGCTTTTGGAACGCAAACGACAACTACTGCTTCTGATCAAATTCGTGTAGGGAATAACTCCATTACTAGCATTGGTGGATCTGTTGCTTGGACCAACTTGTCTGATGGAAGATTTAAAAGAAACATAAGAAAAGATGTTAAAGGACTCGATTTCATCATGAAACTAGAGCCTGTTACATACAATTTCGATGTAAAGGCAATTGATAAGTTCCTAGGAATCCACAGCGATACAGTTATGTGGAAGTCAAAATACGACAAGGAAACCATTCGATACACTGGTTTAATTGCTCAAGAGGTTGAAAAAGTGGCTAATGAGGTTGGATTCGACTTTAGCGGTGTTGACAAACCAAAAAATGAAGGCGACTATTACGGCTTGCGTTACTCAGAATTTGTAATGCCATTAATTAAATCTGTTCAAGAGCAACAAGCACAAATTGAAGAACTTAAAGTTCAGAACCAAGAACTTCAAAATCAATTAAAAACAATTTTAGAACAACAAGAAAAATTGTTAAAACAAATTGAATTAACGCGTTAATTAATTCCATGTTAAGGTCATTTGCATTTGGCATTTTTTCGCTAATCTCTTTACAAATCGTTGCTCAAGGATTAGTTCAACATGATGGGTATATCGTTACCCAGCCTGGATCTCATATTATTATAAAAGGTAATAATGGGAATTACATCGCAAAAAAAGACGCTAAAATAAAAATGCAACCCAACTCAACCATTAAATTAGATGGTAATTGGATCAATGATGCAAATACTGGTGTATTTACAACAAATGATGGCAAGGTTGAAATTACAAATACAAATGGTGAGATTAAGGGTAAAACTACTACATCATTTCCCGATTTAACATTAAGCGGAAATGGAACAATCGCTTTAATGGTTCCAACTCTTGTAGGTGGAGGACATAATGGAGGTGGATTGGGTAGATTACGTTTGAATGATACAAAATTAAAACTCCAGGGAAGAACTTTAATAATTAATAACGAACAGTCCAATGCTTTGACCTATACCAGTAACGGTGGTGTTATTTCAGAAAGTAATTCAAGTCTTGGATATGGACGTATTCAGTGGAATCTACGAACTGGGAATGGAGGTCCTGTTTATGTTTTCCCGTTCCTTAACGCCAGTAACGAGCAAATATTATCACTCGTTACAGTTAATACTCCCGGATCTAATACCTCGGACTCTGGATTTATTGCTCTATCTACCTATCCTACTGTTGATCAACCTGTGCCTAACAATAGACCTTTACCAATAGGAGTTTTCCATACGGATAACGAGTGCGAGGGTGAAAATTCGAAGCGTTTTATAAATAGATATTGGATCTTAGAACAGAATGGTTATTCAGTGAAACCTGATGTAAGCATAGATTTACAATACTCTACAACAGACCATAGTGGATCAAATGATGATATTGATGAAAATCATCTTGGTTTACTCAGATGGGATGCGACACAATCAAAGTGGGAATATCCTTTGCGCGGTGATTTAGATCCATCGAATAATAGAATTTCATACAGAGCTAGAAAAAACTTTGATGGTATTTGGACTTTATCAGATACTACCCCATTCCCAAAAGCACAATTCACTGTAGTAGGCGATTGCCAGAAAGACAGTATCATTTTTACTGATCAATCAAATCAAACTACAGACAAAATAATTCAATGGCTTTGGGATTTTGGAGATAACAGCTATTCTAGTAAGCAGAGTCCAGTACACTTTTATCAAACTTACGGAACAATGGATGTTAAGTTTACTATAAGATCTCAGGCAGGTTGTTTAGATTCAGCTGAAAAAAGAATTTTAGTAAATGCGGCTCCTGTAGCAAACTATCTAATATTTGACACTTGCGAGAATGCTACAGTTAAGTTAGAATCAAAAAGCTGGCCTGGTGCGGGGTTCATAACATCGGAGAATTGGGACTTTGGCATGGGAGGTACGAGCGTACAGGGTAAAACTGCTAGTTATTATTATGGTGCTGTAGGCTTACCAGATATTAGATTAATTGTATACAATTCCAAAGGTTGTAAGGATACGATGCTCAGAAACGTCTACATAGCACCTAAACCATATGCTTATGTTGATTATAAAAATGATTGTCAATATACCCCCATATTTTTTGACAATGGCGCAACTGCTGGTGGAGGTACAATAATTTCCTACCAATGGGATTTTGGAAATGGAGTAAGGAGTTCAAATCTAACAGAAACAGTGGCGTTCACTGATTTTGGAACTTTCCCAATACAATTTATTGTTGAAAACAGTTATGGTTGTAAAGATACATCGCTTACCAACCTTGAAGTTTACCCTCGAGCTATCGCTAAATTTGATTACAGTCCTCAACAACCTAGAATGTTAGAAGACGTTAAGTTTATTAACCAGTCTGAATACGATGAAATTTGGGATTGGGATTTTGGTGATACCTATTTTTCAAATTTAGAAAGTCCTACTCATCAATTTCCAACTCATGATGTTTATCGCGTTCGTTTAATTGCAAATACACAATATGGTTGTGATGACACTACCTTTAAAGATATTACCGTAAAATCTATTCCATTATACTGGTTTGCCAATGCCTTTAGTCCTGCAAACTCCGAAGGAAAAAATGATGACTTCGGGTTGGTTACACCTTTAAGAATTACAGACTATAAAATAAGTATTTATAATCGTTGGGGACAATTGGTATTTACTACTACAGATATAAACAAGAAATGGGATGGGAAGTTCAACGATGAATTCTGCCCCGCAGGTCAATATATTTACTGTAGTACATTCAAAAGCCCTGAGAACGATATTCAAGTATATGAAGGCAGCATTATGCTTCTTCGTTAGATTCTGTTTGCAATAGATCGATTTGATTTCGGTTAAGAGTTAACCAGCCGCGTTGTTCCATTTTCTTTAGAAGTCTGGAAACTACTTCTCTAGAGGTATTCAAATCATTAGCAATTGCCTGATGTGATAAGTGTAATTTGTTGGATTTGTTATGGATTGCTTCTCGTTTTAAGTAAAACTCCAGCCTTTCATCCATACTGCGGAATGCAACACTGTCTAGAACCGTCAATACTTCTTCAAAACGATTCCTGTATGAATTAATTACATATTCCTGCCAAGTCCGATGAACTCTCATCCACTCACTTACTTTTTCAATAGGTATTAATAATAATTCTGAATCTTCCACGGCCACCCCCATAATTTGACTTTCTTCTTGAAATCGCATACATGAAAGGCTCATTGAACATGCCTGTCCAGGATCTAAATAATAAAGTAAGAACTCCCCTCCTTCATCACCCTCTCTATAAATTTTCACAGCGCCTCTAATTACAACGATTGCGTAAGTAAGACTTTGCCCCGTCTTTAAAATTGCATCTCCGCTTTCAACTTCCTTAACAAAACCAAACTCTGAAATATCATTAATTAACTCATTATCAAAGTCTGGAAATTTACCTTTTAGTTGTTCCGCACTTATTCTCATTAATTTCGAAAATATGCCGAAAACACTTAATTACAAAATAAGTATTGTCACAAAATGATACCCTGAAATACGAGTAAAATCCGTTAATATAACTATTTTTGTGATACATTAAAATCACTTCAAACTATGAAAAAAATTCTATTAGGCGTAAGTTTAGTGCTTAGTTTTTGGTTTGTATCTTGTAAAAAGTCTGATGTTGACTTTAACAAATATCAAGATATTACCATTAACCCTGAAATTCTTACACCACTGGCCCAAGCAAAAGTAGTTGCCCGTGATTTGTTAAAGCAAGACTCTATCATTAAGTACGACCCAAATGGCTTAATCCGACTTACATTTAAGCAAGACTCTGTGTTTAATTTAATCGCAGATAGTATTTTAAAGGATGTTTCTTTAGGCACAAGCACTACAACATTTTCAATTGGTGAATTAGATTTTGCAGGACAAAATCAGTCTATTCAAGTTTCACTTCAAGAAATGTCTGCAAATACAGATCCGGCAACACAAGCGGCATTGCAACTTTCTGATGGTACAAATGATACTTTCCCAGCAGTTTCTAGCTCAATATCTGCTATTACAAATTTGACCCCTAGTACGGAATATGAAAGTTTAAAAATATCAAATGGCTTTATTGTTTTTAGTGTAAGAAACGGGCTACCCACCGAATTGAGCAGTTTCTCACTATCCATCTATGACAATCTCCCTACTCAACAGTTATTGGGAACCATAAATATTTCTAGTCTGCCTCCAGGTGCAACGGCCAAAGACAGTATAAACATTACAGGAAAAACATTGAGTAACGAACTCAGCTATAGCATTCCTTCAATTGAATTATCAAAAAGCAGCAACGAAGTTCCTATTAATCTCCAAGATGTAATACAAATTGAGGTTGCATTTAGCCAGCTTAAATGTATTGGTGGGCGAGCAAAATTACCGTCGCAAACACTTGCAGTAAATAATATGAGTCTTGATGTAAGCGCCCCTAATAGTGATATAAGATTGAAAAATATTGAATTGGGTTTGGCAAATATTGATGTTAAAATCAATTCATCACTACCTACAGCAGTAAATTTAAAACTTACGCTTACCGATGCCACCCAAGGAGGAAGTCCACTGGGCCCTCAAAACATTAGTGCACCAATAGGAAATTCCCAAAGTCAAATAGATCTAAGTAATACCAGTATAAATTTAGGTTCAGACCCTACTCAAGAATATAATGTTTTCAGAGCAGATATTGTAACCGAGGTTCAAGCCTCTAGTGGAATGGTTGACTTTGATTCTTCAGATAAAATTGAAATTGAATTTATTCCTAGTACAATGGAATTTAGTTATGTAGATGGATATCTGGGGCAAAAAACATACGATATTGCTATCGAAGACCTGGATGTTAGCCAATTGGCTCAACTTGGGAATGGAATCCGCATGGAAAATCCTAGAATGCATATATATGTTACCAATTCATTTGGAATTCCAATACTTGTAGAAATTAATATTACATCAAAAGATGAAGAAAACAATACGCTTCCTATGAATGTACAGGATATGAATTTCCCTTATCCGTCTATCGCTGAACGAGGAACTGAGAAAAGTGCAACTTTCACCATAGACAAAACTAATTCTGATATTGTAGACTGTCTGGGTATGCCTGCTACTTCATTCGAGATTAATGCTACAGCAACGATGAATCCAGATGGATTTATAGGGGTTTATGAAAATCATGTTGAAAATACTAGTGGGATAGTTTTAGGATTTGACGCCGATATACCCATTACATTTAGTGCAAACAACTTCAGTTTTACTGATACGGTTGAAATTGGAGAAACTCTGCTCGACAGTGCATTCCAATTATTAGAATTAAGTATCAAAACTATAAACGGATTTCCATTAGGTGGAACTATAGATTTGATGTTTATGGATGAAAATTATGTTGTAATAGACTCTTTAAAGGATGTTACACTGCTTCAATCGGGTATTTGCGATGCAAATGGTAGAGTAACACAGAAATCAACCTATTTATCCGAGGTATTAATGAATGAAGATTTTCTTAAAAATTTAAGAAATGGGAATGCCAACCAACTGGGAATTACTACAAAATTTGATACGTACAACAGCGGTACACAGCCAGTAAGTATATACACAGATACTCGACTGGATGTTATTCTTGCTTTCCGAGCAAAAGCTAAATTCAAATTAAACGCACAATAAACAACTCAAATATTAAAGTCATGAAAAAAATTGCATTATTATCTACAGTTTTGGGTTGTTTCAGCGCCTCTCTATTAGCACAAAACCCTTTTACTTATAACAACAGGCATTTATCTCAATCACATTTAGAAAACCCAGCATTTTTACCTCAGTATCGATTTACCCTTGGGCTAACGCGTCTAGATCAAGCAGTTACGCTATCCGGAATTACGCTGAGTTCTTTATTTGATGCAAACGAGACTCCATTAGAAACTGCAACCCGAATTATTAAAGACAAGGATAAACAAATGGGGTTTGATGTTACGCAACAAACCGATATATTCCATTTAGGATACCGTAGTGCTCAATCTTATGTTGCTTTAAATTCTTCCTTGGTAACGGAAGGAGCAATCCTTATTCCTAAAGATTTAATGGGATTAGCATTCTTAGGGAATGCAGCATTTATTGAAGATGATTGTGAATTAGATTTTAGCGGTACTCAATTCCGTTCGTATTTGCAGAATACAATTTCTTACGGTCGTTTTATAAGCCATAATTTAAGCGTTGGTGCTAGTTTTTCTTTACTTAATGGCTTTGCTAATGTTAATCTAGAAGATGCGAACATTATTATTAATACTGATACTGGCGTTGCGAGCATCTATCAAATGGAAATTCAAAGCTCTTTAAAAGGGCAAGCATCGCTTTTTGGTATTGATATAGAAAACTACCTTAACGATTCAAATGCAGATTTGAATCAATTGATTCAAGATAATTTTTCAAATGCATTAAAGTACAACAAAGGATATAAAGTAAATCTAGGTGCCGTGTATCGTTTAAATGAAAAAATCAGAATTTCAGGATCTATAGGCAACTTAGGAAGTATGACATGGGATTGGGGAGCACAAGAAATTAGTTTACCCACTTCTTCCTGGAAATGGACTGGTTTAGATACGAATCAGATTGAAGATATTCAGAATTTACAAATTATTGATACCTTAATGTCTGTTTTTGACATACAATCAAGCAAAGCAGAATCCTACACCACAGCATTTAAACCCAGATACACACTTGGCCTTGAGTACTTCCTATTACCAAGAACATATGTTCAGTTAGTTGGAGGTTACGGTTATGGGGTAACCGGTGATAAAAGTTTTGTAAGCACGTCATTCCACCAAGAATTAGGTGAATTTGTTGATTTGCGTGTTAATTACACCTATTACGACTTCAATACTCCTGTTCAAAGGCTTGGCTTAGGGACGAGTTTAAATCTTGGGCCCTTGCAAATCTGGGCAAGTGTAAATGATATACTCGGGGTAATGGATCTTGGAAAAGCATCTACCGCATCTGGGGCTTTGGGATTAAACATTAATATTGGTACTTGGAAGGACCGTGATAATGATATGGTTCCTGACAAGAGAGATAGTTGTTACCGAACATTTGGCTCTGTCACAAATAATGGTTGTCCTTTAGGATTTTTGGGAGAATCAATGAATTATGAAGAAGAAGGTATTGAAACTGAAGACGCTGAAGAAATAAAAGAGGAAGTTGAAGCAGAGAAAGTAAAGGATGATCCTGCTGTTGAAGAAGCAACTGAAACAATGTCTGCAACAACTGAGAAAACTTCAAAAATATTAGAATCAGAAACATCTGAAGCGCCTATCGCAATTGAAACCCTTTCAAAAAGCTCAAATGATTCAACCTTGATGGAGGCAAAATCTGATGAAGTAGAAGTTGCGGCAAGTACGAAAACCAAAGCTACACTGCCTAAAGTTGAAAATAATACCAACACATCAAAACCTATTATTAAGAAGAAAAACGCACAATCCGTAATTGATAGAATGACGGAAATAATGAAGAACTAATCTTTCATCATTTTAAGGATATTATCACCAAGCCGGGGCAGTATTATTGCAGTCTCGGCTTGTTCATTTTTTATACCTTTTATCACCTTTAATGGTTTCCCAAGTGGTTCATCGCTCAAATCGAATGTTCCATAGTGCATTGGAACCAAATAATCTGCTTCCATATCCTTAAATGCTTGATAGGCTTTTGCTGGTGAAGTATGATTAGACTCCATGAACCATTCGGGTTCATAAGCACCAATACCTAAAACTGCTAAATTGATTTCAGGGAACCATTTCTTCAAATCAGCATAATGACTACCATATCCTGAATCACCACCGAAGTAAATAGTTTTACCTCCTATTTTTAATAAAAAAGCGCCCCATAAACGCTTATTTGTATCTCCAACAGATCGTTTACACCAATGTCTGGTAGGTAAGAAATATAATTCAAACCCTTCTGTAATATACTTTTGATACCAACCCGCCGTTTGGCCTTTTGCACCCTTTAAGAATCCCGACAAAATTTTAGCCATACTCAATCCCGTAAAATATTGAATATTCGGATTTAACTTTTTTAGTTTTCTTAAACTGGTTTTGTCCAAATGGTCCCTGTGATCATGTGAAATTAAAATGTAATCTATTCCCTTTAACTTTTCTATTTCTATGGGAAACGGTGATTCCCTTTTTACCACTGTAGCCTTATTAAAAACAGGATCTGTAATAAGGGTTTTACCACCCAATCTAATGAGAAAAGTCGCATGTCCTAACCAAAATATTCCTTCCTGTGTTGAATCTAAAAAATCAGACCAATCATCACTAACAGGTAGTTGAAACGTATCTATTTTCTTTTCAGCATCGTACGGATTCTTCTTTTTTTTCCATTTCCAAACCAAAGAAAATGAATGATTCATTGGAAATTCGTGATTTACGTATCTACCATCTTTTAAGGGATTACCATTCCATGCAGTATCCTTTCCTGGCATCCAACTTAATCCAGGGTTATAAGTTGGTAATTGAGATTTGACCATTATTGTTTGTAATGCTAATAATAATATGATGATTTTAGATGCTCTCATCTTGAGAAACAGTTTCGGCCTTACCCATTTTAGATTTCCATTCTCCCAATTCATACAATGCTTGAAAAACATCCGTTATTCCTCTAACATCAATTATAAAAGCCTTATCTGTTTGTTTTGCATTGTACTTCTTGGGCTCAGTTGCCACCAATTGAATTAAATGCTGAAATGCTTCAGACTGATATATTGCTGCATTTTGTTCTCCAGGAAAGAAACAACGCATTTTAGATTGAAGTAAAGCCACTTTTTCTAACCCTAATGATTTGGCTAACCATTTTAAACGGATAGAATCGGCCAATGCCAAAACCTGTTGTGGGGGATTCCCAAATCTATCCTTTAATTCAGAGATAAAATCTCTTAATCCTAATTCTGTTTCAATATTTGAGAGTTCTGAATATAAACTTATACGTTCTGAAGTTTGGGTAACGTAATCAGAAGGAATTAAAATTTCATAATGTGTATCTATTTGGCAATCTCTACTTTCAATAGACTCTGCCGTTTCTTCAAAAACTTCAGTAAACTCCTCTTGTTTTAGCTCCCGCAGCGCCTCATCTAGGATTTTATGGTACATATCAAAACCCATATCTGCAATAAAACCACTTTGCTCTGCACCTAGTAAGTTTCCAGCACCACGAATATCTAAATCTCGCATAGCCACTTGAAATCCACTACCCAATTCAGAGTATTCCTCTAAAGTTCTTAATCTTTTCCTAGAATCTTCAGGTAAGGTAGAAATAGGTGGAGATAGCAAATAACAATATGCTTTTGTATTTGAACGCCCTACTCTACCGCGCATTTGATGTAAGTCAGACAACCCAAACATATGGGCATTGTTTATGATGATCGTATTTGCATTCGGGATATCTAAACCACTTTCAATAATACTTGTAGCTACGAGGACATCAAATTCTCCTTCAATAAACTTCACCATAACATCCTCTAAATCACTACCTTCCATTTGTCCATGCCCCACACAAACTCTGGCTTCGGGGACTTCCTCGCCAATAATTCGGGCTAATTCATGAATATCTCTGATCCTGTTATGTACTACAAATACTTGTCCACCGCGATTTATCTCATGTAATACAGCTTCGCCAATAAATGATTTATTAAAGACGGCTAATTCCGTATGAACCGGCTGCCTATTGGGTGGAGGAGTATTAATAATACTTAAATCTCTAGCCCCCATCAAACTGAAGTGAAGCGTTCTCGGAATGGGTGTTGCAGTTAAGGTTAAAGTATCTACATTAACCCTAAATTGCTTCAACTTTTCTTTTGCGCCTACCCCAAACTTCTGCTCTTCATCAATAATCAGCAATCCTAAATCCTTAAATTCAATATCTTTTCCAATGAGTCTATGTGTTCCTATAACCACATCTATATCGCCGGATTTTAATTTCTTTATTACCTCTTTTTGTTCTTTGGCAGATTTAAACCTATTGAGGTAATCAATATTTACTGGAAAGCCGGAATATCTCTTTTTAAATGTTCGGTAATGTTGTTGTGCCAGAATTGTAGTAGGTACCAATACTGCAACTTGTTTGGAATCGCAAACCGATTTAAATGCAGCGCGCATTGCCACCTCAGTTTTACCAAAGCCCACATCTCCACAAACCAAACGGTCCATAGGAGTTTCATTTTCCATATCCGCTTTTACGGCGTCTACCGCCTTGGCTTGATCGGGTGTATCCTCATAAAAGAAAGAAGCTTCTAACTCCAACTGCAAATAATTATCTGGTTGGAATGCAAAGCCTTTTTCTTTCTTCCTTTGTGCATAGAGTTTAATCAACTCTCTAGCAATATCTTTAACCTTGCGCTTGGTATTTTTTTTCTGCTTATCCCATGTACCCGATCCCAACTTATGAAGACTGGGCTCTGTTCCATCTTTACCGGAATACTTACTGATTTTGTGTAAGCTGTTTACCGATACATAAAGCAAATCATTGTCTCTATACACAATTCGGAGTACTTCCTGTGCCACTCCGTTTACTTCCATCTTTTCTAATCCTGCAAATTTGCCAATCCCATGATCAATGTGGGTGATGTAATCCCCGGGCTGTAAATGCCTTAATTCACGAAGAGTTAAGGATGCAGTTCCAGTATATCTTTGTCTCGATTTAGGTTTATAATATTTATCAAATAGTTGGTGCTCAGTGAGGAAGGCAATTTTATGATCAAAATCCACAAACCCACCCGATAATCCCACATAAACAGGCTCAAAAGCTTGCTCTAATTCCTGATCTTTAAGCAAAACCTGTAAACGTTCAATTTGCTTTGAATTATCAGAAAAAACCCAAGTCTCAAATCCCTTTTGAGAATTTTCCGACATCCAAGCTTTTAACATTTCAATGTGTCGTTTGAATATCGGTTGCGGCTCTTGTTGAAAATTGATTGTATCGTGTTTCTCTGCCGGTCTATCACCACCAAAGAATACATTTTTAAATGATTCCAACCCCTCCATCCACTCTTTTGGGGTCATCCAAGTTGCCTTTGGATGAAGCGATTCTGAATCTGTCTGTAGATCTTTATCATTTACATAGGATTGCAAATTTTGCTCCCATGCTTTTGCCAAGTTCTCTAACTGCAAAGTTCTTTCCGTTAAGAAAAGTAGCGTGTCATCATTAAGATATTGGAAAACTGGAATTTTCTTTGTGCTTCTATTTCCTTCACCACCCGAAAGTTTTGGAACCAATGAAAATTGCGCCATCTCCTTGGTGGACCTCTGAGTATTCACATCAAAAGACCTAATACTTTCAATGATATCCCCATCTAACTCCATTCGAAAAGGTTCTTCATGAGCAAATGAAAATAGATCAATAATTCCACCACGAATACTAAACTGCCCGGGTTCAAAAACAAAATCTTCACGTTCAAATCCATTATCGTATAAAAACTCAGACAGAAAATCCACGTCTAAATTTTGCCCTTTGAAAATCTCAAAGGTGTTACTGCTCAATTGTTCTTCGTCTACTACTAGCTCTGCTAATGCCTCCGTATAAGTAACAATTATTCGTTGGTTATTTTTTCTTAAAGCACTTAATGTTTCAAGACGTTCCTGAACTCCCATCGCATGCTCCCTTGATGTAGAAAATGCTTTTAAAAATGAACTAGGAAGAAAATAAATTGTTTGGCCCGTTAACCAACTTTCTAAATCAGACTTAAAATACTGAGCTTCTTCTTTATTACTTAAACATACAAGAATTGGTCTCTGATTTGCGGCAAACGACAAAGAAACCTGTAAGGATGCCGATGCACCACATAAGCCATGTAAATAAAGAGCGGATTTTGAATTAAGAGACTTCAAATAATCCTTAGAAACTCCCGAATCCAGAAGCCGTTGGATAATATCTCTAGTATTCATTTACAAAAATTCAGTTGGGGCATTTAATTCCCAACAATTGAATCAATTTTTAGTTTGATTTACGCGCTATTGCCTTTTTAGCTGCCTCAATAATATTTGGCGTGTCTAGACCATACTTTACTAACAATTCATCAGGAGTACCACTTTCACCAAATGAGTCTTTTACTGCAACCATTTCCAATGGACTTGGCAGATTTTTGCCCAACACCTGAGCAATTGAATCTCCTAAACCACCGTTCATTTGATGTTCCTCTGCACTTACAGCACAACCTGTTTTTGAAACAGATTCAATAATTGCTTTTTCATCTAACGGTTTAATAGTATGTATATTGATTACCTCTGCACTGATTCCCATTTTTTCTAACTCAATACCGGCCTCAATAGCCTTCCAAACCATATGTCCTGTAGCAAAAATACTCACATCGGTACCTGGGCTTAACATCAATGCTTTACCTATTTCAAACTGAGCATCTTCAGGAATAAAAACGGGCCACTTGGGTCTTCCAAAACGCAAATAAACAGGTCCCTTATGCTCTGCAATTGCTATTGTTGCTTGTTTGGTTTGGTTATAATCGCAAGGGTTAATCACTGTCATTCCTGGCAACATCTTCATTAACCCAATATCCTCAAGAATCTGATGAGTTGCTCCGTCCTCACCTAAAGTAAGCCCAGCGTGCGATGCACAAATTTTTACGTTTGCCCCGCTGTAGGCAATACTCTGACGGATTTGATCGTACACACGACCCGTAGAAAAGTTAGCAAAAGTTCCAGTAAAAGGAATTTTTCCGGCTAATGCCATCCCGGCTGCTACACCCATCATATTTGCTTCTGCTATACCCGCTTGAAAAAATCTATTTGGAAATTCTTTCTCAAAGTGATGCATTGTTAATGACCCAGTAAGATCTGCACACATCGCCACTACATCTGCATTATTTTTACCAAGTTCTAATAGTCCTGCGCCAAAGCCGCTACGAGTGTCTTTCTTTCCGGTTACTTCAAATGATTTCATTTATATTGCCAATTTTGTATTAAGTCCTGATTTTATAGAAATTTGAGTTTTCTTGCTGTATAATGTTCTTGTCTCTCCCTTTTTCCTGTATACTAACTCGTAGTTACCAGGCTGAAAATAAAGATCGTGATTACCTCTAGTTTCGGGTAAATCTGCAACCCATTCATAGGTATTATCTTCCTTTTGCAAGAATATAGACCCTTTTACATCACCCTTCATTGCGAGTTGTAATAATCCAGGGCCAGGGACATCCAATGTAGTAGTATTATTTTGGGAGATGTTGATGTTTTTAAACACCATTCGTGGAGTAGTGAGTACTTCCACATCGTAAAACCCTGTTAAATATCTTTGAGGACGGTTAAACGATTGATCATACAGAACATCACAAGAACCCTTTTTCTTTACGATAGCCTTCAACCAGGGATAGGCCATATTCCCTGAAATTTTCAAATACAAATCTCCACGTGCAGCGTCAACTGCGATCGTATTATGCATTCCGCCAATTAAACTAATATTTTCTTTACGTATTGGAGGTAATGTATGCACCAACATATCATACTGACGCATAGGATCTAAATAAATGGTATCTGGTAAACCCCGGCCATTCATGGTATGCATAAAATGCTCCACTCTCTCACTACTTGTTCTATCAAAAAAGGTCACTGCAGCGTCTGTTTCTGTTGGTCTACCTTGCTCATCTAATAAATTAATTTGGGCTGATGTGTTATTCAATACTTGAGAGATAATCACTCCCATTACCTTATTAAATTCAGGTGCAGTTTCTGCATTATAATATTTTCCTGCACAAGAATAAATCTTTTTAAAGGCATTAGCGTCAGTACCTAAACCCACTATAAAAGGCCTTAAAATTATTCCCTTTTCTTGCAATACTTTACTAACCTCACAAGGATCCCCAGGGCATTCTTCCACCCCGTCAGTTACAAGAATTACAACGTTACGAGCATTATCATCTGCTGGAAAATCTTGCTCTGTTGCTAATAATGATTGAGTAATCGAGGTATACCCTAAAGGGCGAATAGACTTCATTTTACTCCGGAACATTTTGTGATTGTATGGTCCAAATGGGATTTCTAACTTGGTATCATTACAATCTTGCAGCACGTTTCTTTTGGTGTGACCAAAGACTCTCAAGCCAATTTCAACATCTTTCACTGCACGAAGGCTATCTACAATTTTTGTAATTAATTCACCAGCTATTTCCCAGCGACTGCCCTTTGTCATTGGAGTAAGCATACTGCCGCTTCCATCAACCAGAAATAATATACGTGTTTTCTTACCCGGAAAAGCATATGGAATTTGTGCCGTACTTTTAATTGAAAAAAGTAGAGCTAATCCAATGGTTAATAATGCTCTCATAGGGTAAAGATACAATTTTTAATAATCTCCGTATGGAGTTTCAGGCAATTGTCTTAATGCTTCGGCTAACTGCTCATCATTTGGAGCCTTTCCGTGCCATGCGTGTGTCCCCATCATAAAGTCTACACCCTGACCCATTTCGGTTTTCATTATTATTATTATTGGTTTCCCTCCGCCCAATTTGGCTTGCGCCTGAGGTACGACTTCATGAATGCTATCGTAGTTGTTACCATCCATTTCCAAAACTTCCCAACCAAAAGCTAAAAATTTAGATTTCAATTCAGTTATTCCCATCACTTCGCCAGTAGAACCATCTATTTGTTGTTGATTAAAATCAACCGCAACAATCATGTTATCTACCTTGTTATGGGCAGCGAACATAACCGCCTCCCATACCTGACCTTCTTGTAATTCTCCGTCACCGGTTAATACCCAAACAGTACTTGGGTCATTATCTAATTTTTTTTCAAGCGCAAATCCAGTTGCCACACTCATGCCTTGCCCCAGTGAACCGGTAGCTACGCGAACTCCAGGTAATCCTTCATGCGTAGTGGGATGACCTTGCAAACGGGTATTTATTTTTCTAAAAGTTGAAAGTTCTGAAATTTCAAAATACCCAGAACGAGCCAAAACAGAATAGAACACAGGCGAAATATGGCCATTACTCATAACAAAAACATCTTGCCCTTTTCCATGGCCGGTAAAATTGTTGGGATCATGTTTCATGTATTCGAAATACAAACTAGTAAGGTAATCCGCACATCCAAGTGATCCACCGGGATGACCGCTATTTACGGCATGAACCATACGTAAAATATCGCGACGTACCTGACGAGCGATTACTGGCAATTCAGAAACTGAAGACATGCCACAAAGGTAGGTTCACAAACAAGGGGTTTATGAACAATTTATTAATAAATTTTATCCAGTATATTTATTTTCAAACGGCTTCAATCCTGGACCTGAACTCATCAAAAGCAACACCTTTCTTTCCTCACCCAACATTAATTCATCTACAAATTCCGATAAATCTTTGAAATTATCAAAGGCTTTTACTCCTGTTCTAGACTGAACAATTTCTTTCGTTGGTATTTCCATCTTTTTCTGTTCAAACACATGAGGATTAAACAAAACCATAGCATGTTCAGTAGCATCCATAGTATTTGCATATTGAGCCATGAATTCCGGATTTAAACTAGAAAAAGTATGCAATTCAAGAATTGCAATTGTTTTACAATCAGGGAACTGATTTGTAACCGCGTTTACGGTTGCTTTTACCTTGCTCGGAGCATGGGCAAAATCCCTAAATACTTTTAAATTTTGTGCTTCCCCCATCAGTTCTAATCTTCTTGCTGTTCCCGGGAAATTCGCTAAAGCCTCCCATGCATCGCGTTCTTCCATGCCCAATTGAACTGCAAGTGAAACCGCACCGGTTGCATTTTGAACATTATGCTCCCCAAAAAATGGTAAATAAATATTCGAATTATTATATGCTACAGCAACTCCGTCATTCAATACAGACCATGCATGTGCCTTGTACGGAATCACATTGCTTCTACCTTTTTGAAATTCTCTAAAAAACTCATCATCCTCAAAAAAGAAACACTTTTTTTCTACTGTATTAAGGAATTCATGAAAAGTTTGTTTGTAGGATTCAAAAGTCGGAAATACATTAATGTGATCCCAAGCAATGCCTGTAACCATTGCAAAATGTGGCTTGTAATGTAAAAATTTCGACCTTAAATCTAGGGGTGAAGATAAATACTCGTCACCCTCAATAATTATTATTGGCGCATCACTCAACTTCACCATTCTTTCATAACCTGCTATTTGCGATCCTACCACATAATCAAATTTGATATGATCATGCTCGAGCATGTGCATTAACATCGCGGTGGAAGTGGTTTTTCCATGACTACCTGCAATTACAACTCTAGTCTTATTCTTGGAATGTTCAGCAACATACTGGGGGAAGGACATTATGGTTAATCCCAATTCTTTTGCCTTTAATAATTCGGGATTATCAATACGAGCATGCATTCCCAAAATAACAATATCCATTGAACTGTCTAACTTTTCGGTATACCAGCCCATTTTTTCAGGTGCTATGCCCGCTGCAATTAAGCGAGAAAGTGCGGGGTCGAAAATTTCATCGTCACTTCCAGTAACAGAATGTCCCTGCGCTAAGAGTTCCAAAGCCAAGTTATGCATGATTGCACCGCCAATTGCAATGAAGTGAATTTTCGACATATTACGAAAGTAACAAGCAATTGCCTAACCTAGAGAATTATTGCTGTATTTTTTTGTAGTTTTGCAGTAAATTTCGAGATTCATGAAAGTATTAGTGTGCATGAGTGTCGTTCCAGATACAACGACAAAAATTCAGTTCAACTCTGATAAAACTGAATTACAAAAAGACGGAGTACAGTTCATTATTAATCCCTACGATGAATTGGCAATTACCAAAGGATTGGAAATTGCAGAAGCTAATAATGGAACTGTTACTGTAATCCATGTGGGTCCTGCAGAAAACGACCCAAGCATTCGTAAAGCACTTAGTATGGGTGTTAACGAAGCTATTCGTGTAAATTCAATAGCTTACGATGCACAGTTTGTTGCTCATGAAATTGCACAACACGCTACTGAATATGATTTAATTCTAACTGGAAGAGAAAGTATTGATTTTAACGGTGGCGCAGTTTGTGGACTTCTAGCTGCCGAATTAGGGATCCCTTCTGTTAACGTAGTAACTGAAATCCAATATGCAGACGGAAATTGCACCATGACTCGGGATATTGACGGAGGAAGAGAAACCGTAAGCTGTCCTACTCCTTGCGTTGCATCTGCACAAAAAGACCTGTGCGAACCAAGAATTCCGAATATGAGAGGTATTATGGCTGCGAGAACAAAGCCTTTAAATGTGGTTGCCGCTTCAGGCGCAGCCGAATACAGTAATATCTCTTCATTTGAATCTCCTGCACCTAAGTCTGGAGTAAAAATGATTGATGCAGACAATGCAGAAGAATTAATTAACATCTTAAAGAACGATTTAAAAGTTATCTAATATGAGCGTAGCAGTATTTTTAGAATTAGAAAATAATGAGTATAAGAAAAGCTCTATTGAGGCATTAGTTTACGGTTCTCAACTTGCACAAATGATGGGAATAGAATTAGTGGCTATGGCTTTCCAAGCTTCTGGCAACACCGATGAATTAGGCAAATATGGTGCGCAGTCGTTCATTGCCTTAGGTGATACAAATCATATTAATGCAGATTCTGCGCCCACAATAATTTCTGCGGCAAGTGCATCTGTAAATGCAACTGTAATAATCTTATCCAACTCATATACAGGGAAAAACTTATCTCCACAAATTGCAGTTAGTTCAAATGCATCTTTAGCAACCAATGTGGTATCTCTTCCAGCTTCAGCAAATGATTTTACGGTTAAGCGTGGAGTGTATTCCGGCAAAGCATTTGCCTACGTTACGCTAAATAAAAGTACCAAAGTTTTAGCGCTAACCCCTAATTCTTTTGATATCAAAGAAAACCCACAAACTTGTAACATTTCTGCATACAATGGTGAAAGTGCAAATTCCAAAATAAATGTTGTTTCAACAGACAAGGTTACGGGAAAAGTAGCGCTTACAGAGGCAGAAGTTGTAGTATCTGGTGGAAGGGGATTAAAAGGTCCTGAAAACTGGGGTATGGTTGAAGAAATGGCAGATCTAATGAACGGAGCAACGGCATGTTCTAAACCTGTAAGTGACATGGAATGGAGACCCCACTCTGAGCACGTCGGTCAAACAGGAATTACCATTAAACCCAATTTATATATTGCCATAGGTATTTCCGGAGCCATACAACACCTTGCTGGTGTTAGCTCATCAAAGATAATTGTGGTTATTAATAAAGATCCAGAAGCACCATTCTTTAAAGCTGCCGATTACGGTATTGTTGGCGATGCATTTGAAGTGGTTCCTAAATTAATTTCAGCATTAAAAGCCTAAGAAATGTCTAAGCGCGTCGAAGTCTTCATTAAAAATATCCTTCCGGCGCACTCCCATGGTGCTTACACTTTAGTATTGCAGAATACCGAAAGCAAGATGCAACTTCCAGTGCTCATAGGAGCCGTAGAAGCACAAGCAATTGCTATGGAAATGGAAGAAATGAAGCCAAGCAGACCGCTTACTCATGATTTGTTTACTACTGTAATTTCAGAATTCAATATTACCATTAAGGAAATAGTTATAGAAAGGTTGGAAGAAGGAATATACTTTTCTTCAATTCTTTTTGAACAAAATGGTCAATCTCACAAACTGGATTCAAGAACATCAGATGCGATTGCACTTGCCATGAAAAACAAGGCCCCCATTTTTGTAATGCAAAACATTATGGATGAGGCAGCGTTTATAGATGATAATGACCCAGATGATAAGCTTTCACCAGGAAGAGTAGATTCAGAAAATGAATTTAATCCTCCCCCTTCTTCTTTGAGCACAGATAATCCTTTTGAAGAGTTTGAGCTTGAAGATTTAGAGTATATGCTTCAAGAGGCAATTGCCGATGAAAACTACGCTAGAGCCGCTCGAATAAGAGATGAAATTAGCAAACGAAAATAAATTTCATATGAGACATTATATTTTCCTTTTGATTGGTTTGATATTCATTTGTTCTTGTCAGAATAAGTCAACCGCTACTAATGAAGAATTAGAATCAGCAGCATCTGATTTTACCGAACTTGGTGGAAAGTGGATTTATAGAGATATTACAAAAAACGACACCTCTATCGGACCTTTTGAATCAACCGATACTATGTATATTGATTTTGAATCTCATCGTTTCTTATATGATATTGAAAAATTACAAAAGCACAGCGCGGGAAGTTTTAGCCTAGAACAAGATAGTATGACGGAGCAACTCTATTTCGATTTCCATTATGATTCAAGTGCGGTAGCAGCGGCTCACACCCGAAACTTCAATATTGAGTTGGGAACTAATGATAGTTTGATTATTTCTGAAGGTCCATTGAAGTTTTATTATTCGAGATGAGAACTATATTTTTATTAGACGGTGAACTCTTAACTGGTAATTCAGATTACTTTACCTTTAATTCAAGATCTTATCGTTATGGGGATGGTTTTTTCGAGACCTTAAAATATCATCAGGGACGCATTCAGCACAGTTTTTTACATTCTGAACGCATACATAAGTCTTTAGTATTACTTCAAATGCCTACACCTCAGATTGAGTTTGGTCAATTAGAAAGCAGAATTCAAAAGGCGATCCAAAATGAGGGTTGGAGTTGTGCTCGAATACGAATTTCCTACATCCGTGAAGGAAAGGGAAGTTATTGGATTGAAGATGAAAATACGAGGGTGTTGGTGGAGATCAAAGAACTCCCTAACAGTGAGAATCAATATGCTCTAAATGAAGATGGATTAACTCTAGGAAACTATAAGGAGCTTTCGAAGAATTCAAACTTTACAAGTACTTTAAAAACTACTTCAAGTATGCTGTATGTATTGGCTGCAAAGTATGCCAAACAGCAAAACTGGGACGAGGCCATTATTTTTAACGATAACGAGCGTATTTGCGAAGGCATTTCGAGTAATATCTTTTTTGTGATGGGCGATTTTATTGTAACGCCGCCTATTGGCGAATACTGCGTAGATGGCATCATGAGGAAGATTGTTTTGGAGTTGGCAAGAGAATACGGCTACAATGTTGTGGAGCGTCCTATTTCTGAGATTGAGACACAGGGATGCACAGAAGTTTTCTTAACCAATACCATTAAGGGAATTCAATGGGTTGGAAACTACAATGGAAGGGAACTAAAGTCTGATATTTCGCGAGTATTAGTGAGTAAATTATCTCCACGGGAGACCTTATTTTAGGGTAAACGCCAGAAATAAATATTTTTAAAAATTTTTGTTTGGGGATATTGAGTCAACCCCTTATTTTTGCACCTCGATTTGGGAGAAATCCTAGATTCGGAGAGGTGGCAGAGTGGTCGAATGCGGCGGTCTTGAAAACCGTTGACTGTCAAAGGTCCGGGGGTTCGAATCCCTC
>JAURFW010000016.1 GCA_030834125.1 Bacteroidota bacterium | reverse complement strand
TTCAACAATCTTCTCGCATTCGAAAATCAAACCTAAATCTTTTTCAATCAGATTTGCTTTATTACTCATCCCAAAAGTCTCAGCTAGATCTTTAGATGACTCTAACCTACAGAGTTCAACTATTTGTTGACGTATGGTGTCGAAACCGATAATATTCTCAAAATTCGAAGGGAAAATCAACGTTTAAATTCTTTAAGCTCTTCTTTTTGGAGGATTTCAATTACCTGCTCCATAATTTTCGAAAACTCGGCAGGACGCTCAGTATAATATCTCATTGCATCCTTAAAAGATGTACTATCTAGACTATATTTATCCATAAGGAATGCATAATTTAATTTCCAAACAGAATCTGGAACAGTAACATAGTTATAACCTATTTGTTCAGCGGCCTCCATTCTCATGGCATCTGCCATGATTGGAACCATTCTCTCCTTTGAAATTGGAGGTGTATCTGAACATGCAATGATGAATATTGCCAGAAGGGTTGTTATTTTGCTTAACCGAATCAACAAAGCAAAATTACAAAGAAAATGACGCGAATTGGCAACAATATAAAAGAGCTTTATAATGACCTCACTCAAAAATCACAATTAATTATAGTTTCAAAGTATCGTGAGATAGGGGAAATACAACAAGCCTACGATTTCGGGCACAGGATTTTTGCTGAAAATCGAGTTCAAGCTCTTTTAGAGCGATATGAAAATTTGCCAAAGGATATTTCGTGGCACCTTATCGGGCATCTACAAACAAACAAGGTTAAATATATTGCCCCTTTTATTTCTATGATACAATCTGTTGATAGCATCAAACTAATTAAAGAAATTGAAAAGCAAGGGGAAAAATACAATAGAAAAATTCCTATTTTACTTCAATTACATGTTGCTAAGGAAGAGAGCAAATTTGGTATTAAATTAGAAGACATAGCCTCGTTTTTCGAAGAACTTAAAACTATGCAAACTCCGCACATCGAATTTGCGGGTATTATGGCTATGGCGAGTAACACCGAAGACACTAATCAAGTCGAAAACGAATTCAAACTCGTTAAATCTGAATTCCAAAAAATCAAAGACTTATACTTCATTGAAGACCCTGCATTTAAAGAAATTTCTATGGGGATGAGCGGCGATTATCAAATTGCTATTTCATGTGGAAGCACCATGGTTAGGGTAGGTTCAAAAGTATTCAAATAAAAAGGGCCGCAATAGGCGACCCTTTAAAATATAAATATTAATACTTTTAATAATTGTTGAGCATCATTGGCATGATTAACATTGTCATGTCCTCATTTGTTTCGTTTTCTGTTGGAACTATCAAACCCGCTCTGTTTGGTTGCGATAGTTGTAGTTGAACTGTTTCCCCGTCCATAGTTGAAAGCATTTCCTTCAAAAAACGTGCATTGAAACCTATTTCCATATCTTCTCCAGAATATTCACATGGAATGCGTTCAACCGCTTCATTAGCCATTTCTAAATCTTCAGCTGAAATTGTCAATTCAGAACCCGCAATTTTCAATCTTACCTGGTGCGTTGTTTTAGACGCAAATATGCTGATTCGATTAATCGAACTTAAAAAGTCCATACGATTAATATTCAAGGTATTGGAATTATTGGTTGGTATTACCGCTGAATAATCAGGGTACTTTTCATCTAACAATCTACAAATAAGCTGAGTATTCCCAAAAGAAAAGAATACATTGGTTTTATTGTAATCCACAACTACGGGAGTTTCGTCATTTGGCAATGCTGTTTTCAATAAATTCAAAGGCTTTTTAGGAATAATAAAGCTATTATTAACTTGAGGAGCAATATCATTTCTTGTATATCTAACCAACTTATTTGCATCCGTTGCCACAAAATTTACGTAATCTGGCATCATTTCAACAAATAAACCTGTTAGATTTAAACGCAACTCATCCGTTCCCGCTGCAAACAAAGTTTTACTAACAGCACGCAAAAGGATATTTGATGGAACAGTAAAACTTCCTTCACCTGATTTTTCGGGTAAGGTTGGGAAATCCACACCATCTTGTCCCGCCATTTTGTATCTACCATTGGCATTTACCACCTCAATAGAGAAATTGGAAGAATCAACGTTAAATGTAACAGACTGCTCAGGTAGCGAACGAAGAATATCAATGACCATCTTACTTGGTACCGCTACCTTCATAGAATCTTTGGTATCAACCTGCAGTGAAGTAGTCATACTCGTTTCCAAGTCTGTACTAAAAATTGTCACTTCGCCATCTTTCACATCAAACAGGAAATTTTCCAAGATGGGAATGATTGGTTTTGACATAATTGCACCATTTACCGTTAGTAAGTGTTGCAACAATTCGCTTGATGAAGCTATAAATTTCATATGTGAATCTTCTTTTATACTTTATAACTAGTGCAAACCTATTGAGCCGAAAGCAATAGAAATACACAATATAATCTTACTTATAAACACTTTATTTTTCATCCGCATCTACAATAACAATAATATCTTCATTATCTTTTTTCATAAGATATCTTTCTCTTGCAAATTTTTCTAAATTTTTAAGGTTTCCAAATAACTCCGTTTTTTGACGTCTAAGTTCGGCAATTTTTAATTTATGTGTTTCAATCCCCCCTTCTAATTCTTTTATTTCACTATGCAACCTGTATCTGTATAAAAAACTGTTATTATCGAAGAAGGTCATCCAAACAATAAACAATCCTATTAAAATTTTATATCGGTGCTGATACGCGGGAATTTTCACTTAACAAAGATGGTAATTATTTATTCCTATTGATTCACATATTTTACCCGTGTCAATTATTTTGTTCTAATTTTGAACACTCTGACATTACTCCTCAAAAAATATCGAAGAATTTATCACCTAATTTTCATATTGGGCATATACGGTTGTCAATATAAATCAGAAGGACGAGATAAAGTGAATATAAATTGGAAGAACAATAAATACTCAGAACTTTTCAAAATAGGCTACAATGAAACTGATACCTTATTAAAAGTATTTTTTAGTGATGGCAAGGAATTAGCAACATATCATATGGGTAAAAATCCAGGCCTATTCCCCTCATCTATTAAAATCAAAAGTAACAATAGAAGAATTGCTGTAAGCAGCAGTATTTTCCTGCGTTTTTTAACTGAACTCAATTCGGAAAATTCAATTGTGGCAATCGATAATTTAAACTTTGTACATTCTACATTGAAGGGATATTTAAACAACCCAATTGAAATTCAACCCTCTGGTGAACTTCAACTTGAAGAATTAATTAAATCTGAGCCAAATATATTCTGCGCTTACACTCTAAATGCAGAAGGCATTCCTGCATTTTCAAGACTATATAAACAGAATATAACCGTTTTATATATCCAAAATCATCAAGAAAACCATCCCTTAGCAAGATCCGAATGGATTAAGGTTTTCGGACTAATCACGAATAAACTAAATATTGCTACCCAAATTTTCAATAGAGTTGATTCTGTTTATCTGAGTCATTTAAAAAAAATCACTCCACACAAAAAGACAATAATGATTAATGCTCCGTACAGTGGCAATTGGATGGTACCAAACAGGAATAATTACCTTAGTCATTTATTGAATGATGCTAATCTAAACTGTATATGGCAAGATGAAAACCTAAACGAGCAACAACTCACATATACCATACCATTGGAAATCGCCTTTAAGTGCTTACTTCAAGCTGATATTTGGCTAAATATAGGTTCGTATTCAGACTTAGATAAACTATTAAAAAATGAACCAAGAATTGAAAGTGTTTTGAATTCTAATGACAAGATCAAGATATTTCAAAATAATAAACAACAAGAAGAATCAGGTGCTAATTCCTATTGGGATTTAGGATCTATCCACCCAGAAATTTTATTGAATGATTTAATAAATATTGGCCAAGGAAAATTCGATTCATTATATTTCTATCAACAGTTTAGGTGAAGTATTTAGGTAACATATTTCTATTTATAGTATTAATTATACTTTTCTTATTTGACCTAAAAATTTGGGATAATGAAGTTTCCAATTTCCTATTTTGGGAATTCCGATTCCCAAGGGTAATGGGTGCTGTGATAACTGGTATAGGCCTTAGTTTTTCTGGATTATTAATGCAAACATTATTTAGAAATCCACTTGCTGGCCCCTATCTAATTGGTATTTCACCTGGAGCCACATTTGGAATGGCTTTATTTATATTTTTATCAGGAACATTCTCTTTATCATTTGAGATTTCACCAATTTGGGGCAGTACCATAGGTGCTTTTTCGGCCCTAGGCTTGCAACTTTTAATAAATAGAGGCTTTGGACATACCCACCGATTGTTATTGACAGGTTTAGTATTAGGTTTTTTATTTTCAGCGGCGACAGAACTCATGCAGTATTTCGGCAGTAATGAGCAACTAAGAGAGTTCACTTTCTGGGGTATGGGTAATTTTGAAAGAATTGAAATGACTCATCTTTTCAGTATGAGTTCTCCAGTATTTTTTGGAATTATACTTATTTACTCTTTTAGAAATTCATTGGATTGTTATTTATTGGGAGATGAATATGCACAAGCGTCGGGTGTGAGCCCTGTAAAAATAAAAAATTTATTGATTTGGACTGGAGCAATTATTGCCGGTTGGTTAACCGCGTATGCAGGTCCAATTGGCTTCATCGGATTGGTGGGTCCTCATATTGCAAAACGTCTATACAAAACTGAAAAACATTCCAAAATATTGCTACCAACAATCTTATGGGGAGGAATACTCGCTGTTGGAGCTGATTGTATTGCTCATTACTCAATACCTGGAATACTCTTACCCATCAACCCAATTAGTTCTCTTATTGGTGCTCCCATTTTAATTTTAAGTTTTATAAGAAAACAGAAATAGCTATTACTATTCTAGGCGTTCTACTTTGATAATATTTTCAATTTGATAATCAATAACAGGGTCAAATTGACCTTTCATATCGTGACCCCAAAAACTACCAAATGCTTGCCAAAAAAGGGCTTCTGGTGTGCCTCTGTAGTTCTTCATTATTTCCCATGTAGTTTTTCCAGTTTCCCGATGAAGCAACTTCATTAATACCTTGCCCTCGTTTATGCTCAACTTCTTCAGTTGTTCGGTATACAAGTCTTTTATACTCTTTTCGCATTGCTTCACATATTTTTTACGAGCTCTGCGCCCTCTAATGGTTGAGAGCTTATCTTCCATTGCCTGGATTTTAAATGCCGCCATTTTAGCATACGGCATTGTTTTAATTACACGATTTTTAAGTAACCTATATTGACGAATACGCTCTGAATTAGCATCTCCAGATACTAAAACAGAATCCATTCTATCAATTACGTTATCCAGGAGATAAACAGTATCTGACTGGCCATAACCATGTGAATATGCCACAAAAACAGTTAATAAAACTGTTAATTGTTTCTTTTTGAAAGTAAATTCCTTGATCCAGCAAACCATAATCCTACACCAAGAACGATTAAAACAGTAGAAATCATTTGTGCTTGTGAGAAAATCAAGTCTCCGACTTTATAGAGGCTATCACCGTGTTCTCTGATTAACTCAATAACAAAACGCTCCGTACCGGCAAAAAATAAGTAAACACCCAATGCTTGACCTGGGTTGAGTTTTACGTTACGCACCCAAAACCATAAAATCGCAAATAAGAATAGAGCCATAAGTGCCTCATAAAGTGGGGTTGGATAAACGGGGTCAATTAATTGAAAACAGTAACTTCCTTCACAACCTGGAATTCTTTCCATTCCTGCCGATGCATAATCTTTTCCCAAAACATTATGAGGATATTTATACGCCCAGGCCCAATCAGGTAGCCATGAATTTGGATTTGGATTTGCAATACCCCAATCACCATCTCCTGAGAAATGACAACCAAATCTACCTACTCCATAGGCCAACATCATTGGTGGTCCAGCTGAATCCAATACGTGAATTATTGAATACCCTCTGCGATAAGCATAAATTAGCACTCCTCCTAAGCCACAAATTAACCCTCCATAAAAAGTCCATCCCCCAGAAGTAAAGAATTGGCTTGCAATAGCTTGAAAACTAAAATTCCCAGGTGTTTCTATTATATGAAAAACTTTCGCACCTAAAAATCCAGAAATTAAGGCTATTGCAGTAATGTTGCCCATCTCATCGGCCAAGCCAAGTGTAATTTCTTTTTTTTGTGGTGGATTCAAACGTTGTTTTTTGTCAGATTGATATCTCCAAAAAGTTCCAACAGCAGCAATTATTAAACCCCAAGATAGTTCCCCTTCCCAAGTAAGCAAATGCTCTTGTGGGACAAAATCAGCCCCACTATTTTTCACTAAATATATAAACTTAAAACCAAATAAAAACAATAGTAATGCATTGAACAAATAATCAGACATTGGAAATGAATCACCAACAGTTATTTGCTTTATGTTTGTTTTAAATTGACCTAAATCTGTTCTTCGTTGAAATTCTTTAGAGACTGACCAATATGCTGCGCCAATTGCAAAAGCTACAAATAATCCAAATGTATTTACAATTTGTAAAAATGGTAATTTAATACCCAAGAGATCTTTTAGAAAATAATATAATGTGGGAAACACAATACAAATTAAGGTGTTATACCCAAGGTTTCAAAAACTCCATGCATCAAGAAATCCTTATCAATTTGTTCTAAACGAAATGGTGTTCGAGAATTCACCCATAAAGGATCATAATCTGCGATTACCCTAACGTAATTATCAGTGTAACCCATCATTTTCCCATCTCGGATTTCTTCTTCAAATAATACCTCACGAACTGTATTTATTTGAGACTCATAAAAGGCGCGTTTCTTCTTATCACTTAAACTTCTAAGTTGAGTAGTGCGCTCACCGCGGATTCCCAAGGGAACAGTTTCTTTCATTTTACGTGCGGTAGTATTTGGTCTTTCACTGTATGGAAAAACATGAAGGTATGATACCGGTAAACTATTAAGGAATTGGTAGGTTTCTAGAAAGTGTTCGTCTGTTTCTCCCGGGAAACCAACTATTACATCCACACCAATACCGCAGTCAGGCATTAATTTTTTTATTCGCTCTATCCTACTTCTGTATAAATCAGATTTATATTTTCTTCTCATCCGAGTAAGCAATTCATCACTACCACTTTGTAAGGGAATATGAAAATGTGGAACAAATCGATTACTTGATGCTACAAAATCAATTATTTTATCCGTAAGTAAATTGGGTTCTATGCTGCTTATTCTGTAACGCTCTATAGTATCTAACTTGTCTAATTCTTTGATTAAACCTAAAAAATCTTCATTGTGATTTACTCCAAAGTCACCTAAGTTTACACCCGTAAGAACAACTTCTTTAACCCCTTCTTTTGTAGCTTTTTTTACTTGGGTTAATGTTTTTTCAATATTGGATGATCTACTTTTACCCCTTGCTAATGGAATAGTACAGAAACTGCAAAAATAATCACACCCATCTTGAACCTTGAGGAACATTCTTGTTCTGTCACCCTCAGAAAAACCAGGGACAAAGTCTTGGGTTTCTTTAATTGGTCTATTATAATATCTACTTCTTGGTTCTTTCTCCAAGCTATGTAAATATGATATTAGTTCAAACTTTTCAGCAGCTCCTAACACCAAATCAACTCCAGGTATTTCAGCAATCTCCTGTGGTTTTAATTGTGCATAGCAACCAACAACAACGATGTAAGCTTTGGGATTATATTTTAACGCCTCGCGAACTACTTTTTTACATTTTCGGTCGGCATGATCAGTTACACTACAGGTATTAATCACATATAAATCTGCGCCATCTTGAAAGTCTTTACGCTCAAATCCATTTTGTTTCAATTGCTGTGCGATAGTACTACTCTCAGCAAAATTCAATTTACAACCTAAGGTATAAAGAGCGACAGACTTAGACATTGAATACAAATGTAATAATTAAAATAACAGACTAGCCTCTAACGCTACCGTGCTAATTCTCTTACCTGTTCCAGTTGCCGGGTATATTCCATCGATTTTAAAATTATTATTCATGTCAGAAACTCCAACATTAATTCCAAAATCATAACCAAATTGTTCATCTTTCATTTGGACACCAATATGCGCTAAATACTCAATAGGCTTTAAAGGTAAATTATCCCAAGTCTGAAGATATACCGCGCTATTTAAAGGAATCTTCTCCGCACTTACGTATACAACCGACCTAATAATATAACTAGGAATAATCCCAACATTTAAGAACCATGCTTTCTCCCTTTTTTTAGGCTGCAATGATACCAACATAGAAATTGGAAAATCTACGGTTACTAGTGATATTTGAGTGTAAGCACGATTGGCAGCGCTATCGGTTGATTTAGCATTATTAAAATTCCCCCCTCTAAAACGAACATCAACACCACCTTGCACATGAAATCTGTTATCTTCTAATGGATCATGCACATAAATACCCGCAACATATCCCAACAACGGTGTTGGATTCTGAAGTTCCCCGCCTGTAAACGAATAAACTCCAGCACCCATTTTTAATCCAAATAGTGAGGATTCGCTTTGGGATTGTGCATTGTTCATACTTATCGCACCAATCACAAATAATATCAAGCAGTATATTTTTGTATTTTTCATCAATTTATATTCGAACCTTTTAATGCCTTTTTAACAGCTACGTCCATAACTCGTTCAGCAAAAGGACGCGTATATTCATTTAACGCTTCAATCCCTTGATGTATTTTATGACGATCTGTTACTATAATTAGACTCTTTAAATCTGCAATTCGTTGATTGGTAGCAATAATTTCTTCTGAATTCAAGAATTTGGAATTTTTATCCAAGAACCTTTGAGCAGCATATATTAGTTGTTCAGCCTCGTTTTTTGCCTCTAATAACAATCTTTCTTCAACATCAGATTGGGCATTTTCAAGACCCGCTCTTAGCATATTTTCAACCTCTTGATCGGTTAAGCCGTAACTAGGTTGTATCTCAATACTTTGTTTAACCCCACTCCTCAGTTCTTGGGCCGTCACATTCAACAGACCATCTGTATTCAATGCAAACTGAATTTGTATTTTGGGTAAACCTGCAGGCATGGCTGGAATATCTGACAAGATAAATTCTCCAAGCTTTCTGTTTTGAGCAATTAATTCGCGCTCGCCCTGATATACCGCAATTTTCATATTTATTTGTCCGTCTACAGAGGTAGTATATTCCCTTGCCAATCGTGTAGGAACTTTGGAATTTCTGGGTATTAAAAAATCCATTAATCCTCCGGCGGTTTCAATACCGAGAGATAAAGGAGTAACATCTAGCAATAATACATCCGTCCTTTTACTTGTTATAACATCTGCTTCAATTGCAGCCCCCAAAGCTACAACTTCATCGGGGTTAACTTCTGAATTAACATGAATTCCAGGAAACTTCTCTACTAAATTTTTTTTAATTTCAGGATGACGTGTCGATCCACCAACGAGAATAATTTCATCAATTTCATTTATAGTAATTGAGGCATCTTTTATTGCTCTATCTACAAGTTTTAAAGTTTTCTGAATCCACTCATTACTTAATTCCTTAAATTTTTCAAAACTTAGTTTGATTTCTACACCTTCCCAGGAAAGAGAATATTCTTCTTTATTCTGAGATAAATATTTTTTAGCTTCTTCGGCTTTTATTCGCAAGTTTTGAATTTGTTTGAGGGAAAGGTTTTCGTTCTTTAAACAATTCTGGCGCCAATGTTCAATAATATTATTATCTAGATCATCTCCACCTAAATTCGTATCCCCGGCAGTGGAAAGAACTTCAAACACACCATCTTCAATAATAAGTAGTGATACATCGAATGTTCCACCACCCAAATCATAAACCAAAATTGTTTTCCCATCTTCCTGACCTAGTCCGTATGCCAAGCTAGCTGCTGTAGGCTCATTTATTATTCTCAATATATTCAAACCCGCTAGTTTTCCTGCATCCCTTGTGGCCTGTCTTTGTGAATCGTTGAAGTATGCCGGAACTGTAATAACAGCTTGTTCTATATCCGCATTTAAATACTCCTCGGCCTGCTGTTTTAGTTCTTTAAGAATTAAGGAGCTTAATTCGATTGGATTATAGAATTTACCTGCAATTTCAACTTTAACCAATTGGTCTTCTCCTTCATCGATAATTCTATAACCGATTTTTTTAGAGTCTCCCTCCAAGTCACTATAACTCTTACCTAAAAGTCGTTTTATACTATATACTGTTCTCTCAGGAGTATCTGATAAATGCTCTTTTGCCCACTCCCCAACAATTGGTAAATTATCATCATTAAAATGAATAATTGAAGGAACGGTATATCTACCTCTAATTGGAATTATTTGTGAATTATTGCCCCCATCTTCGACATAGGCTACTAAAGAATTGGTTGTACCCAGATCAATACCAACTGCCACTTTCTTTCGTTCTATGGAACCAGACTTTATGTTTATGTTAATTTTTCCCATTTGATTAGTTTTAGAAGTGTACAGATTTCAATGCAAAAATAGTAAGTACTTTGGCGTGGAAAAAATTCATCGATAGAAAACTAAAACCTATCGCCGTTTCTAGTTTTCTATGTGTTAACATGACATTTTCTTTACAAGTGTAAAATTGAGGTAGGCACATTGCTTAACTACTTTTGCACATCAAATAAATCATCAAATGAAAAAATCAATATTCTTCACTTTAAGCATTTTATTATCATTTATTTCTAATTCCTTAAGTGGACAGGTAACAACGGATACTGTTAGTATGGGTCCAGGTTATGCGAATCAGGTCTTTTTCGATCTTAACGCTATGCAAGAAACTTCAGTACCACTTAATAGTTGGCATATTGCTCACACAACAGTTACTCGTGACAATTGCATTAGATTTAATCATGGTGCTGGCGTATTTGTATTTTTATATCCTTATGGAGACAATACATCTTACTCTAATTTTGATACAACAGGATGGGAATCTTGGACTCAACCGTACAACGATATCCATACTCATGAAAAAGGAGCTTTAAACCAGCAATATGATGCAGGTAACATGTGGGATTTTTCATGGGGGGTATACAATTCTAGTTCACATAAAGTGGAAGGTGATTCATTATATTTAATCGTTGTTAACAACGGCGCCACTCAAACTTTCTTTAAGTTCATGCCAATTTCTCAAGAGTCCAACGGCGACTTAGTTTTCAAATATGAGCCAATAAGCGAAAACACAGCAAGTGAGTCTACAATTGCTCAAAGTGCTGCAAATGGAGCAACCTATAAATATTTCAACCTTGTAACTGGAAAACAAGTTCAAGTTGAACCAGCAAATGCTGAGTGGCAGTTGTCATTTACTCGTTATTACGCGCCAACTATGTATATGGGACAATACGTACCTTATTTAACCATGGGAATAGAATCAAAAAGAGGTATTCGTACTGCTAAGTATTCAGATCTTGCATGGAGTGATTTAATCGCTAATGGGGAATACTATATAAATGACGCTATGGATAGTAATGTAATTGCTTCTGGCGCGGGTTTTCAGAATGATTTAACTGGAATTGGATCTGACTGGAAATCATTCAACGGACAATCATTTGTTTGCTTGGATAGTCAGGTTTACCTAATTGAAGTTACAAATTCTACGGGAGCTGACTACTATGCTGTGCGTATGATTGAATTTGGTGGCATGACAAATGGAAATACAATACTTCAGTACTCAAAAATTGGCGCTCAGAACAATACCCGTATAAATGAGTTGGTTACGTTTAAACTTTACCCGAATCCAACAAAGGACCAATTAAATATTGAACTCAGTGGAAACGAGTCTTCTGAATTTCATGTATTTGACGCAATGGGCAAACTGGTTTATACTTCTAAGAACAATAGTTCTCAGTTTGTTTTCAATACGGAATTATTAAAAACCGGTCAATATTGGGTTAAGATTATTCAAAACGAGAATATTACTAACGCAACATTCATAAAATATTAATTAACTATTTTGCTTTCCAGATTTATCAAATTGATAACCAAGCAAAATTCTATACTAATTTGTGCACTTTTTTCAATAAATTTAATCAGTGCACAAAGGACGGTTAGGGTATACGATTTTAACATTAATCAACCCTTAGCTGGTATTGAGATTAGCTGTAACTCTTCAATTTATTTGACTAACGAAATAGGACAAATAAGTGTTCCTTCGATAGAAGATTTACATTTTAATATCGATTCTTCTATTGGGATAATTGTTGGAACAACAAGATTCAAAGCAGACACTGCTTCTATTTTCTTTGAAGTTAATGGCTATGTTAGTGAAATAAACCCCGTTTCCATAACAACATCAGCGAGACCAAGATTAGCTACCGATGAAGCATACTCTTTAAGAGTAGTTTCGTCTAAAACTATAAAACAAATGGGAGCTCAAACGGTTGCTGATGTTATTCAAAATCAAACCTCAATTATTCTAAATAACGATGCATCTCTAGGTACTTCCATGCAATTGCAAGGGATGGGTGGTCAAAACGTAAAGATTTTAATTAACGGCGTTCCCATGATTGGCCGAATAAATGGTAATATCGACATATCTCAAATTCCTATCAATGAGATTGAAAAAATTGAGATTATTGAAGGTCCAATGAGTGTAGTATATGGAACAGACGCTATAGGTGGTGTTATAAACATCATAACCAGAACCCCATTTACAGTTAATAATAGAATATCGGTAAATTCATATGTAGATGGTTTAACAAACTACAATTTTGATTTTGGCACAACCAAATCACTTTATCAATCTCAAAAACACAAAATAAATTTAAATTTATCTGGTGGCAGACAATTTTTTGAGGGGTTTGATTTCGACCTCAATACAAGAAGTATGGATTGGAAGCCTAAAATTAAGTATTTTGGTAAAAGCGGACTGAGTTACAATGGATCAAAAATCAGACAAAACTTAAGTTTGCAATATTTCCAAGAGAAATTAACTGATCGTGGTAATGCCGAGTATAATTTAATAAGCGTTAAAGGTTATAATAACTACTTTAGAACATTTAGGGCAGACATTGCTTCAGTTACCCAATATAGCCCTACAAAATTTGATGATTTGCGTTTCCAGAATGCATTCAATTACTATTTACGCAGAAAAACCAATGTTCGAAGAAACCTTGTTACAGGTAAAGAAATTGTTACACGACCTTCTGATCAGGATACAACCATCAATACTCAAATTAATCTTCGTGGGCTTTGGGAACATAGGAGTAAAAATAAAAAAGTTCAAAGCCTTTTAGGATATGAATACACGGGTGAAACCTTATCTACCTTAAGGATAAGCGGAGATAATAAAATTCATGACCTTGCGATCTTTTCATCTATAGAGTACAATCCGACAACCCGATTTAAGATAAAACCCTCATTAAGACTCGCATACAACAGTGCATTTGGGAATAGCCTCCTCCCCAATTTTTTAGGCGATGATTTCAAATTCATACCTTTGGTTCCGTCATTACAGTTAAAGTTAGATGCTTCAAAGCATTTAGCTATACGAGGATCTTATGCTAAAGGGTTTAGAGCACCAACTGCAAAAGAGCTATATTTTTTATTTGTTGATATAAACCATAATATACAAGGGAATTCAAATCTTGTTCCTGAAAGATCGGACAATTGGGTAGCTTCCATTGATTACCGACACAGGGTTTCGAATAATATCCAAGCAAAATTTAAGGTAAACTTTTTCTACAATGAAGTAATAAATCAAATTCAGTTGAGTTTGGTAGATATGAATACCAACTTGTATAGATATATAAATATTGGTGAAATGAATACTCAAGGAGGATCTTTAAACACTGATTTATTTATTAATCAACTTAAAATTACTCTTGGCGGAAGTATCATTCAAAATGAATCTCAACTTTCAGGTAAAGTTGAAGAAATAACAAAATGGACAGTAAAACAGGCCAATCTAAATCTTAATTATGAAGTTAAACGGTTTGATTTAGGTATTCATTATTTCAGTCGTTTTACTGGAAAAACTATTGGATTTACCTCTTCTACAATCCCTTATGAATTACCTGGATTCACTTTAAGTGATCTTTCAATGAGTAAGAATTGGAAAAGCATACGAATTCAAGTAGGAGCTAAAAATTTATTTAATGTAACCCAAGTGGGTAATCTATTACAAACCGGAGGGGTTCATAGTTCTTCTAATGGGGGATTAAATATTGGAATGGGAAGAACTTTTTTTATTCAATGTAATTTAAATTTGTAGAAAATTGAGAAGAATACATTTTTTTGGAGGATTATTGATTGGACTTTCTGTGCTTACTAGTTGTGAAAAAGACGAACCGTTGTATTCACAACCTACGGTAGCGGCAGGTATTCAAACTCAAACCTTTGAGATGGGTGAAACTTATGAAAATCAATTGTTTTTTGATTTTGAATCTCAGCAAACATACACATCAACTTTCGGGCTTTGGGATATTGGTGTTGCCTGCCAAGGAGAGCCTCACTTTGTAATTTGCAGCGGTAAGAATTCTGAATTTGGGGCAGCTATGATTGATAGTATCTCTTTCGAAAATTTACACAATTTGAATTTAAAATCTCTGGACTGGAATTTTGATCATCCTAGTGGGAATAAAGATTCTTTAGCTTTTCGTGGTTGTTTTATTAAGACTTCAAATGGGTATTCTAGTTTACTAAACAGAAGTTACATATTGAACTTAGGTGACAAGGACCTAGGGATTCAACAATACATAAAAATTAAACCTATTTCAGTTATTGGAGGTGTATACGAGTTTCTTTGGGGATATTTAGCCGACTCCAGTTCTATGTTTTTAAGTAGAATATTCACAAAACCCATTCATAATTATGCTTACTATTCGTTTACTAGTAAACAATTAATTGCAAATGAACCTGCTGAAAATGATAAATGGGATGTTGTTTTCACCACTTACAAGGAAATGATTCCAGACATCGATGGAACATTATATCCATACATTATACGCGGTGTTTTATCAAACCCAAATAAAATAAGAATAGCTCAAATAAATAACGGTACTACTTTTGATAACATGTCTATTAGCGAGGCCGTTGGTTTAAATTACAGCGCCAATCTCGATGTAATAGGGTTTGACTGGAAGGAGTACAGCCAATCAGCAAGCAAGTATACAATTGTCCCAAATCAATATTATGTCTTAAAAACAAAAAACGATAATTACTTTAAACTACGTTTTGTTGATTTTTACGACGATCAAGGAAGAAAAGGTTATCCCAAAATGGCTTGGGAATTAATAAAATAATTATGAAAAAAATTGTCTTAATCTTAACTATATCTTTTGCGCTGAATCTATCTGCACAGCAGGATAAGAAAGATCACGCTCATGGGCACGCTCGCCAACACCCTCAAAAAAACGAGAATATTTCTGAACCACATTTACAAAATTTAAAACAATTAACTTTTGGTGGGGATAATGCCGAAGCATATTTCAGTTTTGACAATAGTGCCATAGTTTTTCAATCGAATAATAAAGCTTGGGGCTTAGAGTGCGATCAAATATTTTGGACTCCATTATATAAAATGGGAAGTGCTGATTATAAGCCAGATTTAGTAAGTACCGGCCTAGGAAGAACTACTTGTTCATACTTTATGCCCGGCGACTCTTTAATGATTTATGCCAGCACCCACCTAGGTGCGAACGAATGTCCTCCAGTACCTGAAACCACAGGAGCATACTTATGGCCTATTTATGCAGATTTCGACATATTTATTGCAGATAAAAGTGGTAAAATTGTTAACCAATTAACTAATGAAACTGGTTATGATGCCGAAGCAACTGTTTCTCCAGATGGTAAATCAATTGTATTCACATCTACAAGAAGTGGCGATTTAGAACTTTGGATTATGGACATTGATGGATCTAACCCAAGACAAATCACTAATGGTCTTGGTTATGATGGTGGCGCTTTCTTTTCTCCTGATGGTAAAAAGTTAGTATTTAGAGCATCTCGACCCAAATCAGAGGAAGACATAAAGAAATACAAAGATTATTTAAGTAAAAACCTTGTGGCACCTACAAATATGGAGATCTATACGGTTAATGTTGATGGATCAAACTTAAAGCAAGTAACACATTTAGGTAAAGCCAATTGGGCACCATTTTACCACCCATCTGGAAAAAAAATTATTTTCTCAAGCAACCATCATAGCGATCGTGGATACGATTTTCAGTTATATATGATTGATGAAGATGGCAGCAATCTGGAACAGATTACCTTCAATAGTATGTTTAACGCATTTCCTATGTTCTCACCAGATGGTAAAAAACTTATTTTTAGTTCAAACCGTAATAATGGTGGAACACGCGATACCAACTTATTTATCGCTGACTGGAGCGATGAAACCGATAAATAATCCAATATGGATTGCACTACCGATGGAATAATTCTCAAAAAAATTCCACATACCGATAATTCCTCGGTTGTACATATTTATACTCGTGACTTTGGTTTATTAGCATTTCTTGTACAGGGGAAAAGTCTCACTCAGAAGAAAGCAGCTTACTTTCAGATAGGTAATCTTGTTGATATATCACTTAACAAGAAAGACTCAGGCCTTCAACGTATTAAAGAGATTGGGCTAATGAAAGGTGCTAACTTAATGAGTAATTTTCACCTCATTCAACTTATTCAATTTTTCTCTGAAATAACCTCTAATTGCGTAACTGATGCTTATTCTGAACCAGAGTTATTTGACTTTTTGATATTTCATTGGACAGAGGAATCATCTCAAATTCCACTAGCTTGGAAACCTGCAGCTTTTATCTTCGGGATAACTCAAATTTTAGGATATGAATTAGAATTTACACACAATAGCAATAATGAAATTGAGATAAAAGAAGTATTAAGAAAGTTAGCCCAGTCTGAATATCCTCAAACCAATCCAAAACAACGAAGAGCAATTTTAAATTATTTATTATTTAATTTGGAAACGCAAGTTTTTCCAGGAAAGCGGATAAAAACGCTAGAGGTTATAGACACTATGTATGGAAATACCTAAGATACCAATGCTTCTTCGTTCAGCATAGATACCGCTAACTCAACCATATCAGTTGATCCGATAAACAATGGGACCCTTTGGTGTAAATCATTTGGCTGAACATCAAGTACTCGAGTTTCACCCGTTGATGCTTTTCCACCAGCCTGTTCAATTAAAAATGACATTGGATTACACTCATACATCAAACGCAATTTACCGTTTGGTGATTTTTCTGTAGGGGGATAAATAAAAATTCCTCCCTTTAATAAATTACGGTGAAAATCAGCAATCAAACTTCCAATGTAACGAGCTGAATATGGTCTATTTGTATCTTTATCTTTTGCCTTACAATATTCTATGTAGGACTTAACACCTGCAGGAAAATCCGAATAATTACCTTCATTAATTGAGAAAATCTTACCTTTTGTTGGAATTGCAATATCAGGATGAGAAAGACAGAACTCCTGAATATTATCATCTAAAGTAAAACCATTTACACCTAATCCTGTGGTGTAAACTAACATAGTACTACTGCCATATATTACGTAACCAGCGGCAACTTGATGTTTCCCTTTTTGAAGACAATCCTCAATTTTAGCTGTTTTGGAGGCAGTTGGTCTTCTATAAATAGAAAATATACTTCCTATACTCGCATTAACATCAATATTGCTGCTACCATCTAATGGATCAATGGCCACAATATATTTTTCCTCTTCTGCACCTTCAAGGAATATAGGATCTTCATTTTCCTCAGAAATTATAATACTCACTTCACCACTCTTAGCTAATGCCGCTATAAAAATATTATTTGCAATTACATCGAGCTTCTTTTGTTCTTCCCCATGAGTATTAGAAGTACCTTGATTACCAAGAATATCTACTAATCCTGCCTTACGAACATCGCGATTCACCACTTTTGCAGCTAATTCAATAGATCTAAAAATTCTACTTAATGAGCCATCTGCATCCTTGTAAAGTGACTGTTGATCGACAATGAACTGTTCTAGAGTGATGATTTGTGAATAGGACATGAGATAATCTCTAAATAATGTATTTATTTTGCAAATCAAGTAAAAAATCCTTGATTTTCCTTACTATTCAATAATACGATGAAAATATATAAGTTTGGTGGAGCTTCTGTGAAAGATGCAAACGGTGTAAAAAATGTAGCTCAAATTATTTCTAAAGATGCCGAGACATCACCTATCCTAGTTGTAATCAGTGCAATGGGAAAATCCACCAATGCATTAGAGAAAATCATTAATGCATATTATCACGAAAACAGTGATTTAAACCAGCTTATTGAAAAGTTCAAATCCTTTCATGAGAGTATAATAAAAGATTTATTCCAAGAGGACACACCAATTTGGATGAATGAGGTTTATAATCTTATGTTAGAATTAGAATGTTTACTTGACAACGAAAATCTAAAGGAAGACTTCGATTTCATTTACGATCAAATAGTTGTTTTCGGGGAGTTAATTAGTACAAGAATAGTAAGTGGTTATCTTTTAAAGTTAGGCATTAGAAATCAATGGGTTGATTCAAGAAACTTTATTTCAACAGATAGTAGATATAGAGATGCCCGTGTGCAGTGGGAAGATACAGAAAGGATTGTAAAAAATAGATTGGAACCCTTGTCGCAAAAAAATCTCATAATTGCCCAAGGTTTTATTGGTAAAGGTGAAAAAGGCGAAAGTACTACTCTTGGTCGCGAGGGAAGCGACTATTCTGCTGCTATATTTGGTAAATTATTAAATGCAGAAAGTGTAACAATATGGAAAGACGTGCCAGGTGTAATGAATGCAGATCCTAAGAAATTTCAAAATACACATCTTTTAAATAGTTTATCCTACAATGATGCAATTGAACTCGCCTACTACGGGGCATCAGTAATTCACCCAAAAACAATTCAACCTCTTAAGGCTTCAAATATTCCATTATACGTTAGATCTTTCTTAAACATAGATGCAACTGGTACTTGCGTATCTCAAGATACCAACTCATCTGAAATCACATCAAAAATCCATAAGAATAGTCAAATTTTATTAGAAATCTCTACAAGAGATTATACATTCATCGCGGAAGATAGTTTAAGTTTCATACTCAGCACATTATTGAATAACAAAGTACGAATGAATATCATGCAAAATTCGGCTATCCAGTTCAACTGCGTGATAGATGACCGTGAAAACAGGCATGAAACGCTAATTTCCAAATTAAAAGAGCATTTTAATGTAACAGTAAAATCTGGTTTACAATTAGTAACCCTTTACGGCAAAGGGAATGAAAAAGATAAAAACGAAATATCAAAGATGGGAGAAATATTACTTGAGCAAAATATTGGCCAAGTAACTCACTATGTGATTAAATAATTATTAGTTCAATTTCAACTTCTGTCCAACCCAAATACTGTTATTTTTCAATTCATTTAAGGACTTCAAATCCTCTACAGAAATTCCATACTTTACGCTTATTGCGTAAAGAGTTTCACCTGGTTTTACATAATGAATATTTGGAGTTTGAACTGCGGTTTCAGGCTTTTTTTCATCTTGTGGCACTAAAGAAATTACTTGATCAACTATCAATTGATCACCATTTTGAAGACTAGGATTAGCCTCAATTATAGTTTTTGCAGAAATACCATAATGACGCGCAATAGAAAATACTGTTTCGCCTTTCATTACCGTATGAATAAATGATTTTAACTCCTTATCATCATTTACCGCTGACCTAACTTCAGAAGATGACTTAACCCCAGGAGCTAAAATTAAAATTTGTCCCATTTTAACCTCTGCAAACTCCATATCGTTCCAACGAACTATGTTCAAAACACTTACGTTAAACTTATTTGCAATTGACTCAATTGTTTCATCCTTTAATACTTCATACGTATTTGGATCTAATTTTTTTTCCTGTTGAAAAATCTTCGTTACCTTAGACATTGGGACTTCACCACTTACAATCTTAGGAGGCAATTCTCTTTTTTCCTGAAGATTAATCTCCTCACCAACAGCTGGTTCTTGCCCATCTTTTAACCTATTTAATTTCCTTAATGATTTAAGTTTAATGGCATGCATTTGAGAAACATCATGTAAAGTTTCACCTCGCTTTACAATATGAGTTTTTTCCATGCCTTTATCTCTCTTAGGTTTAAGATACAGAATTTCACCGGGATTAATAAGATTTTTACCATCTAAATCATTGTATTTACACAAACGCCATTGGGCTAAATCATTTTCTTTTGCCAAATTTTGGACATTGTCGCCAGTCCTAGCAGCAACAGCCGGCAAACCATTAACATTCATCACTTTACCTGGCCCTTCTGTTAAATAATCCTGACCAAGGACTACAATGCTATCGTAAAGGCTGAGTCTATATTTTTCAATTACTCTAATCAATATATTCCCATAGGATGGATTAGTTGCATATCCCGCTTTTCTTAAGCCATGCGCCCAATTTTCATAATCTGTAGGAGGTAACTCAAATAAGAATTCATATCTTTTGCTATTTTTCAAAAACAAAGAGTGGTCGCGATAACTCTCATTTGCAGTTTCGTATCCCCTGAAACATTCGTCTTTTGCATCGTCATCAGCAAGACAAAATTTGCCATCCCAGTTTTTCCTACATTTAATTCCAAAGTGATTATTACACTCCTTGCAAAGTCGTGAATTTCCCGAAGCACTTTCTAAAATTCCTTGACCAAGGGTTATACTTGCAGGTATGCCGTAAACACGCATTTCCTGCATAGCCGCATCCTTAAAGGAATCTATATATTTTTGTGTGGTTAATGAATTAGATTGTGATTTCACATTGCCAATTAGTAAAAACACAGATGCCAGTATTACACATTTCAACGCATTTACAATAGTTTTCATATACGAAGTCTCAAACCTATTACCGAAATAATTAATTATCCGTTTTTGTTTTTCACATGCGGGGGAAAATTCCAATTATGTGTATAAGATTACATCAATTCCAATGATTATGGGTAATTTTGTAAAAATGCGAAATTCGTTACAATTAACTTGGATATTTCTGTTGCTTGGTATTAGCAGTTTTGCTTTTTCACAAGCTCAAGGTTTTCCGAAACCCAAATTTAAAACTTCGTTCTCCAAAACTAATGGAGTTAAGGTAGGTGATGAAATAGAAATAATCATTTCTTTCAATATTGCTAAAGGATTTCATGTATACAGTGAAAAAAGTGATTGTAGCGAATTTGACGGTCCTATTCGAGCCACTATTGATTTTACACCAACCAACGAATATAAATTAATTGGTAAATTCTATGGTGTCGGAGATCACATGGTTAAGGAAACCGAGATTTGGAATTGCTCTACTGGTGAATTTACTGATAAAGGCGAATTCCGTCAAAAAATCAAGGTACTCAAATCCGTAACATCTATTGAGATGTTATTTAATGGACAAATATGTAACGAATCTGGTTGTGAAAACATAAGAGATGTCAAAATCAGCACTTCAGCACTCAATGTTACTGGGAAATTCCAAACATCAACTACCGATCCCGTTGTAACAATTCCCAAGCCAATTGAAACTCAAGATTCACCCGAGCAAATTGAGCAGATTGATTCAAATTCCACAAAAGAACCTTCACCAAACACAACTAATTCAAGCGATTTAGGTTATAAAGATCCAGATAAATTAAATGGTATAAAAACCTTTAATGGAAATACACCCGAAGAATCTAAAGATGACATATGGGGCTTATTTATACTTGCTTTATTGAGTGGATTTACCGCATTGTTAACCCCATGTGTATTCCCAATGATACCTATGACGGTTTCCTTCTTTATAAGGAACAAAGTTCGTGCGATAGCACTTAGAGATAGTTTTGTGTTCTCTATTTCAATAATTGCTCTTTATACAATTATCGGAACTTTTGTTGCGATGTTAGTAGGTCCAGATTTTGCAAATTGGCTTTCCACGCATTGGGCTCCAAACTTATTTTTTACTATTATATTTTTAGTATTTGCTGCAAGTTTCTTTGGAGCTTTTGAAATTACACTTCCGTCATGGATTGTAAATAAAGTTGATCAACAAGCAGATAAAGGTGGCTTAATGGGCCCAATTTTCATGGCGATTACAATTGCCCTTGTTTCTTTTTCTTGTACAGGGCCAATAGTTGGAACTGTATTAGTAGAAGCCGCTAGTGGAGGCGCAGCCAGACCAATTGTTGCAATGTTTGGATTTTCCTTAGCCTTTGCGTTGCCCTTTGGCCTACTTGCATTGTTCCCATCTTGGTTAAACTCTTTACCGAAGAGTGGTGGTTGGCTCAACAGTGTTAAAGTAGTTCTAGGGTTTATAGAGGTAGCATTTGCTTTAAAGTTCTTAAGTATTCCAGATCAAACCTATCATTGGGGAATCTTAGATAGAGAAATTTACCTTGCAATTTGGATTGTAGTATTTAGTTTGCTCGGATTGTACTTAATGGGAAAAATACATTTCGATCATGATAGTTCTGGTGACGAAAAAATTGGGATATTTCGATTGAGTTTAATAATTACAGTGTTTTCATTTGTAGTGTATATGATTCCCGGAATGTTTGGAGCTCCATTAAAAGCATTAGCCGGATATTTACCACCAATGAGCACACAAGACTTTAGACTCGATAGGCAAGCAGAGTCCGATGCGGGCATTTGCTCAACCCCAAGATATTCAGAATCATTACATAGCCCACATGGAATACGTAGTTATTACGATTACGATGAAGCCATGGCATGCGCAAAACAGCAAGGAAAACCATTATTCATTGATTTCACAGGACATGGATGCGTAAATTGCCGTAAAATGGAAGAGAAAGTATGGGCAGACCCACAGGTTCTTAAAATGCTTAAAAACGACTATGTAGTTGTTTCTCTTTATGTAGATGACAAAAAAATCTTGCTGCCGGAAAAAGAGATTTACACAAGCAAATCGGGTAAGAAAATCCTAAAGTTAGGAGATAAAAATGCAGATTTAGAAGAATTATATTTCGGTAAATTAACCCAGCCTTTATATTGCCTGTTAGATGGAAATGAAGAACTAGTTCAAGAAGCACGTGGCGCTGATTACTTCAAATTTGAAGTTGAACCCTTTCTGCAGTTTCTTAAAGATGGCTTAGCAGAATTTCAAAAAAGACAAAATAAATAACCTGGTGAATACAAAATTCAACCCTCAATCCCATTTTTCCGAAGCTCAGAATATTCTGAGTGAATTTATTCAAAATCATGAAAACATGAATCGAATAAATGAGGCTATTCAATTATTATCTGACAGTTTTAATAACGGAGGAAAGGTTATTTCCTGTGGTAATGGAGGTAGTCATTGTGATTCTATGCACTTCGCAGAAGAATTAACGGGAAGATACCGAAATAATCGAAAAGCATTACCCGCCATAGCAATTAGTGATCCAAGCCATATTTCTTGTGTAGGCAATGATTATGGCTATGATTATATCTTTTCTAGATTCATAGAAGCACATGGTAAACCCGGCGATATTCTGCTTGGCATTAGTACTAGCGGGAATAGTAAAAATGTGGCCTTAGCTATGGAAACAGCAAAGTCTTTAGGCTTGAAAACTATTGGTTTAACAGGTAAGAATGGTGGAATAATTTCTAGTTTGTGTGATTTAGAAATACGTGCTCCATATTCTGAATTTGCCGATCGAGCTCAAGAAATTCATATTAAAGTGATTCACACTTTAATTGATGGGGTTGAGCATTCCTTAAATTTAAAATAAATTGAAATTTCATCTCCTTTTATAACCTATATTTGGGAGAGAATACCACATGATCAAGTTAAAACTAACTGGGCTTAGTTTTCTTCAATTTTTTATTTGGGGAAGTTGGCTTATAACAATTGGATCGTACTGCTTTGTAAATAAACAATGGCAGCCTGATGAGTTTGGAATAATATTTTCAACAATGGGTTTTGCCGCGTTATTTATGCCTGCAATTGCTGGCATCTTAACTGATAGATATGTACCTGCTCAAGTTCTATATGGTATATTTCATATAATAGGCGGAATAGGATTGTTCATTTTACCCATTGCGGAAACCCCAACAGAGATGTTTTGGATCTTACTGGGTACAATGTTCTTTTATATGCCTACAATCTCATTATCTAATACGGTCGCATATACTCTATTAAAGAGAGAGAAATTAGACATTATTAAAAGTTTCCCACCGATTAGAGTTTGGGGTACTATTGGTTTTATTATTGCACTTTGGACTATAAGCCTATCAGGATGGGAACAACATCCTAATCAATTTTATGTGGGTGGAATTTCATCAATTATATTAGCTATTTTCTCTTTTACCTTACCAAACTGTCCACCTCTTGGAAAAACAACTGTTGAGAGAGAAAATAGGAAGTTCTTTACTCAAGCACTAACCCTAATAAGAGATAAAAGATTCGCGATATTTTTATTATTTGCTATGGGAATGGGCGCAGCATTACAATTAACTAATATGTACGGAACCCCTTTCCTAAAAGACTTTAATTCTATGTATCTTTACAAAGATTCACTCACTGTAAGATATCCTGCAATGATTATTAGTATCTCGCAAATAAGCGAAACGCTTTTTATACTTACAATTCCATTTTTCATGAAACGATTTGGAATAAAAAATGTAATATTCTTCTCTATAATTGCTTGGGTATTACGCTTTGGACTATTTTCTTTTGGGAATCCAGGTGATGGACTTTGGATGATAGTATTGAGTTGTATTATTTATGGAATGGCTTTTGACTTCTTTAATGTTTCAGGATCATTATATATTGAACAACATGTTAGCGAAAACATTAGATCCAGTGCACAAGGAATGTTTACAATGATGGTAAATGGTATCGGGGCAGTATTAGGAAGCCTTATTAGCGGATATGCAATTCAAAAATATTATATTCTCGATTTGACAACTCAACAAAAAAATTGGCCTGGTATTTGGATGAGTTTTGCTATTTACTCTCTAATTTTAGGGATATTATTTGTAATCTTTTTTAAGGAGAATCATTCTTCATCTGTCAATGAATCATAAGGATTTGGCGTTTTGTCATTTCTTTGTTCATTCGGCTCCAACCAAGCAGGCTCTTGCGCCAATTCTTGTTGCCATTCTGGCATTTTCCAAATCGCAATTAATACTCCAGTTATTAACCCCGAAATATGCCCTTCATGAGAAACATTTGGAATTAGTGGCAATAGACCCCACCACATGGTTCCATACCAAAGAGCAATAATTAATGCCATTGATTTTATCCGTCGGTTCTTTGAAATCAATGAAATTGAAAGTAAATAACCAGCAAAAGAATATACCCAAGTTGAGGCTCCCAAATGATGCTCTCCTGAATCTCCGAGAAAAAATAAAATATTTGAAGAAATTAAAAATTGTATAACCCAAAATTTCCAAAACGAATTCATGGAAAAATAAACTAAGAACAACATTCCTAGACCTGTTAACGAAATGATATTAGAAGTTAAATGATCTACAGATCCATGAAACCACGGACCAGTATATGCGGTCCAGTATTCTTGTATATTACGCGTGTGACATGCAAAAATACTTTTTGATTCAGTGGTAGTAAAGCAAAAATAAATAACGAATAAAACACTTACCAATAAAAGTAACTTTATAACTTTCCTAACCCAAGGTTTTAGATCAAATCCAGATGTATATTTATCCATTCATTATCCTTGATAATAGGATATCTATTGTAGAATTCAATGGCATTAACATTCCAATCCAAAACTTGCCATGATATCCTTTTATATTTTTCTTGTTTCGCAAAGCGAATCACTTCATTCAATAATTTTGATCCAACTCCAGTTCGTCGTTTACTTTGAGTTACAACTAAATCTTCTAAGTAAAGGGTTATGCCTTTCCATGTAGAATACCGCAAATAACAAATTGCCGTACCTATAATTTCATTTTTATCCTCACAAACCCAAGCAAAAACCCAATTAGGCCTTTCTTCCAAAGCTTGATGCAACGTTTCTGGGGTTGTTACAACCTCATTAGATGCTTTTTCAAATTGTGCGAGTTCAAAAATTAACTTATGAATAGAAGGAATATCCTCTAACCCCGCCTTACGAACTACCATTGTAACAATTAACGAATCGCTAATTTGAGTGTTTTCGTATTATCTCCACTCTTGATTTGAAGGAAATAAACACCTTTGTCGAGGTTTGCATCCATTACAGAAATTCTTACTTTCCCCTCCATAAAATCAGACTGTTTTATACCGTGTTTAAATACAACTTTTCCTAAAACATCAGAAATGATGATACCTGCATCTGGAAATTCTGTATCTGAAAAGTTTAGGTTTACATTGAAATAGGATCCATTTACAGGATTAGGAGTTATCGAAAAATTCGGTGCATTCCCATTTATTTCATCGTCATAAAAGGGCAAAACACTGCTGGCATTTACGACCGATGAGGCTGCAAAACAAAGTAATATTAATAATGACTTAATCCGTAGAATCATTTCAATACGCAAATATGTAAAAAAAAAGACACTTAAACAAGTGCCTTTTTTAATAGTTCGAGATCAACCGATTACTCAGCTGGTGCCTCTTCAGTAGCTGGTGCTTCTTCAGTAGCCGGTGCCTCTTCAGTAGCTGGTGCTTCTTCAGTAGCTGGTGCTTCTTCAGTAGCTGGTGCCTCTTCAGTAGCCGGAGCTTCTACATTTTCAGTAGCATTAGTGTCGCCACCTTCAGTTGATGTTTCAGTGTTTCCGCAGGCTGCAAAAGTAAAAGCTGCAACAGCTGCTAGAGCAAAAGTGATTTTTTTCATTTTCTTTCAGTTTAATTTGATTGAGTGTTGGCAAATTTATAATGAAAATTATAATACGCAAAGCTATACGATATTTTTTTTAAAAAAAATTAACTATTTAATAACTGATTGCCGATCAATCACTTGAATCTTTTGATAGTTAAAAATGGAATATAACGCACTTCTAAAACACCGAAAATTTTAACAATAATGTCATTTTTTTGTTTAAAAGTAGTGGAAACATTAATAGTAGGCAGTGGTGTCTCGGGCTTAGCCAGTGCAATAAGACAAGCTAGAAAAGGCCGAATAGTAAAGGTTATAGAAAAAAGCCATACTTACGGTGGTAAAATGGGCGAAATCAATTCAAAGGGTTTCAGATTCGACACTGGTCCCAGCCTTTTTACCATGCCAAACTATGTTACAGAATTATTAGACGAAGCACACAAAAATGAATTTAATTATACACAACTTGAAAATTTGTGCACTTATTTTTTCCCAGATCAAACAAAATTTGTTGCCAAATCTAATATTAACTCTTTTTTAGAAGACGCTTCAATATTTTTCAAAACCCCTAAAAAGGATATTGAAGCATTTCTAAAAAAGTCGGAAAATATATACGACATTACTGCGCCTATATTTCTTCAAAACAGTTTGCATAAATTGAAAACGTATCTTTCTAAAGACGGATTGAAGGGCATCTTAAATTTATGGCAAATTGAAATGTTCAAAACCATGAACAACAAATTAGAGAGCAGCTTTGATAATGAAAAATTAATACAACTGTTTAACCGATATGCCACCTATAATGGCTCAAACCCTTATGTTGCTCCAGCCACACTTCATGTTATTCCGCATTTAGAATTTAAATATGGGGCATATTTACCAAAAAATGGGATCCGAGATATTGCTAATATTTTGTATAAACAAGCCAAATCCTTAGGTGTTCAATTTCAATTCAATACTCAAGTTATTGGGAGTACTCTGAAAAATAACAATATTCAAACTGTTGAAACATCATCTGGAGCCCAATTAAAATGTGATGTATTAATTTCTGCGGTGGACGCAAAAATTACATATCAAAACATCCTTAAAAGAAATCTTCCTAAGAAGATTTTAAATGCTGAGAATTCCAGTTCAGCCTTGATATTTTACTGGGGTATAGGTAAAATTTTCCCAGAAATAGACATACATAACATATTTTTCTCAAAAGAATATCAAGAAGAATTTGATGCAATTTTCAATTCTAAAAAATTACAAAAGGACCCGACAGTATACATACACACAACCCAACCAATAAATCCAAAGGATGCACCTGATGGCAAACAAAACTGGTTTGTAATGATAAATACTGGATACAATAGGGGGCAAAATTGGAATGAATTAATTAAAGAGGCGAGAAAAAAAATATTAGATAAAATATCAATTTCTTTAAAGGAAGACATAGAACCATTAATTGAGTTTGAAGATATTCTTAGTCCTATTCTCATTGAAAAAATTACTGGGAGCAACAAAGGAAGTTTATATGGCTCCAGTTCAAATGATAGAATGTCTGCTTTCTTTAGGCAGGCAAACTTCTCAAATGATATTAAAAATCTTTATTTTTGTGGAGGAAGCGTACACCCGGGAGGAGGCATACCTTTGTGTTTATTAAGTGCTTCAATTGTCGATAAATTAATACCTAATGCAAATCGTTGAAACTAGATTCATAATTGCAGTATCTTTAATCTACCTCGTGGGAATAATAGGTTTCATGGTGCCCGAAATGAGTCCATTATTTACAAAGTTGACTCCATGGAATCTAATTTTATCCTTCGGTGTTGCTTGGTTGTTTCACAAGAAGTGGGAAATTTCTCATGTTTTAGGAATAATTGCAATTGGAATATTGGGCTTCTTTGTTGAATTACTTGGTATAAAAACAGGAGTAATTTTTGGGTCTTACTATTATGGCAGTACGCTTGGCACTAAATGGCAAGGAGTACCTTTTCTTATAGGATTAAATTGGGCAAGTATGATTTTTTACTCTTCCTCAATTTTAGCAGGAAGATTAAAGAATTCTTTTGTGAAATCATTGGTTGGAGCCACAATGATGACCACCTATGATTTCTTTCTTGAACCCGTAGCCGTTAGATTTGATTTTTGGCACTGGAACTCAACACAAATACCATTGCAAAATTACATTGCATGGTTTATTTGCTCATTTCTTTTCTTTATGTTACTAAATGGAATAAGCAAGCCTATTCGCAATAGAATGGCAGCATCCATGTTTTGGATTCAAATGGGCTTCTTTGTTATTTTATATATTCTTTTAAGATTGTTTTAACCTCGATTATAATGGACAATCTTTCTCAGCATACATCTTTTCAATCTCGTCAGCGTATTTCTCCAAAACTACTTTACGTTTTACCTTAAGTGTAATGGTCATATCACCGTTTTCTATGCTGAATGGCTCTCGTTTTAAACGAAAATTCCTAATTCGCTCAAATTTTGCCATGTTAAGACTGATTTTTTTTGCATCTTCCGCAATCCACTTCATTATCTCATCATCATAAATAAATTCACCATCAGATTCCCAAACATATAACTTGTTGGAAATTTGCTCTTCCGCGGTTTCTTTATTTGGAACAATAATTGCCGTTAGAAATTCTCTCTTATCACCTATAATGAATATCTGCTCTATTCTATCACTTTGGAGATATACATTTTCAATTTGAGTTGGATAAATATTTTTACCAAGTGAGGTTTTGAGCATATTTTTTAGTCTGTCTGTAATTTTCAAATAGCCTTTTTCAAACTTTCCAATATCTCCAGTATGGAACCAACCATCTTCGTCAAAAACATTCTGTGTTTCCGCCTCATTTTGCCAGTAACCTTTCATAACATTTGGACCTTTTGTTAGTATCTCACCTTCTTCAGATTCAAATTCTGCATTGAAGTTATCATAATTTTGAACTGTAATTATCTCTTTAGTTTCAATATTCTGAATTGCTACATATTGTCTTGGGGCTACCCGCCCAACAGTACCGTAAACCTGTCTTTCAAATTCATTTACAGTAACAAATGGCGACGTTTCTGTTAGTCCATAACCTTCTTGTACTTTTAGTCCAAGATTAGCAAAAAACTCACCTACATGTTTGGGTAGTGCACCTCCCCCACTTACGAACATTTTCATTCTGCCCCCCATTTTAGTTTTGATTTTTGAGAATACTAACTTTTCAGCAATTCCCAACTTCAAACCTAAAATAGGACCCAATCCATTGCCATTTTCCTTTTTCACCCTTGCTGCAGCACCAGTTTTAACTGCCCACAAAAAGATCTTCGCTTTAATTCCTCCACCTGCAGTAGCATTTTTTATCACCTTATCGTGTATTCTCTCTAATAGTCTAGGCACAGTGGCCATAACTGTAGGTCGTATCTCCATAATATTAGAAGCCACCTTTTCAATTCCTTCTGAAAACGCAATGCTAGCTCCTACATAAATACCAAGATACATTGTGGCCATTCTTTCAAATACATGACTCAATGGCAAGAATGAAAGATATAAATCAGTTTCCATTATAGCAGGACAAAGTTCTTTTGCATCATAACAGTTACTCATAAAATTGTAATGAGTTAACATTGCCCCTTTAGGCACTCCTGTGGTTCCACTAGTATAAATTAGTGTTGCTAAATCATCTTTGGTTACTGTTTTGAATTGTTCTTCAATTTGATTTGAAAACTCCGGTAAAGCCTGTTGTCCGGATTCAATAACAGTCGAAAAATTAATTACATTTCCAGCTTCTTCCTTGTTTGAAGGTATAAAAATGATTTTTTCTAAAGTAGGACATTCCGCTTCAACCTTTTGAACTTTTTTTAATAAAAATGGATTCCCTACAAAAACCATCCTGGAACCGGAATCATTAATAATAAATTTAGTTTCTTCAGGTGTTAGGGTTGGATAAATAGATACATTTACATTACCCAACTTCTGCAGGGCCTGATCAAGCATGTAGTATTCAGGACAATTCTCCAGTATAACCGCAACTCGATCTCCTTTTTTAATCGCCGATTTTAGCAAGAAAGCTGCAATGATATTTACCTTATCAATGACTTCTTGGTAGGTTATTGGCTTCCATTCACCATCTATTTTTTGATGTAAAAAATGGTGTTGAGGATTATGAATTTTGTTGGCTGAATTTAGTAAAAAATCGTGTAGTGAACGAAACGCTGGGTCGTTCTCCATTCTTTTTGCTGCTAATGATTCCATTTGACTTTAGGTTTTAACCTATCGACAAATATGTATGTTTTAGCGTTAAATGAAAAATTTATTATTCCCTTTTGGAAAAGTATTTAGTAATTAAACCAGATTGTTAAACACTTTCTGCTTCAACCGAAATAACTTCAGGAACCATTCTTTTTAACAAATTCTCAATTCCTGACTTTAAAGTCATTGTAGATGAAGGGCAACCACTGCAGCTCCCTTTCAATTGAACAGTTACTATACCATCTTTGAATGATTTAAAATCGATAGCTCCACCATCCATTTCTACAGCCGGTCTAACGTGATCTTCAAGTAATTGCTTTATTTTTCGTTCAATTTCCGTTTCTTCTTCCTCGGTTAACTCAGTTTTAGGGTTAACTATTTCCTTTCCATCTTCTATCCATTCTGTGAAGAAATTTCTTAAATCAGGAATTAAATCATACCACTCGTATTCGGCATTTTTTGTAACACTCACAAAGTTATTCATGATAAAAACACCCTGAACAAAATTCATTTCAAACAATGCTTTTGCTAGTAAACTATTTTCTGCAAGTTCTTTATTCCGAAAATCTGCACTATCATTTGGCAATAGCATCCTATTTGCAACAAACTTCATACTTTCAGGATTTGGAGTTGCCTCTGCGTATACTGTAACAATATCGTTGATATTCTTTTCCATCTGTACAAAGATACCACCAATAATTCTGTTTTGGAAGTACTATTTAGAAGGTTTCTAAACTGAATTTTCAACATAAGCATCAAATAACAAAAAAGATATTGACCTTTGAAATATGGCTAAAAAGAAAACTACATTCTTCTGTAAATCTTGTGGCTTTGAATCTCCCAAATGGATAGGGAAATGTCCCGGATGTGAACAATGGAATACCTTCGCCGAAGAAGTAAGAGTTTCTCAAACACCCAACACTTGGGCAAAGAGTAGCCGAAAAATTGTTAGCCCATCAAACATTAATGAGATTCAATCTCTCGAAGCTAAAAAATCTGGTAGTTCAGACAGAGAACTTGATTTGGTACTTGGAGGAGGGATAGTTCCGGGTTCTGTTATACTTTTAGGTGGAGAACCCGGCATTGGCAAGAGCACATTGCTCTTACAGATGGCGTTGAAATCTACCCAATCAGTTCTTTATATAAGTGGTGAAGAAAGTGAATCTCAAATAAAACTGAGAGCAGATAGAGTGGGTATAAAAAATCAAAATTGTGAAGTTCTAACAGAGACTTTGCTTGAAAATATTTTAGATTATATAAAAGCAAATCCCCCAGAAGTAATTGTGGTTGATTCTATTCAAACATTATACTCAGAAGATGTTGACGCCGCAGCGGGAAGCATTACTCAAATCAGAGAATGCGCTGGCAAATTATTGCACTTCGCAAAAGAATTTAATGTCCCTGTTTTTTTAGTGGGGCACATAACCAAAGAAGGTAGTATTGCGGGACCTAAATTACTCGAACATATGGTTGATACCGTATTACAATTCGAGGGAGATAGACATCATGTTTACCGTATTTTAAGAACACTAAAAAATCGTTTTGGATCTACTCAAGAACTTGGCATTTATGAAATGCGTTCGGGTGGTTTGATACCGGTTGATAACCCTTCGGAAGTTTGGATATCACAGCGTGATGAGGCTTTATCCGGAATATCCATTGGTTGTGTTTTAGAAGGAATTAGACCACTAATGATTGAGGTACAGTCTCTGGTTAGTAGTGCTGTTTATGGAACTCCCCAACGATCCGCTACTGGATTTGATCTCAGAAGATTAAATATGCTTCTTGCGGTACTAGAAAAACGCTGCGGTTTTGGACTAGGGCAATCTGATGTATTTGTAAATCTAGCCGGAGGACTGAGATTGGAAGACCCTGCTTTAGATCTATCAATGATGGCAGCAATTATGAGTAGTTATCAAGGATTAAATATTCAAAAAGGAATAGTATTCTCTGGTGAAGTAGGCCTGTCTGGTGAAGTAAGAGCGGTTCAACGATTAGACCAACGCATAAATGAAGCTAAAAAACTTGGATTCACTGATATGGTTATTTCAAAGTATAATAAGTTTGACAACCAATCAATAACTGGAATAAATCTACATACTTTTGGAAAGGTAGATGAGGTATTTTCTTGGTTATTTGGTTAAGCAGGCATCCACTTTTCTCGAACATAACTTTCAGCTAACAATGCAATTTTTTGCGAATTTGGTATACGTATACGTCTATTCATAATTTCAGCAGCTGTAGTACGTTCAATTTTTTCAAGAAGCTTTAAATAGTATATATAAGCTGTATATACGCCTAATCTACAGCCCATTGGTAGCTTAATAATTCCTTTGTAGGCGTTTTCAAAATCCTTTTTAACATCTTCAATTATCGATAATTTATCATTTTCATTAAAAGAAGTAAAATCGACATCAGGAAAATATACACGACCTCTTTCTTCAATGTCACTCTTAATATCTCGCAGGAAGTTAACTTTTTGGAAAGCTGCGCCTAAACTTCTAGCATAGGGTAACAATTCATTGTACTGCTTTTCATCACCTTTACAGAAAATCTTCAAACACATCAATCCAACTACCTCAGCTGACCCATAAATATATTCATTATATTCCTGTACGTCGTATTCATTTTTATGAAGATCTTGTTCCATACTTTCAAAAAATGGCTCAATTAAATCATTTGAAATACCAAACTGATTAGCAGCTAATTGAAAACTATGCAACACTGGATTTGTACTAATTCCTTGCTCAATTGCTTGGTAAGTCTGAATTTTGAACTCCCTCAACAATTTGGCTTTATCATAATTATGGAATGTATCAACAATTTCATCTGCGAAACGAACAAAACCATAAGTGGCAAAAACTGCCCATTGATATTCTTTACCAAGCAATCTTATGCCTAGAGAAAAGCTTGTAGAATAATTCAAAGACACTCTACGACTTATTTCTTTTGAAGTTTTATCAAATAGTTGGATGCTCATGTATTATTCTTTCGTGAATTAATTTTGATCCTATAACAACGATTGGCAATCCCGTTCCTGGGGTAGTACTTGCACCAACGTAGTAAAGATTGTTTAATTCTTCATCTTTATTTGATGGTCTAAAGGCTCCTATTTGGTTTAAACCGTGTGCCAATCCTAGTCCACTTCCTTTGTAAAGATTAAACATATCTCTCCATTTCTCAGGTGTATAAACAACTTTTGTTAGAATATTGTTTTTGATATCGAACTTAACTCTTTCCGATAAGTCATCCAATATCTCGTTCACCAACTCTTCCCCATCGTTCCAGTTGGGTTTAATTCTTAAATCTGGAACCGGGCAAAGTATAAATAAGTTCTCACAACCTTCGGGTGCGCATTCAGGATTACTTTTACTTGCTACGTTAACATAGTAATAGGGCTTTTTAGGAGCTACTGTACTTCTAAAAATAGTATCTGCATAATCTCTAAAATTATCACCTAGGAAATAGTTGTGGTGGTGAATTCCTGGAATTTTTCCATTTACCCCAAGATAAATTGTGAAAGGCGCAAGAGTCCACTCCATTTTATCGAGTTTCTCTTCAGTATATTTAGCACGCTTTAAGAATTTACCTCTGAACCAGGCGGCATCCGCATTTACAATATAAACGTCTGCTTTGTATTCATATCCATTTGAATCCTGAAGAGATGTTAATTCTCCGTTTCTGTGAGATACGCTGGTTATTTCTGTGTTGTAAATAATTTCTACACCTTTTTTGTCTAATAACCCTAAAATACCCTCAACAATCTTGTACATCCCCCCTTTGACATTCCAATATCCGTCATGCTCGAGTTCGGTGTAATTTAATAAATTGTATACCGAAGGTGTATTAAACGGAGTAGCTCCAAGGAAGAAAGCAACTAAGGAGAAAATAATTTTCACTTCTTCAGACTCGAAATGTCTTTCTAGTTCTTGCCAAAATGTTCTGAATAACTTCGGTAGGTGTTTCATTGGCACAGTGGCCATACTTAAAATAAAACCTAGTATTGAATCAAAATTCTTCTTTACTACTTTATATTCGGTATCATGAAATATTTCCTTCGCCCCTTTGAGATACTTTCTAATCTTAGACTCTAAGTCATTTTCTATCCCTTTGAATTCCTCGGCAAGCCTATCTAAATCCTTATAAATTTGAAAAACTCTATTACTGCCGGCAATATTTACCGTATATAACGGATTTAATTCATTCAATTCAAATGGAATTGGCTCGCCTATGCTCTTAAAAAGTTCAACAAATTCGTAACTCATTGAAAAAAATGAAGGCCCTACATCAAATGTAAATCCGTCTTGTTTTATTACGTTGAGTCTTCCTCCTGCTATACTCTGCTTTTCGATTATTTTTACCTTATAACCGCTGTAACTCAAACGCAATGCAGAAGCAAGAGAGCCTAAACCTGCACCCACGATTAATACTTCCTTATTTTTTCCCATTAAATCTTTTATAAAATCGTGGTAGAACAAACAAAAATCCAAATGCTTGAGCACCTTCCTTTGTATGCACAGCATGATGCAAATGATGAGTTTGACGCATTGCTCTAAAATAAGGCAATTGAGTTTTCGTTAACCATTTCACGCGTTGGTGAACAAATACATCATGAACTAAAAAATAGGCTAATCCATATAGCGCTATTCCTAATCCTGCATAAAACTTCCAATCAAATGATTCTGCACCTAATATTATCAATACAACCGATGGAATAGCAAACATAAAACCAAACAAATCATTCAATTCCCAAACTCCTTTTCTCGGTTCGTGATGGCTTTTATGCCATATCCATAGAAAACCATGCATAATGAATTTATGAGTAAACCAAGCGATACCTTCCATAAGAAAAAAAAACGCTAGTAATACTCCCACATTTGTTAAAGTGTTCATATTAATAGTTAAACAAAAGTAAAAAGAATAGGTTTTGAATTACACCAAATTTTCAAGATTTTTTTTAAACTTAATCTGTGATTAAAATGAACTTCCACAAATCGTGCATTTCTTTTTTACCAAATGTCTGAAAACCATTGCTATTTCGAACTGTGAATAAATTAGAGAATCAATCCCTTAAATCACTAAATACATTTGGATTTGATGTAAACGCAGCTCAAATATTTGAAGTACAAGAAGTATCGGATATGCATAAACTGTACAGCATGGGATTATTTAATAATCCTATTAGGGTGATATCGGGAGGCTCTAATTTACTTTTAACTCAAGACATCGAAATTCCTGTAATTCTAATTCGCAATAAAGGAATAATAATTACTCAAGAAACAAATGACCATGTATTCTTAAAGGTTGGTGCTGGAGAAAACTGGCATGATTTTGTGATTCACTGTGTTGAACGAAATTGGGGTGGTATAGAAAATCTTAGTCTTATTCCCGGTTGCGTTGGGGCTTGCCCTATTCAAAATATTGGTGCTTACGGAACTGAAGTTAAAGATACAATTACTAGCGTTGAAGTATTTAACCGCGCCACAAATGAATTTGAAACATTTCAAAATCATGAATGTAAATTTGAATACCGCGATAGTATTTTTAAATCTCAGCGTAAAGATGAATACATAATTACTGATGTTGAATTTAAACTTCATAAAAATTGGACCCCAAAAACATCTTATGGAGATATAAACCAACAATTGGCAAAACAAGGTATTTCAAGCCCTACAATAAAGGATGTAAGTGACGCGGTTACAGAGATTAGAAAATCTAAATTACCCGATCCCGTAGAAATTGGGAACTCAGGTTCATTTTTTAAAAATCCAATAATTAGCAAAACCCTTGCTGATAAACTTCTCCAAGAATATCCAGCCTTAAAGCTGTTTCCTATAAATGAGCAGGAAGTTAAAGTAGCTGCGGCATGGCTAATTGATTCATTGGGTTGGAAAGGTCACACGGAGAACGACGTTGGAGTACATGAAAAACAAGCTCTTGTGTTAATTAATAAAGGCAACGGAAGTGGCAAGGATATACTTCATCTAGCAAGAAAAATTCAAGATTCTGTTAATGTAAAATTTGGAATCAAATTGGATTTCGAAGTAAATATTTGGTAATTTGTAAAACTTATGAATAAAATCGGGAAACTTCTATTGTTGACCTTGAGTATGAGTCTAGGGATCAAATATTCCTTGAATGCTCAGGTAAAAATTGAACGCAATTTAAGTAGTCCAATTTGGGGGAAGTTTGACCCCCAAACGGTTCCTACCATTTGGTTAGAGACTTCTGATCAAATAGAAAACCAGATGGAAATGCCTCTACCTGGTGGAATCAATGAGGATTTAAGAAAAAAGTTAGATCAGAAAAAAACCGAATTATTCAAATCCAAAATAGCCGGTAAAAGGGGAATAATAAACGATAATAAAACTCTATCTTCTTCTATAACTCCCGTTATTGAAATGCCTGTAGACGGCTTTGCAGGTTCGGGTACTCCTAACGACAATCATGTTGCCGTAGCCAATGACGGAACTTTTATTGCTGTCATGAATACTACGATAAGAGTACATAATGACACAGGAAAATTATTAAAAGCATGGTCTTTAGAGTGGTTTCCTGCGACACAAAACAAAGTAGACAATCTCCCTACACTTACAAGAATTTATGATCCTCGCGTTATTTATGATCCTTTTGAAGATAGGTTTATTGTATTGTATATGCATGGGACTACAGATCAAACGAGTTTCATTGTTGTTGGATTTTCAGAAAAGGGTGATCCATTAGCGCCATGGAATGTTTACATGATTCCTGGAAAACCAATAAATGATACGGTTTGGAGTGATTACCCAATTGTATCACAAACAAAAGAAGACCTATTTTTTACAGTAAACCTATTAGCCAACGGAAGCAGTTGGGAAGAAGGTTTTAGAGAAGCTGTTATTTGGCAGATTAGAAAATCAGATGGATATAACGGCGACTCACTGCACAAAAACTTCTTTCATAATATCAAATATGACGGAGTTTCAATTTGGAGTATTTGCCCTGTACAAAACGGTCCAATGCCCAACGGAATAGATAATTATTTTTTAAGTGTAAGACCGTATGCAGAGTCTAACGATACTGTGTTTTTACACAGAATAACCAATACACAAAGCAGCGGTTTAGCAGACTATGAACTAAAAGTACTCAAGTCAAACATTCCATATGGATTTCCACCGAGTGCATTACAGCCTGACACCGGTTTTAGGTATAGGTTGCGGACGAATGATGCGAGAGTTCTAACAGCAGTTCGAACTGGTGACCACATCCAATACATGCAAAACTCGCACAATTTTTCAACGATGCAATCACACATTATGCACGGTGATATTTATCGTATTGACCGAGATCCAGAAATAACTGCATCTCTATTTACTCATGAAAATCTTGAATTTGGATACCCAGCTCTTGCTCTTGCATCAACAAAAGATGGAGAACCAAGTACACTAACTACAGCAGTTTTTTCAGGTTTGAATGATTTTCCAGGAATGGGAGTGTTTTATCGCAATCGATATGGTGAATACTCCGATTTTGTAAAAATAAAAGAGGGAGAAAGTATAATTAATTATGGCGCCATTGCCCCCGATGAGCAAAGATGGGGAGATTATGAAGGTATACAATGGAAATACAATGAGCCAGGTGTTTTTTACTGCGTCGGTTCATACGGAAAGAACAGACAAATGTACTCATTTGTAGCTCGTGTAAACATTAATGATAGCGTTGTGGAACAACCTGTTGAGTCCATTCGAATGTTCCCTATTCCATCAAACGACGGAGTACTAAATATTGAATTCACAACAGAAAATAAAGAATATATCGGTATTGTTTTGAATAGAATTGATGGTGCTACTCAAAATATTGGTCACGGAGAACAAATATATTTCCCAACTGAATTAGGTACCCATATTTATCGAGTACACACTCACAATTTACCCACTGGTGTATATATTTTGAAAGTATATCGAAACATCATTCCCTATGCCAATACTCAAACTTCCGGCTTTGACTACAACGGACAAAACCTAGTTGAACAGCGTAAAATTATTATTCATTGAATCAAGCACCTGAACCAGCACGTATTTTATTGATAGACAAACCTGAGGGTTGGACATCATTTCAAGCAGTAAAAAGATTAAAATATGCTCTAAAGGCGAGAAAAATTGGTCATGCAGGAACTCTTGACCCCCTAGCAACTGGTTTACTAATTATCTGCCAAGGTAAAAAAACCAAAGAAATTGAATCCATTCAATCAATGCCTAAAGAATATACCGGCATTTTTATATTAGGTGAAACAACTCCAAGTTTTGATTTAGAAACAGCAGTTGATCGAGCCTACCCCATTAATCATATTACCGATGAATTATTAGACGAAACGGTTAATTCTTTTATTGGCGAACAACAACAGACACCTCCTCTATTTTCTGCCGTTAAAGTGAACGGTAAAAGGGCTTACGATATAGCACGCAGTGGTGGAACAGCTGAATTGAAAAGCAAAATTATTAATATCAGTGAATTTGAAATTAAACGTATTGATAGTAATAAAATCTCATTTAGAGTAATATGCAGTAAAGGAACATATATAAGAAGTTTGGCAAGAGATTTTGGTAAAAAGTTAAATTCAGGTGCCTATTTAACTAATCTTCGCAGAACAAAAATTGGCAACTATTCGGTAGAAGATGCATTTCACCCGAAAGCCGAGGTTGAATCAATTATCGGACAATAAGTAACTATTATCCGTTTTAGGCAACCCATTACTTTGTTTTTGTATCTTTGAGGATATATGATTCAATCAGTAAAACGATTTATTTACATCGCTCTTTTCGCGTTTACATTTCAAAGCTGTAATCAATTACAAGCAAACGATGGTACCAGTACAATAAAAAATTGGGTTGATGATATTTTAACACCGAGTAAAACCACATTAGAAAAAGTTGAATCTGGTTATGAAATTACTGGTAAGTTAGAAAATACAAAATACCATTTGTTATTATTATGGGAATTAACCGCCGATAAATTGATATTCATTGATAGTGTAAGAACTAATGAGAAGGGTGAATTTCAGATAAAAGGCAATACAAAAGACGTTTTATTATGCCAATTGCAAATGGGGCCAGAGGCAAGTATTTATTTGGAAATAGAAAAAGATTCTAAAATTGATTTAAATCTTGCAGTCGTTGGTAGTTTCGTTGATTACACGGTCAAATCATCCAACAAAACGAATGAAATATTGCAAAAACTTTTGTTAATGAATAATTCCTTTACCAAAGAAGTAAGATTACTAGAATCGAAAGCACAGCAATTAACAAAAGCTGAAACTTCAGCGCAGGAATTGTCAATGTTAAGGCAAGAATACGGTAGAATCTCCGTAGAGCGTGAAACATACCTAAAAAGTTTAGCAATGAAGCAAAATGATGGATTAATCCCTTATTTTATCCTAACATTTACTGGAATTGAAAATCCAGGATTTGAATTAATGAAACACGCCGTTGATTGCGCAACTAAATCATTCCCAAATTCAAAATACAGCCAAACGATATCTAAACGCTTCGAAACTGAATCCGCATTAATGATTGGAGCCGAGGCACCTGAAATTAATTTAGAAAATGCAGCAAATCAAATTGAATCACTTAAAGATTTAAGAGGTAAATATGTTCTAATTGATTTTTGGGCTTCTTGGTGTGGGCCATGTAGAAGAGAAAATCCAAATGTAAAGAGAGTTTATGCAGAATATAAAGATAAAGGTTTTGAAATTTTTGGTGTTTCTTTAGATAATGATAAGGATAGATGGTTAGGAGCGATAAAGGCTGATGGATTAGAATGGCATCATGTAAGCGATCTCAAAGGTTGGCAATCAGAAGCAGCTAAGTTGTATCAAGTACATTCAATACCTCAAACGATTCTATTAGATAAAGAAGGGAAAATCATTGCCAAAGGTCTTCGTGGCGAGGTTTTAGAGAATGAACTCAAGCGTCTATTAGGAAATAATTAAACTCTAGATTAAACAAACAACAATACCTTAACATAGGATTAACACTAACTTGACTCGTACCGCATTAATTTGTAACGTCATGATAAAAAACTCATCAAAGATTTTAGTAGTTGACGACGAGCAAGATATTCTTGAATTGGTAAGACATACGCTTAACAAAGAAGGATATGAGGTTCATATTGCCGTTAATGGGCAGCAGGCGGTAGAGAAAGCTAGAAAAATCTTACCTGATTTAATTTTGATGGATGTCATGATGCCAATAATGGATGGTATGGAAGCATGTCGTCAATTAAAGGAGGATTCAGAAACTAAGAATATCTCAATAATTTTTTTAACCGCGAGAAGTGAAGAATTTGCTGAACTGGCAGGTTTTGAAGCTGGAGCTGATGACTACATTGCAAAACCTATTCGTTCTAGAGTGTTATTGAGTAGAATTAGAGCAATTTTAAGACGTCAAAGCCCTATTGAAGATTCTAAGACCCCAAGAATGGAATTCGATGATTTAA
>JAURFW010000089.1 GCA_030834125.1 Bacteroidota bacterium | reverse complement strand
CCCAGCATATGTGGATGCGAGTGGCATTAGCGATTCATGGCACAAATTTTGATTTAGTCAAAGAAACCTATGATTTGCTTTCACAAAAATACTTTACCCACGCGACACCAACGCTTTTCAATGCCGGCACACCCCGCCCACAATTGAGTTCCTGTTATTTATTAGGAATGGAAGATGATAGTATTGAAGGTATATACAATACCCTAAAAGATTGTGCCAAAATCTCCAAATGGGCCGGCGGAATTGGACTACACGTTCATAATGTTCGGGCGACAGGCTCGCATATAAAAGGCACAAATGGCACAAGTAACGGAATTGTGCCTATGTTGCGAGTTTTTAACATGACGGCACGATATGTTGATCAAGGAGGTGGTAAACGCAATGGAAGTTTCGCCATCTATTTAGAACCATGGCATGGCGATATTGAAAATTTTTTAGAATTAAAAAAAAATCACGGGGACGAAGAAATGCGAGCACGTGATTTATTTTTTGCGTTATGGATACCATCTCTTTTTATGGAAAAGGTAAAAAATAATGAAGAATGGGGACTCTTTTGTCCACATCAATGTCCAGGTTTAGCCGATTGTTATGGTGAAGATTTTAGGACATTGTATGATAAGTATATGGGGGATGGCAAGGCCTTAAAAGTCGTGAAAGCGCGTGATTTATGGTTTAAAATTTTAGACAGTCAAATGGAAACTGGCACACCCTATTTACTTTATAAAGATCATGCGAATGAAAAAAGCAATCAGAAAAATATTGGTGTGATTAAATCAAGCAATTTATGTACAGAAATCATTGAATATAGTGATAAAGACCAAACCGCAGTTTGTAATCTGGCAAGCATTGCTCTAAACAAATTTGTGTTACCCGATAAGTCATATGATTATGAACAATTACACAAGGTCACTAAAATTGTCACGACAAATCTAGATAAAATTATCAGTATTAACTTTTATCCGACAGATAAAACCAAAACAAGTAATATCCTGCATCGGCCAATTGGGATTGGGGTTCAGGGTTTAGCCGACACCTTTGCGTTGATGGACATCGCGTTTCATAGCGAGGAAGCCAAAGTGGTTAATAAATATATATTTGAAACCATTTATCACGCTGCTCTAGAACGTTCTAATGAAATTTCAAAAGAACGTCTAGAAGGAATGAGAGAAATTAAATTAAGTAGAATGACGAGGGATACTGACGCAGGTGACAGGCGAGGTTTAGGTTTTGAAACAGATTATATTAAAGGCCTAATTTCATTATACGAACCAATCAAAGAAGAATTAAATAATTTACAAGATAATCATCTCGGGTCCTATAGTACATTTGAAGGAAGTCCAGCCTCCAAGGGTATTCTCCAATTTGACATGTGGAATGTAGACCCAACCAAACATGGGCGATATGATTGGAACGCATTAAAAGAAAGCATTCAGGAATATGGTTTGCGCAATTCTTTGCTATTAGCACCAATGCCGACAGCATCTACATCTCAAATTCTCGGAAACAATGAATGTTTTGAACCTTTTACAAGTAATATTTATAGTCGCCGAACTTTAGCTGGTGATTTTGTTATTCCAAATAAAAATCTTATGAATGAACTTAGTGCGTTAGGGTTATGGAATGAAGAAATTAAAGATAATATTATTTTGAATAAAGGCAGCATTCAGCACATTGAATGTATTCCGCAAAAGGTGAAAGATAAGTATAAAATTGTATGGGAAATTCCGATGAAACATGTGATTGATATGGCGGCAGATAGAGGCGCATTTATTTGCCAATCCCAGAGTTTGAATTTGTGGATGGAAGACCCGGATTACAAAGCCTTAACTTCCATGCATTTTTATTCATGGCAGGCCGGATTGAAAACCGGCATTTATTATCTGCGTCGTAAACCTAAGCATCAGCCACAACAGTTTACTATTGCGCCAGTATCTAATGCTAATGCGAATGCGAATGCTGAAGATTTGCTTTCAGAAAAAGAAGAGATTTGTGAGATGTGTTCTTCCTAGAGAAAATATATTATATAAATAATATATTAATATGAGTAACATATATTCTTCATATTTATCTGAATCCACAAAAAAAAAGGAAAATATCTATGCTAGTTGGCCAAAAGAAAAAAACACTTGGGGAAAAAATACAGCATCTGCTCCGCTTGTACCTGCTCCGCTTGTGCCTGCTCCACGTATCCCTCCACCGCCCATTAATCGTGATAATAAACCCGAAATTATTATATTTAAAGAAGGCATTGTTGAAGAATTGTATTGATAAATTTTTACATATTTCATTTTTACATATTTCATTT
>JAURFW010000031.1 GCA_030834125.1 Bacteroidota bacterium | reverse complement strand
TATTAATTGATTAAATACAATAATAATAGAAATTTTGTTAATCCAAATTTAAATACTAGAATTGAATATATAATAAATTATGGAAACAAACATTAATCAACCCATTAAAAATGGAACGGCCGTTCTGGTTTTAGGAATTTGCTCTATCGTATTTTCGTGTCTTTTCGTAGGTATGATTTTAGGTATCATTGGAATTATTCTAGGAAATTCAAGTTTGAAAATTTACAAATCCAATCCAACGCAATATACGGGACATGGAGCATTAAATGCAGGTTTTATTATGTCTATTATTGGCGCTGCAATTGGATTCTTATATCTTATTTACTACATATTTGTAGGAGCTGCCGCATTATCGATTTTGGGCGCTGCCGGTAGCCTCGACATTTAGTCGATGAAATTTCAAATTGTTTATTTGAATCTTTTTCAATTTCTAATCCTTACATATGGTTTAATTGAAAAATATTTTGATATTACAAAAAGAATCAATAAAGCTCCATGCATGTCCATGGAGCTTTTTAATTTTCCTTGTCCTATATGTGGTTCCACAAGATCAATAACTTATTTATTAAATGGTGATTTTATACTTTCTTTTAATAAAAACCCTTTAATTATTACATTTTTAGTTTTCGTGAATTTTTTAAATGTTGTTTTCATTTTAAATTCAGTTTTAAAAACAGAATTCTTAAACTCTATTAAGATTACATTTTTTAAAACCCCTTACTTATTATTAATACTAGTTTTATTGGTTATTAGCTCTTGGATAAAAAATATATTACAACTTTAACTTTCGTCTCTCTAAAAAGAACTTTTTCATTAATTCCGCACACTCCTCCTTCAAAACACCATGAACAACTTCAGTTTTTGAAGAAATAAGCTCATTGCTTCTTCTACGATATCCTGATTTTGGTTCTTCTGCACCAAAAACAACTTTACCAAATCTTGCCCATTGAATAGCCCCTGCGCACATTACACATGGTTCAATTGTTACATATAGAGTACATTCATTCAAGTATTTACTACCTAAGTATTGTTCAGAACTAGTAATTGCAAGCATCTCAGCATGAGCAGTAACGTCTACTAACTTCTCTGTTTGGTTATACCCCTTCCCAATAATTTTATTATCATGAACTACAACAGCACCAATTGGTATTTCTTCCTCATCAAAAGCCATTTCTGCTTGCTGAAGCGCTTTACGCATAAAGTATTCGTCGTTGAGTAAGCTTTCTTCTTTCATGTTTCTGTAAAGATAAAGGGAAACCTGCCTTTTTTTATAGAACTTTGTTATACTATTATGCGGATTGGTATAGTACTATATCCAACTTTCGGCGGAAGCGGTGTGTTGGCAACCGAATTAGGGAAAGCACTTTCAAAATATGGAAATGAAATTCACTTCATTAGTTATTCCCAGCCAGCAAGGTTAGATTACTTTATGGAGAATGTATTTTTCCATGAAGTAATAATTCCTCAATATCCTTTATTTGAACATGCACCTTATGAAACTGCTCTTGCAGGTAAAATTGTAGAAATAGTAAAAAGTAACCAATTGGAAGTCCTACATGTGCACTACGCAATACCACATGCATCCGCTGCCCTTTTAGCCAAACAAATACTCGCGGAACAGGGAATTAAAATCCCAGTAATTACAACCTTACATGGCACAGATATTACATTAGTGGGTAGGGAAGCTTCTTATGAGCCCGTGGTAAGTTGGAGCATAAATAATTCGGATTGCGTTACGGCAGTATCAGCAAGTTTAAAAGAAAACACTATAAAGCATTTTCCAATAAGCAGAGAAATACGAGTAATCCCCAACTTTATTGATTTCGAAAGATTCAATAAAAAACCTCGAGAACATTTTAAAAAGGCTATTGCACCTAATTCAGAAAAAATTATTGTTCATACCTCCAACTTCAGAAAAGTTAAACGCGTAGGCGATGTTATTCGTGTATTTCACAAAGTGCAACAAACAATTCCTTCAAGACTCCTATTGATCGGTGATGGCCCCGAAAGAAGTAACATTGAAAAAGTATGTCGTGAATTACAAGTTTGTGAAAAAGTTACCTTCCTTGGAAAACAGGAAGCGATTGAAGAAATTCTAAGTGTTTGTGATTTATTTATTCTTCCATCAGAAGAGGAAAGTTTTGGACTGAGCGCATTAGAAGCCATGGCTTGTGAAGTGCCAGTTATTGCAACTAACGTTGGTGGATTACCCGAAGTTGTAATTCATAATAAAACTGGATTTTTATCAGAGGTAGGAGATATAAATACCATGTCGGAATACGCAATTGAATTATTACAAGACGAAAACAAACTCAATACTTTCAGGAAAAATTCTTTGTTACAAGCTCATCAGTTCGACCTTCAAAATATATTAAAAAAATATATGGAAGTTTATGAAACTGGTATTGAAAAAGCGAAAGATTAAGAGCGATTAAAATAAGGTCTCAAGAATTTAAGGGCAATTGAGATTTGATTTTCAACCGTTTTTGGTGTGATGTCCATAATCTCTCCAATTTCCTTATGTGACATTTCATAAGTACGACTCATAATAAATATTTGTCTGCACTTTTTAGGTAATTGATCAATCAATGTATTAACCTTTTCGTGAATTTCCTGAACTTCTAATTGTTGTTCTACATTAGGATCTAATACAATGCCCGAAGAGTCTTCTGGTAAGTCTGAAGTCTCAATTTTATTTTTACGAATATGATTTAAGGATCTATTTTTTACAGCGCGAAATAAATACCCTTTTAAACTGTTTTCATCCTGCAATTCTCTGAATTTCCCCTCATTCCAATACCCGATAAAGACATCGTGCACTATTTCCTCGGCATCCTCAATATTATGCAAAATACTTTGAGCAAAAGCCAATAGCCCCGGATGGTACTGACGAAAAATCACCTCGAAATCCTGTGTAGAATGACTCAATTTGTTTCTTTGGGTTATTGGAATGCAAAAATAAGACCATTTTTTTTTTGCCTTAAAAAAACTAATTCACTAATGTTAATTAGCTACATCGCTAACAAATTGTAAGTGCATCAATTTCAATTCCTCAAATGAGAATTCATTATCGAAATAGTCAACTGCAGCATCAATATTTTCTGATTCTTGAGTTTTAAAATAATCTGTTATTTCTTCTTGCAAATCATCATCTAAGAACTGATCTAGAAAGTATCTAATATTAATTTTTGTTCCAGTATTAACAATTTGAGAAATTTCGGCAAGCAACTCTTCAAAAGTAATTTTTAACTGTGCTGCAATCTCAGGAAGATCTACTTTTTTATCAATATTGAGAATAATATTTACTCTCTTTGCAGAACGTTCAGCATTGCCTTTTAAAACTACATCAGTAGGTCGTTCAATTTCATTTTCGTCAACATATTTATTGATGAAATCAACAAAAGGTTGACCAAATTTAGTAGCCTTATTTTTTCCAACTCCATTGATATTGGATAACTCTTGAATATCCGATGGATATTTAATAGCCATATCTTCTAAACTTGGATCTTGAAAAATCACATAAGGAGGAAGGGACTTTTCGTGGGCTACTTTCTTTCTTAAATCTTTGAGTGCTAGGAATAATACTTGGTCACAAACAGATTCTAATTTCGCATTTTCAAAATCTTCCTCTGAAATATTCTCGAACTCAACATCTACGGCCATCTGTAACTCATAATGTATATTTATGTACTCAACACCCTTTTCAGTCAAAGATAATAAACCGTATTTCTCAATATTCTTTTTTAAAAGACCATGAACTAAAGCCAAACGCATTATAGATTTCCAAAAAATCTTGTCCTTATCAGCTCCAAAACCGAAGTTCATTAATTGTTCATGTTTATAGGCCTTGACATTTGAGTCTTTTTTATTCCCGATGATTACATTCACAATTTGAGACATACCAAATTCCCCGGTCATTTCTCGTAGACATTCTAGCGATTGTTTAAGTTCATTTTGAACATCTACTTTAGGTTTGGGCGTTGCACAATTATCGCACATGGAATCGCATTTGCTTTCTTCAAAAACTTCTCCAAAATAATGCAATAGCACCTTGCGTCTGCATTGAGAACTCTCAGCAAACGCTGCCGTTTCTGCTATCAATAAATTACCAATTTCCTGTTCTGCAACAGGCTTATCCTTCATAAACTTTTCTAACTTCTCAATATCGTTTGGATTATAAAACAATAAACAATCTCCACGCATGCCATCTCTGCCTGCTCTACCTGTTTCTTGGTAATATCCTTCCAAGCTTTTTGGAACATCATAATGTATTACAAAGCGAACATCGGGTTTATCAATGCCCATTCCAAAGGCTATAGTTGCAACAATTACATCATAATCTTCCATAAGAAAAGCATCCTGATGTTGAGCACGAATTTTTGCCTCTAGCCCAGCATGATAAGGCAGCGCTTTAATTCCATTACGCTGCAGCATTTGAGCAATCTCCTCTACCTTTTTACGAGATAAGCAATACACAATTCCAGATGAACCATTGTGTTGTTTTATAAAGGAGATCATTTCTTTATGAACTGAATCTTTGCCTCCTTTAGGTCTTACTTTATAAAATAAATTAGCTCTGTTAAATGAACTTTTAAAAAGTTTGGCATCTAACATATTCAAATTCTTCTGAATATCGTGCTGCACTTTAGGTGTAGCCGTAGCCGTTAATGCAAGAATCGGGATTTCACCCAATTCTTTTACCATTTGCTTGATCTTTCGGTATTCCGGCCTAAAATCATGACCCCATTCCGATATGCAATGAGCCTCATCGACGGCAACAAATGAAACCTTAACTTTCTTAAGAAGCTCAATTGTGTCAGCTTTTTTAAGTGTTTCAGGAGCTACATAAAGCAATTTAGTATTACCATCAAGCATATCAGAAACCACTTGATTGAGCTCAGCCTTGCTTAAACTAGAGTTCAAAAAATGTGCTGAAGAAGGTTTTTGTGAAAAACCGCGAAGATTATCTACTTGATTTTTCATCAATGCAATTAAGGGAGAAATCACTACCGCAGTTCCTGCCATCATCATGGCTGGTAGTTGGTAACAAAGTGATTTACCTGCCCCAGTAGGCATGATAACAAAACAATCCTCGCCAGCCATTATAGACTGAATTACGGCCTCTTGATTTCCTTTAAATCCGTCAAAACCAAAGAATTCTTTAAGAAATACTCTCGGATTATTTTTAATTTCCTGAGCTGCTGTGGACATTTAAATTCAACTCTTGATTGAATATGTGAAAATACAACATTTTTTTATTCTTAACAATCATTTAATGAGACATATAGAATTACTTCTCAATTTTAGCGAATGCCAAAAATCAAGTGGTTTATTTTCGTTTTCTTTGTAGTCTATATTATTACTCTTTAGCATGAGCGCTTCAGAATTGAATTCAGAAACCAAAATAAAAGAATTTGCCGTCAAGGCCATAGAAAATGAAATTGAAGGCATTCAAAACTTAACTCGTTTTGTAGATGCTGATTTCATTAAGTGCGTTCAAACTATCTTGAACTCTAACGCCCGTGTAGTGATGACCGGCATAGGAAAAAGTGCAATAATTGCTCAAAAAATTACTGCAACATTAAACTCAACGGGTCAAGCATCATTGTTTATGCATGCTGCCGACGCCATACACGGTGATTTAGGTATGATTCAAAAAAACGATGTGGTAATTGCCATATCAAAAAGCGGAAACACACCTGAAATAGTAGCTTTAGTACCCTTATTGAGGAAGCTAGAAAATCCTTTTGTAGCTATGGTTGGAAATATGGATTCATATCTAGCGCAAAATGCAGATATGGTAATAAATACTACAATAGATAAAGAGGCCTGCCCAAATAATTTAGCACCTACAACTAGCACAACGGCACAATTAATAATGGGAGATGCACTTGCAATTGCCCTTTTAAGTTCTCGAAATTTTGGAAGTGAAGACTTTTCAAAATATCATCCAGGAGGCGCTCTCGGTAAAAGATTATATTTAACAGCTGCGGATATTTCTAATAAACATCCAAAACCGAGTGTTTCTCCAGATTCACCTTGGAATGACGTTATTGTGAACATTACTAAAAATAGGCTTGGCGTAACTGTTGTAATTGAAGGCAATTCAATTTTAGGAATCATTACTGATGGTGATATTAGAAGGATGCTAGGTAATCATGCATCACTGCCAGGTATTGTTGCCAAGGACATAATGACCTTGGGTCCTAAAACTATTACAATTGAAACTATGGCAACAGAAGCTGCGCTGATAATGCAAGAAAATAAGATCACCCAGTTAATTGTAGTTGATAAAATGGGCCACTACCAAGGAATAGTGCACCTGCACGATTTATACGAAGAAGGAATATTATAATATGACAAAGAACAAAGATTTTTATGTAGTGATAATGGCGGGTGGAATAGGAACCCGTTTTTGGCCTGTATCAAAAAAGAGTTTCCCAAAGCAATTCATGGATATTTTAGGTACTGGACAATCTCTCATAACACAAACTTTTAGAAGATTCTCTGAATTTATCCCAAAAGAGAATATCTATATTGTAACTAATTTAGAATATACAGATTTAGTTAAAGATCATATTCCAGAAATTACAGAAGCACAAATATTGGGAGAACCTGTAGGAAAAAACACAGCACCTTGTATTGCATATGCCACTTACCGGCTGCAGCAACTGAATCCAGAAGCTACTTGTATAATAGCACCTTCTGATCATCTTATTACACAAGAAAATGCATTTCAAGAAACTGCTTTAAAAGCATTGGAGTTTGCTTCAGAAAATGATGCATTGGTAACTTTAGGTATAAAACCAAGTAGACCTGATACAGGTTATGGATATATTCAGTTCAATCCAGAACAACACGAAACTGGAATTCACTCTGTTAAAACCTTTACAGAAAAACCAACTGAAGAAATTGCAAAGACCTTTATTGAGTCTAAAGAGTTTTTATGGAATGCTGGTATTTTTGCATGGAACCTCAAAACTATCAGTTCCCGATTTGAAAAGAATCTCCCCGAAATACATCAACTATTTAGTGAAATCGATTACAATGATTCTCAAGCATCAAATCAATTAGAAAGAGCGTATGGCGAATCTCCATCTATATCTATAGATTATGGTATCATGGAAAAAGAAGAGAACGTATTTGTATTACCAGCAAACTTTGGATGGTCGGATTTAGGTACTTGGAAGAGTCTTTGGGAAGTATCATCAAAAGATGAATCAAATAACAGTGTTATAAGTAAAAATGTGCGTTACTATGAGAGCAAAGAAAATCTTGTCTACTCACCAAATGGAAAATTAGTAGTAATTAGCGGTGTTGAAAACATGGTGGTTATTGACTCTGATGATGTACTTCTTGTAATGAACAAAGACAAAGAACAAGAGTTAAGAGGAATAGTAAACGAAGTAAAAGAAAAATTTAAAGGAAAATATAACTAGTTGGGAATTGCAAAATCGTCAAATTGAGTTTATATTTGTATTGTTACTTTTCAAAGTAACACCAACTGTTACGCGCTTTTACATACCAAACATCCTGGCCGTGCAATTTTGTACGGCCTTGATTTTTTATAGAGGGTATAAAACAATTCCAATATGAGTAATAATCCCAAGATAAAAGCGCTTATATATTTACATATTTCAGTCTTTTTATGGGGGTTTACAGCCATATTTGGAAAGTTAATATCCTATGATTCATTTACGCTTGTTTGGCATAGAATGACTCTAACTGCTGCAGTTTATTTTCTTTTCCCTAAATTATGGAATCAATTGTTTCAATTAAATAAAATTGAAATACTACGATTCCTAGGAATTGGTGTAATTGTATGTGCACATTGGATCACATTTTACGGAAGTATTAAAATTGGTAATTCGGTTTCTATATCATTGGCGTGCCTCGGTTCTAGTTCATTTTTTGCCTCGATATTCGAGCCTATTTTATTGAAACAAGCATTCCAAAAAAGAGATATTATTTCAGGATTAATTGTTATTCTAGGAGTTGCTTTTATTAGTTTTTCTCTGCCTGCCCCCCCTGATACTAATTCTTCGTATATGCCTGCAATTATAATAGGAATAGTCAGTGCAGCATTGGCAGCTTTATTTAGTACGCTAAATAAGAAATACATTGACAATGCTCCACCATTAACAATTAGTGCTCTGGAAATGCTTTCCGGTGCATTTTTATTGGGAATAGTTGCCCTTATTGTCTTCCCTGAATCTCTTTCAATAATTCCAAATTGGAATAATTCCTCGTTCGATCCGAATAATCTTCAAAATGGAGCAATAGATTTAGTTTGGTTGATATTATTGTCAGTATTATGTACGAACCTAACATTTTATCTTGCCACTATTGCTCTAAAACAAATTTCTGCATTCACAGCAAATCTATCGGTAAACCTAGAACCTGTATATGGAATAATTTTAGGAATAGTTGTATTTGAAGAGAACCAAGACTTAAATGCAGCTTTCTATTTAGGAACACTAATCATTTTGGCTGCCATTTTTATTAATGTATTTGTTAAAGAAAAAGTATTAGACAATGCTGGATAAAATAAAAAATAGAAGAAGTCATTTTACCAGAGAATTCAATGGTGAAATCGCACCAAAATCTCTATTACAAGATATGCTCAACAGCTCTATTTGGGCGCCTTCACACAAACTAACACTTCCTTTTAGATTTTCTGTAGTAGAACCAAATTCTAGAGAAAAAATAAAAAATATCATTTTAGATAATTACCTTCAAAATAATTCGAATCCAGATCCTAAAAAAATTGAAAAAATTGAATGGATTCAAACTAAAGTATCACATGTAATTTGTATAATTTTCAAGCCGTCTGGAATTGTCCCAGAATGGGAAGAAGTAGCAAGTCTTGGTGCTGCAATACAAAATATGTATCTTATTTTAAATGAACAATCCGATTTTGGTGGCTATTGGACCACCGGAAATGGCATGAATAGCCCTGTTTTGAGATCTTTTTTGAAATTAAAATCTACGGAAATACACTACGGTTATTTTTTTATAGGTGGAATTGACAATAAACGAACTATTGCAAACCGACCTCAGCCAAGCGTAAATTGGTTATAATTAATACGATTTAGCAAATACCACACGTTGTATAGAAGGTTTCCCTGTTAATATACAAGTTCCTTCTACCTTTGGATTATTTAATGGGATACAACGAATGGTTGCCTTCGTCATTTCTTGAATTTTTTCTTCTGTTTCAGAAGTACCATCCCAATGCGCAATAGCAAATCCTTGTTTATTATCTAAAACATCTACAAATTCATCCCAAGTATTTACCTCATAAGTTCTTTTCTTTTGGAACTGCAATGCTTTTTCAAATAATTCGTTTTGAATATTATCTAATAGTGTTGAAACTACTTCTATTAAACCTTCTTGAGGGATTACTTCCTTAGTTTTAATATCTCTTCTAGCTAATTCAATATTGCCATTATCTAGATCCCTTGGTCCCATAGCTAAACGAATTGGAACACCCTTTTGCTCCCATTCTGCAAACTTAAAACCTGGTTTATGTGTATCCCTATCATCAACCTTAATTCTTATACCAGCTTTCTTTAAATCACTAGCAATAATATCTAATTGGTTGATCACCGCTTCGCATTCTTCGTCATTCCTGTATATTGGAACCAATACAACTTGTATAGGAGCTAATTTAGGTGGAAGCACCAAGCCTTCATCATCACTATGAACCATAATTAATGCACCCATTAAACGGGTTGAAACTCCCCAACTTGTTGCCCAAACATATTCCAATTTCCCCTCTTTTGACTGAAATTTCACATCGAATGCTTTTGCAAAGTTTTGACCCAAAAAATGCGAGGTTCCCATTTGTAATGCCTTACCATCCTGCATCATTCCTTCTATGCAATAGGTTTCATCCGCACCAGCAAAACGTTCATTTGGCGTTTTAACACCTTTAATTACAGGAATTGCCATATACTTTTCTGCAAATTCAGCATATACCTCAAGCATTTGTTCAGTTTCAGCTATTGCTTCATCTTTTGTAGCGTGAGCAGTATGACCCTCTTGCCACAAAAATTCCGCTGTTCTTAGGAAAAGTCTTGTTCTCATCTCCCATCGAACAACATTTGCCCACTGATTAATCAATATGGGTAGATCTCTATAGCTCTGAATCCAATTCTTGTAAGTATTCCATATTATAGCTTCACTAGTTGGTCTTACCACTAATTCTTCCGTTAATTTAGAATCAGGGTCCACCATTAACGCACCTGGCTTTTCGGGATTTGCCTTTAATCTATAATGTGTTACAACGGCACATTCTTTAGCAAAACCCTCCGCATTTTTTTCTTCTTTCTCGAATAGGCTTTTAGGTACAAATAAGGGAAAATAAGCGTTGCTATGACCTGTTTCTTTAAACATATGGTCCAGCTGTTGTTGCATTTTCTCCCATATAGCATAACCGTGCGGTTTAATAACCATACACCCTTTTACGGCACTGTGTTCAGCTAAGTCTGCATTGTGCACCAAGTTATTGTACCATTCGCTATAGTTTTCTTCTCTTTTTACCTTTTCAAAAGCCATAATTCTTCAACAAAATTACGCAATTCATGATGGATTCGCGCATAAAAAAAGGGAAGTAATTACTTCCCTTTCTTATATTTTTTATTTTCATTCTAGCTACATCCAAGACTGTTACCACAATTCAAGCACTTGTAACATGTACCACTTCTAACTGTTATATGCCCACAAGTATTACATGCTGGAGCATCACTCTGAATATCCTTCATATGATCTTGCATATCTTTAACGGCACCTGCAGCCTCAGCTTTTTGTAATCTTACTGCATCTAGAGATGCTGGTTCTGGATTAAAAACTGGCTTGAACTCACTCACTATTGGTGATTCTTCTTTTGTTTCTGTTGAACGAAGTGTAGATGGTTTAACCTGCACTAAATCTTCGCGTCCGAGGTATTCGAATCCTAATAGTCTGAAAATATAATCTACTATAGACGTAGCATTTTTCACATTTGGATGCCCTTCAACCATACCACTTGGTTCAAATCTTGTGAATGCAAACTTATCAACGAATTCTTCCAATGGAACACCATATTGTAAACCCACAGATATTGCTATTGAAAAGCAGTTCATCAAGGAACGGAAGCTCGCGCCCTCTTTATGCATATCGATGAATATTTCACCCAATGTACCATCGCCATACTCGCCAGTTCTCACAAATATTGTTTGTCCTCCTACTCTTCCCTTTTGAGTAAATCCATTTCTACGATTTGGTAGACGCTTTTTCTCTACGATATTTGATAACTGACGCTTAAACTTGGTATCTGTACTTTCATTCAAGATCCGCTTAGCAGCTTCCAATACAATTTCAGGGGTCAACTCTTCAGCAATTTTTATTTCAGTCTTACCACTAGCTTCTTTCATTCCAACTTCTTCTGCATTTACCTTAGAATCGTTGGCTTTATCAGCTTTTTCTTTCTTTTCAGACTTAGTACTAAGTGGTTGACTTAACTTACAACCATCACGATAAAGTGCATTAGCTTTCAATCCTAACTTCCAACTTAACTCATAACAACTCTTGATATCATCTACAGAAGCTTCGTTTGGAAGATTAATTGTCTTACTAATTGCTCCAGAGATAAATGGCTGAGCAGCAGCCATCATTCTGATGTGTGCAAATGGATGAATGTAACGCTGCCCAATATTTCCACAACGATTAGCACAATCAAATACTGGTAAGTGTTCCTCTTTAAGTTCAGGGGCCCCTTCAACAGTCATAGTTCCTACAACAAAGTCATTTGCTTCATTGATTTGTGTTTGTCCAAATCCTAAAACTTCTAACATGTCAAACTCAGGTGCATTATATAGGTCTGCAGAAATTCCACAACGCTCCATACAATCTTCACCTAAAGTCCATTTATTGAAAACAAATCCTATTTCAAATGCCATTGGAGCAGAAGCTTCCAGCTTCTTCAAGTCCTCAGAATTAAAGCCTTTCGCCTTTAAAGATTCATGATTAATATGTGGCGCACCTACAAAAGTCTGGTGACCCTTGGCATAATTCACAATTGCATCAATTTGATCTTGAGTATAACCTAGGTTTTTTAATGCAATTGGAACAGTGTTATTTACAATTTTAAAGTATCCTCCGCCTGAAAGTTTCTTGTATTTCACTAGAGCAAAGTCAGGCTCAATTCCGGTAGTATCACAATCCATCAACAAACCAATAGTTCCTGTAGGAGCAATAACGGTAGCTTGTGCATTTCGGAAACCATGTTGTTCACCCCATGCAACTGCCTTATCCCAAGCGTTACATGCAGACTTTAACAAGTAATCCGGACAATATTTCTCATCAATACATACAGGAGCAACATCTAGACCTTCGAATGCTAGTGGTGTATTGTATGCAGCATATCGATGATTGCGAATTACGCGCAACATATGCTTTTTGTTTTTCTCGTACATACGGAAAGAACCTTTAGTTGCTGCCATCTCCGCACTTGTAGCGTACGCAGTACCTGTTAAAATTGCAGTAATTGCACCACCAATTGTAGTTGCCTCTTTACTATCGTAAGGAATACCTGCACACATTAAAACTGAACCCAAATTAGCATAACCTAAACCTAGAGTACGATAGTCATAACTCAACTGTGCTACTTCCTTGGAAGGGAACTGGGCCATCAATACACTGATTTCTAAAACAACAGTCCACAATCTTGATGCATATTCTAATTTCTCAACATCAAAAGACTGAGTATCTTCATTAAAGAACTTTCTCAAGTTCAAAGATGCTAGATTACAAGCAGTATTATCTAAAAACATGTATTCTGAACATGGGTTAGATGCATTGATTCTTCCCCCTTCAGGACATGTATGCCACTCATTAATAGTATCGTCGTACTGAACACCAGGATCTGCGCAAGCCCAAGCAGCATCGCCAATAGCGTCCCATACTTCAGAAGTTGGTAATGATTTCATAGTTTCGCCTGTAGAACGAGCTTTGAATTCCCAATCTTCGCCTTTTTCAAGTTTTTTGAAAAACGAATGTGGTATACGTACAGAATTATTACTGTTTTGACCAGAAACTGTGTTATAAGCTTCTCCCTCATAATCACTTGGATACCCACCATCAATTAATGCGGCAACTTTCTTTTCCTCTTCTTTTTTCCAACTGATGAACTCCATTGCTTCTGGATGGTCTAAATCCAAACAAACCATCTTTGCAGCTCTTCTGGTTGTTCCACCACTTTTTATTGCTCCGGCAGCGCGGTCACCGATACGCAAAAAGCTCATAAGACCGCTTGATGTTCCACCGCCAGAAAGCTTTTCACCTGCGCCGCGTATTTTCGAGAAATTTGTACCTACTCCAGACCCGTATTTAAAAATACGTGCTTCACGAACCCAAAGATCCATTATACCACCCTCATTTACCAAATCATCATCAACAGACAAAATAAAACAAGCATGTGGTTGTGGACGCTCGTAAGCTGAAGTACTTTTCATCAACTTTTCTGTATCTGGATCCACATAATAATGGCCTTGTGGCTTCCCAGTAATCCCATATGTGTGATATAAACCCGTATTAAACCATTGCGGTGAATTCGGAGCACTTTGTTGTGCTAACATTGAATAAACCAATTCTTCATAAAATACCTGCGCATCCTCAGCACTCGCAAAATATCCATGTTTCTCTCCCCAATGTCTCCAAGTATCAGCCAAACGATGAACAACTTGCTTCGCAGAACTTTCGCTTCCTAACGAACCATCTGCTTGTGGTACTCCCGCTTTACGGAAATACTTCTGAGCCATAATATCTGTAGCCACCTGGCTCCAACCTTCAGGAACTTCAACATTATTCATTTCGAACACCACACTACCATCCGGTTTTTTAATTATCGATGTTCGATAATCATATTTGAATAAATCAAAAGGTTTTTTTGAATCCACTGTATTCATACGTGAAAACTTCAAACCTGAATTGCTGAGGGTTTGATCGGAATTAGTAGTTTTTTTGTTCATTTTTTGGTTTGGTTTATTATAATTATACTTTTGGTTTTCCTTTGCTGTGATGGGGAAAATCACAGTCGGGATAACAAAACTATTCATACTAATGAAAGAACCAAAAGCCTCTTTTCCACACTAATTAAAAAAAACCAACAAATCCGAGGGTTTAGAGTGTGGATACCTTGTAACGCACTATAAATCAATGTTTTACACCAAACATATTGATAATCAATCAACTATAAATTCCTTTAAAATAGACAAACAAATAGAGGTCACTCTCCATTTTTTAACTTACTTTGTGGAGTCCAATGTCAGTGTATCAATCATTAATAAAGAACAAACGAAACAAATTAAAAAATTTGGCCGTTTTAATCGATCCAGATCAGCACGATGATGAACTACATTCTTTATTTCTTCAGGCTAAACAAAACGATATCTCACTTTTCTTGGTTGGTGGTTCATTGGTCTCAAAGGGTATAACCAAAGATTGCGTTAAAGATTTAAAATCTTGGGGTGCGGAAAATGTAGTACTTTTTCCAGGAAATGAAATTCAACTTTGTGATGATGCCGATGCATTACTTTTCATGAGCTTGATTTCTGGAAGAAACTCCGAATATTTAATTGGAAAGCAGGTAACCTCGGCTCCCTGGGTTAAAAAATCAGGTATTGAAACCTTGGCAACAGGTTACATGTTGATAGAATCTGGGAAAATAACATCCGCGAACTACATAAGTGGCACATTGCCAATCCCCAATGACAAACCTGATATTGCGGCTGCCACCGCAATAGCAGGTGAATTGCTAGGCATGAACAATTTATATTTAGATGCAGGTAGTGGCGCACTAAACCCTGTTCCCTCAAAAATTATCAAGGCAGTTAAAAAAAACACAGACTCCATAATATGGGTAGGTGGGGGTATACGATCGGCAAAAGATGCAAAAACGGCATGGGCGAGCGGAGCGGATATTGTGGTTATAGGAAACGGACTATTTGAAATTCCCGATTTAATCGAGGAAATATCAGCCGAAATGCAAATTTTAAATCAATTGACTATCTAAATTTGCTCCTAATGTTTTGGGGATATCCTTTTTACTCTTTTTTCATCAGATCCGATCAAAATAGAGGCGAAATTGCTGCTAATCTAATTGATATAACCTTCTTGAGTGATGCTAACTATCAGAAAACTCAAGGGAAAAAAATTTTCTACGGAAATATTAGTCAAATAGATTTTGAAATAGAATCCATATCAAAAGACAAAAACATTTCAAATTTTATTTCAGGTCAACTTCTTGGTGCAGAAGATGAAATCTACATTAAGGGAAGACTTTCCGGATTTAAAAGCAAAAGAATATTCATTTTATTTCTATCTATTTTATTTACGGCCTTAGGTTTTCTAATTTATTACTGCCTTCAAGCACCACATGGATTTAGTTATCCGGAAGAATTTTATCAGATATATGGATACGATTATTCTGAATTTATATACAACCTGACTACGCCAATTGCATTGATCATTGAGGGAATAATCGCAACAATGTTGTTAATCATTGCCATCAAATACGCAAATTTTAAATCTTCAGTTAAACCTACCCTCCAATTATTGTGCGAAAAACTAGGTGCCCAAACGGTCACTAAGTACGAAACACCACTATTATTTAGGTAAATTACTCAACTCCGAAACTCATCACATTAAGTAAATCTTCTTCCCAACTTTCTCTAGGGAATTCTACAATTCTTCCAATTTCATCACCCTTTTGTTTATTGTAAAAAATCACCGTTGGTACACTTTTAATTTCTAGATCCGCCTTTTTCCCATCAATTTGCTGCTTATCATGGCTAACCCGATGGTATTGAATATTCGTTACTGGGAAATTTATTTCATCTAGAACACGAATAAAAGAAGGAAGTCCCAAGTGAGTGTCTGGACACCAATTCCCACCGTACATTACAATACCAATCTTCGTTTTTCGATCTTCAGTTAAATTATTTAACTTTTTTAATACTTCTGATTTGGAATTGTAGGATTGGTAAAATCCACCCATTACATTCAAAAACTCTTTTGCAGCACTATGCTCTTCATTTTGAGTTTCTTTCAAATGATTAACAACAGTAGACTGCAAATAAATAATATTGTTTCCCTCAGGTTTCATTGGTTTTTTATTTAAAGCACACCCAGATAAAAGTGTTAAAGACAAAATCGAAAAATTAAGACTAAACTTTTTCATATTTGATTTTAGTTTAACAAATATAATCCCTTGATGACTTATGTATCTAATCTTTGAAATTTAGTACCTTCGCAAGCGGATGGCTAGTAGCATCGAGGATATCAAAAAGCCCCTAGTGACTGAGTTAGATCGCTTTGAACGAGAGTTTCGTTCAAGTATGAAAACAAAAGTACCTCTTCTAGATACCATAATGACATACATTGTCAAGCGAAAGGGGAAGCAGATTAGGCCATTATTTGTGCTATATTCAGCTAGTTTATTTGGTGAAATCAAT
>JAURFW010000060.1 GCA_030834125.1 Bacteroidota bacterium | reverse complement strand
CCCCAGACCTGGTTATTTTGACAGCAGGCTGGTAGAACCAGGTCCTTATGCCCTATGGACTGAAAACGGAATTAATTTAATATACAACGCCAGTAACGCCGCAAATAACAACGATCCCCAACTACCAAAATTCACCTATGCCGCAGGACAGGCACTATTTAGTGCCACAAGACCCTACCAGTTGTTAGAGAGAACCCAAGGATATTTTATCTATCCCGATAAGGATTACGAAAAAATTGGCGAGGTAAATGAGGTGTGTTTTGTTGAGGGCATGGTCTTTTTTAAAGATAAGTGGTTGCTCTATTACGGCACTGCTGACTCTAAAATTGCGGTCGCTATTGCCGAGAAATAAGCTGAAAAACAACGTATCCTGGTATTGTATGGCCTCTAAAATATCCTAACTATAAACAAATCAATTACCTCCACTAAAATCAGCGCAATGATGATGTACTCCAGTCGGCTACTCTCATTATGGTCTAAAATATCCTTAAAAAGGTCAAGCTCTTCTTTTATGATTGAATTGCGTTCATAGATGTACTGATATCGATCTTTTAAATCAAAAATCTGCTTTAATTCAATATTTAAACTGTTCAAAGACTCGTTTTCCCAAGTTATGTCCGGGGCGTTAAAAATGTATAGATTTTCAAATATTTGATTTTTGACATTCAGCACTCTTCCAATAAACATTTTTAATTTTTTACGGGATAGACTCAATGATCCTGTTTGCTCCAGTTGCCTTACATACTGACGAGTTTCTTCCAAAATAGCATCTGTAATTTCGAGATATTTATCCAGTGCAACGGATTGAGAGGTGTTTAACATGATGAGTCTGATAAACTCCGGATTTAATTCCTTTAGAGTCACCGAATCAAACTCCACTTTCTGTACATCCTTATTAATGATTATTTTGATGGCCTCATTCAACTCATGGTTGCCCCACATTAACGCGTTGGGATCTATGATTTTAATTAAGTCATTAATTTCATTGGGTTGAAAATTAAAAAAGGACAATACCCCGTACTGAAATAAATACACAAATTTATCCTCTGCAGTCCGGATAAAGATTTCATCAGAATCAGAAAAAATGATCTCATAGGACTTGAAGAGTGCTTTACACTTTCTAATGTTAAGGCTAATGGAGATTTGTATCGCTACAACTGAATATTGCGTCATCTTTGGATTGTTGTGATTTATCGAGCTAAGTTAATTTTATTGAGCGTTCAAATAACACGATAAAAATTCAGAGGGATTGTAACCTCCCCCAATTATTAAAAGTTGCAGCCAGTAATCTATGAATTTATGAATTAGATGATACCTACAGAAATAGGTTTTGGACATGTTCACATTGGGGCCCTTACCCTAATAGTTTGAGAAAGGAATGATATGTTCTAATTCCAAAAAGAAATTGAGACAGCGATTAATGTATAAATCATTCGTAAATTAGTACACGTATTTAACAACAACTCATCCATCTAAAAACAACATAAAATGAAGAAAATTTATATAGTACTTGCCGCTTTTGTAGGGGTATTCGTACTCATGATTTTGTGGTATGTGAGTACCAACAACCGATTTGTAGAACTGAAAGGTAACGCAACCAAACAGTGGGCCAATGTTGAGAGCTCGTACCAAAGACGATCTGATCTCATTGGCAACTTAGTAAACACGGTTAAGGGTGCCGCTGACTTTGAGCGCAATACGTTAACGGCTGTGGTCGAGGCCCGCTCAAAAGCAACAAGCACAACGATTGATGCCAATCAGCTTGACCCCGCTCAACTTGAAGCGTTCCAGGCAGCACAAGGTCAACTGTCATCAGCCCTTTCAAGGCTTCTTGTAACCGTTGAGCGCTATCCTGATCTAAAGGCAAACCAAAACTTTCTCGAACTTCAATCACAACTCGAGGGTACCGAGAACCGAATAAATGTGGAGCGAAATCGCTACAACAATATTGCTGGAGATTATAACATTGCCATCAAAAAGATTCCTGCTAGCATCGTAGCTGGCATAGGTGGATTCACTGAGGTTGCCCTTTTCAAAGCCGAGGCTGGAGCTGAGACTGCACCCGAAGTAAACTTCTAGTTTTAATGAAGGTAAGCGACCTATTTACACAAGAAGAAGAAAACGCCATCGTTGCGGCCATTGGTGCTGCTGAACAGAATACTTCGGGCGAAATACGCGTTCACATCGAAGCCACACGAAAGGGTAAAGAAACGCTTGATCGAGCTATCGAAGTATTTCAAGAACTCGAAATGCACCAGACCGAAGCGAGAAACGGCGTACTCTTTTACCTTGCCTATGAGGACCATGCTTTTAGTATTTTCGGAGATCAAGGAATCAACGAAAAGGTGCCCCCAGGATTTTGGGATGCGACGCGCGACCTGATGGAAAAAGCATTTAAGCGTTCAGCTTTTGCCGAGGGCCTTATCGCCGGTATCGGCGAGGCAGGTCGCGCATTAAAGGTTTATTTTCCGTACCAATCCAATGATCAAAACGAGCTAGATGATTCTATTTCTGAGGGCTAATCTCTTTATATTTTGCTGTTTTACCTTTTCACTCTCTTGGGGTCAATTTGACATTCCGTCCAAACCATCCAAGCAAACAGCGGTATACGACTATGCAGATGTACTAGGGGCAAGCGAAGAGAAGGCACTTACTGAAAAACTCATCCGCTATGCAGATGAAACTTCCACCCAAATCGTATTGGTGAGCATTGCGACTACAGAGGGTGAAGACATTCAATTTTTGGGAGCCAACTGGCTCAGCACCTGGGGTATTGGCCAGGCTGGAAAAGACAATGGAATTTTAATTCTTTTGGCCCGCGATGATCGTCGAATCGGAATCAATACCGGATATGGTGTCGAGGACCGACTTACTGATGCCCTTTCAAAGCGAATCATCGAAACGATCATTATCCCTGAATTTAAATCGGGTAATTACTACAGCGGCCTAAACGCGGGCACCGATGCCATATTCGAGGTGCTTACTGGTGCCTTTACTGAAGAGCGTGAACTTCGCGGATCAAAAAAGGAGGTCTTTGGCAGCTTATTATTCTTGATCGTCCTGATAGTCATACTGATTAGTGTCTTTGGCCGCAAAGGCGGCAAAGGCGGATCTTCTGGCGGAATGCGCGGCCCAGACCTGATGGACGTCCTCATTCTAAGCTCTCTCGGCCGACGAGGGGGTGGGTTCGGAGGTGGAAGTATCGGTGGCAGCTTCGGAAGCGGAGGTTTTGGAGGTGGTTTTGGCGGTGGTTTTGGAGGCGGAGGTGGCGCCTCGGGGGGGTGGTAGCTCCATACTACTTCCGCATAATATGGCAATTAGGACACCTAAACAACTGATAGACAATAAAAAGACCAACATTTCTGATGATGGCTTAACTAGTGAGGCTCCACTTATTGAAAAAGATGGAACAATAATGCGATTGTTGAGTGTCAGGAATTGAAGCGCTTAAAATTATTTTAAGCCCCTTTTGATTGCTAGTCCAATTTGGCCTGAATGATAGGAGTTATGATAAAGAATATGGGCAAACAATTTTGCTTTTGAAACAGCTCCAAAAAATGGCGTTTCAATTATTTCTGACCAACCTTCATTTGAAGTACTTTCTATAGTGTCTTCTAGCATTTTATAGCCTTTTTCTATTAGTTCTTTACTTTCTTCAAAATCTTTGCCTTGACCCTCGTCTTGTTGCCCCATGGTAGTATTTTGAATTTCACTTGGCATCCCAAAAAAATAACCGAATAATAGCATTGTCTCACCTATATGCCTGTAAATGAACCCAACAGAAGAGGTTTTTTCATTTAATTTTGTAGAAATATTCTCTTTATCAATCATATTCAAAGAAAAACTATTAGAGAGAATATTTTGTGCCAAAAGGTCTTTAAAGATTTCTTTCATATATTTTTATTTACAATGATGTTACATCTTGACCAAAGTGAATAATATTTCCACTATTATCTATAACTGAAAATTGTTTCATCCTCCATGGTTTAACCTCTAATTTTCCATATTCATGCATGATTCCCTTGGAATAGTAGTCTTTATATAACTCTTCTATGTTTTTATTTACTCTTATATAACAGCCTGTATTTTTTGGAATCATGGGATTGTCTGTTTTCCAAAGATGTATCTCAATCTTATCTTTTTTAGTGATGATATATCCATCCCATAGAGACATTATATCAAACTTCAAAACATCTCTATAAAATAAAATGGTTTGCATTTCATCAATATATGGTAGTTGAGGAATTGCTTGATTTAACCCTTTTCTGTGAAAAAATCCACTTTTGTAAAGGAGTACGGTCACAAATACGCTCAGAGAAATAATCCAAATATATGTTCCTGTCATGAATACCAGTTTGTTTTAATAGGACTCAGGTTATTGAATTAAAATTAAAGTTTTATCATCATCATTAAATCTATTTGTTCTTCATTTCCGAGCCGAAAAATATGTTTGTCGAACACTTTAAAACCATTTTTTTCATAAAATCGAATGGCTCTTGGATTTTGTTCCCAAACACCTAACCAAACATTATTTAGACTCTTTTTTTTAGCAATTTCAATTGCTTTATCATAAAGTATCTGTCCAACTTTTTTGCCGTGAAATTCCTTTAAAACATAAATTCGTTCTATTTCTAAAGCATTACTAACTTTCAATTCGGTTTGTGAATCATTAAAATTAACTTTT
>JAURFW010000061.1 GCA_030834125.1 Bacteroidota bacterium | reverse complement strand
TTTAAACTTGAAGCTAAAAGACTTAAATGGTACGAGCAAGTGTTAAATTCGGTTCAAGGTATTGCAGCAATATCGCCATTGGAAACCAATTATTTCCTCAAGGAATATGGAAACAAAACTCAATATATTCCAGCGTTTCATGCACATAATGAAATTGAATCAAAAATTGGTAAGGGTGATTTTGTTTTGTATCATGGGAACCTTTCAGTTCCAGAAAATTCTAGGGCTGCAAGTTATTTAGTAGAAGAGGTGTTTTCAAAATTGCAGGTACCTTGTGTAATTGCAGGTAGTAATCCTCCGAAAAGTTTGGTGCAGTCAATTGAAAAATACTCTCATATTGAACTTAGGGCAAATATTTCCACGGAGGAAATCTTAGGTTTAATCGTAAATGCACATATTAACTTATTAGTTACTTTCCAATCTACGGGAATCAAACTAAAACTTTTAAACTCAATGTATAAGGGTCGCTTCGTAATTGCGAATCCCAACATGGTTCAAGAAACAGGTTTGGAAGATTTATGTAGGATTGGTAATACTCCAAAAGAATTGGCGAGTTTGGTGAATGAATTATTTACAAAAGAGTTTACTGCTGAACATATTTCTCAGCGAAATGCTAAAATGCCCTATACATTTTCAAATGATATTAATGCTAAGAAATTGGCAAAGATGCTCAACCTCGATTCCCAAAACCAAGATACAAAATGTATACTTTAAACGGCACCTGTTTTTCCTGTTAGGAACTGTTCAGTTTTACTTGCTATACTAAAGTTAATTTTGTTTTATGAGGTTTACCGCTTGGTTCATTGCTTTATTCTGCATTCAAAGTGTTGCAGCACAACAGCATCCAGAGAATCGTTTTCCTAGTGTTTTTGAAAAAAGAGGATATGAATTATATCAAGAGGGGAGATTTAATGCAGCAATTGCACAATTTGAAATGGCACTGCAGCAAAATCCTGATGAAGAACCCTCCGGCGATTTAGTGTTCTTTCATGCCATGTCAAAACTTAGGGCAGGTCATGAAGATTCTGAGCCCTTTTTAGTTAGTTATCTTGAAAATAATCCAAACAAGGTTAGAGAAAATCAGGCAAATCTATCCTTAGGGGACTTCTTTTACGACAAGGCTAAATACAGCAGAGCCTTATTTTACTATCGGAAGGTTGATGAAAATGCAATAAATCCTGAAGATAATAATAGATTTAATTTCAGATTAGGATTTTGTTATATCGAAAAGGAAAAATATGCAGAAGCTCGACCATTATTGGAAGCAGTAGTTGCTACCAACAACGAATATACAGAATTCGCCCAGTATTACTATGGTTACATCGCTTTGTATTTTAAAGAGTATGAAAAGGCCTATACTGCGTTCAAAAAGATTGAAGATCCAAAATTTGAAAAAGTGCATTTTTATATGGCACAGGTTTTATACCAATTGTCAAAGTATAATGAGGCTCTTTCCGAATTGGATAAGTTGAATACCAAAAAAGTGCCAATATCAGATGTGTATTGGTTACAAGCGAAATGTTACTACCAACTGGAAGATTATGCGAAAGCTAGTGAATTTTATTTAAAGAGCAATCCAAATATTGATAAAGTTTCTGGTGTAGAGCAATATGAAATAGCCTATTCTTTGGCAACTTCTGGAAGTTTATCTGAGAGTATCCCCTGGTATAGAGCGGCTGGTTCTCACAGAGATTCTTTATCGCAAATCGCCAGTTACCAATTGGCAAAGGTATTGCTAGATATGAAAAACTATCGCGAAGCTTCTTATGCATTTTCTGAGGTTTGGAGAACAGGATATGACGAAAAATTAGCAAAAACAGCCCTTTACAATCAGGCAAAAATTGCCGTTCAATTAGGCGAAGCAAATAGTACTAAACTTCTCGATAAATTTGTACGTTTATTTCCAAAAACTTCTGAAGCTCGCGAAGCCAACAAATTAAAAGCTCGACTTCTCCTAAATACTGATAAATACAGAGAAGCCGTAGATATTTTAGATGTGATGGAGGATTTAGATCCTACTACTGAAGAAATTTATCAAAAGGTAACACTAGCTCGAGGTATGGAACTTTACAAAAGCCGTCGCTTCGATTTAGCATTGGAGCTATTTGAAAAATGTCAGCGTAGAAAAGCAAATTTAAACTACGCAGCTCAAGCAGGTTACTGGAGAGCTGAATCATTGTTGCAATCTGGAAAAGAAAAAGATGCATTAATCGCATTTAAGGATTTTATAAATATGAGCAACTCTGATAAAATTGATGAGTTCGCTTACGCTTATTACGGGCAAGGATATGTGTTTTTTCAAAAGAAAGATTACGCGGAAGCATCTGTCTATTTTAGTCAATTTGTAAGCAAAGTAGTAAAAGATAGATATGAGGAGAAAGTAGTTCACGATGCATACTTGAGACTAGGTGACTGCTATTTGATGACCAGAGACCTCGAAAAGTCTGTAAGTTCTTATGCGTATGTTTCAGGAAAGAATGGACGTGACGCAGATTATGCATTGTTTCAAAGTGGAATTATTTACGGATTATTAGAAAATTCTGCTGAAAAAATAAGTACTCTTAAACGTTTGGTCTCTCAATATCCTAAATCGCCATACACACTGGATGGATATAATGAGATTGCATCGGAATATATGGTATTAAAAAATTATGAAGGTGCCGAAAAATATTACACGTTAATTCTTGAACAATACCCAGGAACTCAGGTAACTAGAAAAGCTTACTCGACCTTAGGTAGAATCTATTATAATCAAGGAAAGATTGAAGAGTCAGTCCAAATTTACACCCGATTGTATGATGAGTTTAAAGGGACCGAAGATGCACGTACTGCAGTTGAAATGGTTAAGTCTATATATACTGAAGAAGGGATGGCCAAGAAATATGTAGCCTGGGCTTCCAGTCGTGGTGGAATTACAGAATCAGCACAGGATTCTGTTTTATATGAAACAGCAATTAATGCTTATGACAGGGGTGAATATCCTAAAGCAATTTCGAGTTTTGAGTCATATTTGGAAGAAAAACCAAATGGAAGTTTTGTGATTCCAGCGCAGTATTTTATGGCAATTAGTTATGAACAAAATAAGCAACCTCAAAAGGCCCTGGAGGCTTATAAAAAGGTTGCAGTTGCAAATAGCGGAGATTACAAGGAGGACGCCACTTTGGCAGTGCTTAAAATATATGGAGTTGATGCACAGTGTTCAGATATATTACCATATTTGGAAATTATTGAAGGATTAACCCGTTCAAAGGATATTCAGAGAAGAGCTTGGAAGTCTATGATGTATTGTTACAATAAATCAGGTAATCAGGATGGATTAAGCATTATTGCTAAAAAAGTACTTGAGGATAATTCTGTTGACAATGATTTGAAATTTGAATCTCAATTGATTGTTGTTAAAAATGAACTTAAGTCAAACCAATCTTTAGAGATGGTTAATAAACTTAAACATATTTATGAAGGAAACGATAATCGATTTGCCGCTGAAGCAAAATTTTTAGAGGCCAATGTTTATCTAAGCAATGATAGTTTTGAGATGGCAAAAGAATCGTGCTATCAACTCATAGATACATATAACGGTTATGATTACTGGGTGGGCAAAACTTTAATTTTATTAGGTGATGCATTTGCTAAGCAAGGCGATTTATTTAACGCAAAAGTTACCTGGAATACATTAATTGAAAATTTTACAGATGAAAATTTAGTAAATCAAGCTAAGAAAAAAATAGAGGATGCTGAAAATGAAAGCACCAATGAACCAAATGAGACCGACGGTGAATAATAACCGAGCAGTTGTTGATATCATAAAAAAGGGCTCGAAAGAGCCCTTTTTATTCTTTTATTATGTGATTATCTTAAATCTATAGCTGCAGATCCTAAGAGATAACCTTCTGTAAATAATTCAACAGTATATTTACCTTCGGTTAACTTTCCTGATGGTTGCCAAATTATTGCTGGAACTTGTTTTGTTTCAGCTTCATATTCAACGCTGGTTATTAATGAATATTTAGTAGAAGTACCATCCAGTAACTCTATAATTCCACCTTGTCCTGGTTTTGCTAGGGTGATTCCTTCAGGGCCAGTTACTTTAACAAATATATCTTTGGTTCCTTTTGCTGCTAAATTATTTGCATTCAGAGAAAAACTAATTCTAATTGCTTTTACACGACTCGCTTTAACCGTTGATTTCTCACTACCAGTAAAAAAAGTCTTTTTTAATGGGTCCAATTTTATTTCAGAAGCAGTAATTCTCGACGCTAAAGTTCGAAGCTTTTTACCCTCAAGGGCAAGATTATTTTTCTCCCTATACAAGTCTTGGTTTTGACTTCTTAAACTATCGTTTTGCTCGGTTAACATTGCGTTTTTCTCCTCTAACTCTACCAAACTCGCCATTAACTCTTTCATTCGATTATTTAAATCTTCAACCAACTCAGAATTGTTTTTCTTTTCTTTTTTAAGAAGAAATGCAAGTCGTGCAACTTCATTACTCTTTTTCGCAAGTTCTTCAGAAATCTGAATATTATTTTCTGCTAAGGTTAAACTATCTTGGCGATATTGAGCAATTAAGTCTTCCGCTGCCGCAATAGCTTGATCTTTTGCTTTGTTATCTTCCGTGATTTCTTTGTTTACATCGGTTAAAACTTTTCGTTCATTT
>JAURFW010000048.1 GCA_030834125.1 Bacteroidota bacterium | reverse complement strand
GACACAAGGATTTTCAGTCCTTTGCTCTACCAACTGAGCTACGATACCTTATTCACAAAGTGAATGGGAGTGCAAAAATAACCTATTTTTAGACTTCTCCAATGATACTAAGAAAATTTATTAAAAAAATCAATGCGTAAAAAGTTTTGCTAGTGCACTTCAATTGATAATCAATATATTGCATTATGGATCGCAATGAATTGCACTATACTATGCCAATGGGGTCTCCTGACTGGTGGTATTTAAACATTGGTTTTCTTATTGGACTTACTTTGTTATTTGCAGTTTCGTACAAAGCCAACCACAAAAAATTAACTTGGATCGCTTGGATCCTAGCTTTTATCATTGGTGGGAATCATATTGCTGGGCATATCGAAGCTCTGATTAATGGAGTATGGGAAGCAAAAACTCATCTGCCCTTTCACCTTTGTTCTTTTTCCGCAATTCTTAGTGTATTTTTCTTAATCACTCGAAAACAATGGACTTATGAATTTCTTATTTTTTGGAGTGCCGGTGCCATTCACGCTTTCATTACACCTGAAATTACTGATGGAGATTCCGTGTTCAACAGATGGGAATTTGGAATTGCACATGGTGGCATAATTGCCACATCTTTCTTTGCTACTATTAAACTTGGATTTAGACCTAGAGCAAAATCTTGGTTAAAAGTATTTGCCTACACACAACTAACTCTGCCAATTGTTGGAATAATAAACTACTTATTGGATTCGAACTATATGTACATAGCCCAAAGACCTGAAGCAAACAATCCATTTATTATTGGTGATTGGCCTTGGTATATTCTTGGATTGGAATTCGCCGTTCTCCTACATTTTTATGTATTTTACTGGATTCATAAACGGATTCCACAAGTTAAGATGTTGTAATCACTAGTGTTTTTCAAATAACTCCACCATAATAGGAGTATTCACTGTTACTTCGTCAATAAATATAAAGGCATCACCATCAAAATCATAACCGGGATGACCTTTAGGAAGTTTACCGTATTTTTCGGCTGTTACTTTAATATATCTTGCTTTGGCTTGCCGTTTACCCGACTTAGATAAAATAATTGGAAAAACTTGAGAATTATCATAGTCAAATTGTTTGAAATCAAATTTAGAATAAAGGTCAAAGTTTATCCCATCACTTGAAAATTCAAACTTTACATTACGAGGTAGGTAAATCCAAGCACGTGTATCACTTAAAAAACGTGCTCCTAAATTATAAATTAACAATTCCTCTTTTAAATCAATTATAACTTCAAAATCTTGATCCTGATAGCCCTGCCAACCCCCACTTCTCCACTCCGATGAACCTAAAATCCCATCCACCAATCCATTAGGCCCACCCGCCGTATACTGAGGATTATAATTAGAAGTTAGTTTTAAAACCTCATAATTATTTGGTTTTTCTGCAACATAGCAAGCACTACCAAAATTCCATTCAAAACGGTTTAAATCAATATTTTCATTTGATTTAGAAACCGATTTTTCTAGCAAATAATTTGATAGAGGTACTGTGTAAACCAAAGCACTGCCTTTTAATGAAATACTAGTATCAGATTTTAATATAAAAACCTTATTTGCTCCTCCTAAACCAGGTACACTCGGGGCATTCGCCACTGTCTCATTAAATTTAGCTTTAACGCCTTGAAAATCCATTGTAGAATCCATGTTACGAATAAATAATGCATATGGATAATAAGGAGATTCCACCCCAACAGTATAAATTTCATCCTTTAATACTTGATTTGGAGCATTAATATTGGCTGTTTTATTTGCAAATATAAAATTGGCATTTTCATTAAACTTTGGAGTATTTTCAAACACTAAATCTGTTAACGGTGACCAAGAAAAAATCAAATTACGATGAATATCAATAAAATCTTGAGTAATTGTGTTACCATAATTTGAATACAACGATGAGTAATATTGAGGAATTTGTGAACCGAATTCTTTAACATAAACTTCTCTTGCAGAATCTAGATTTAATTTATAAAAACCTGAACTAAAGTTGGGGTTATCAATCCCATTACGAGCTATGGTAATTGGCTTACCATCTTCCATATGAATTCGGGAAAACTTAAATTTTGGATATCCCAATGACCAACTACCACTTCCCGGACAAACAGGATATATTCCAAGGCTGCTCAAAACATACCACGCACTCATTTGCCCGCAATCTTCGTTTCCAATAAGTCCGTCAGAATTCACAGTATAAAACTCCTTATCAATCTTTTGAATTAGTTGTTGTGTTTTGTTGATTTGGGGAGTCCAATTATACAAATAGGCCATGTGATGACTTGGCTCATTTCCATGTGCATATTGACCAATTAAACCAGAAATATCAGCCTGTTCGCGGCCTGAAGTTTTTGAAGATGTTTCAAAAAGCTCGTTCAATACATTGGTAAATTCTTTATTACCGCCATATGCCTCAATCATCTCGGGAATTTGATGTTGAACTGCAAATCCATATTGCCATGAATTTGCTTCTGTATAGTGATTATTAACTTCGTTTTTTCGGAATGGACTTAACCAATTTCCGTTTCTTTTGGGACGCATAGATTTGCTTACTTCATCGAAAACTCCAATCCACCTAAAAGAACGATCCTTATAAACTAACGCAGAATTGCTATCTCCCCATAATTTCAGTAATTCACTTACACACCAATCATCATAGGCATATTCCAAGGTTTTTGACACGGATTCCGCCTGATTAAGCACATCAATATATCCCAATTTAAAATTATACAAGGTCAACATCTCTGACTGAATTGGAATTCTATATTCATACGCAATTTCCTTTAAATCTGAACTATATTTTACGGCTTTCAACAGCCGCAACTTTTCATTATCAGTAAAATAAATACCCTGTTTAACAGCATCCAATATTACTGGTACACTGTGAAAGCCAATCATACAATTGGTCTCGCAACTCCCTAACTCCCAAACAGGTAATATTCCACCTTGCTCGAATTGGTCTAACATTGTTAGGATAAAATCTTTTGTACGTTGCTTTTGAATCATTGATAATAAAGGGTGCAGGGCTCTATATGTATCCCATAGAGAAAATACATGATACGTTTTGTGAGTTCCTTTGTGTACTTTTTGATCTCTTCCTCTGTATGCTCCATTTACATCAGAAGCAAGTGAAGGGTGTATCATACAGTGATATAAAGCCGTATAGAATTTAACCTTTTCAGTATTTGCAAGAGTTGTATCTTCAACATGAATTCTACTCAATTCTGAATCCCAAAAAATAGTAGCTCGATTTTTAAAAATATTAAATTCAGAATTTAATACACTTTTAGGATTGTAGAATGAATAATCATTCATCATGTCGTTGACTGTATAATTTTCATTAGTCAAAGCTCCTTCAAATGAAGTAAAAGATAAAGTGGTTCTAATTGTGATAGTATCTATTTCAGAATTAAAGCCTAAATAGACTTGGGTTGAATCTAAATTATAATATATCTCTTCAAAATCATCACTGAACCTAGATATGAAATATACCCATTGATTATTTGCCCATTGTTTACTTTGTCGATGTCCCGCAACGCTTTGTTTATCTAGAATATTAATCGTTGAACTCAATAATTGATCGCGATGCTGCAGATCTATTAAAACGTATCGCTTCTTACCATTTTGGGGAAAGATATAACGCTGTAGACCACAGTATTCTGAGGCTGTTAATTCTACTACAACTCCGGTATTTTCAAGAATAACTGAATAAAAACCCGGATTTGCCTTTTCCGATATATGAGAAAATCTTTGTTTATATACTTGGGGATTAAAACTTTGATTAAAACTAGGCTGAAATAAAATATCTCCTAAATCCGAGACTCCGGTCCCACTCAAATGCGTATGAGAAAAACCATAGATAAAAGAATCGTAATAATAATAACCGCCACATGCATCCCAAGAAGCATCATTTCGAGTATCCGGGCTAAGTTGCACCATACCAAATGGCACTGCAGCACCCGGAAAGGTGTGACCATGACCACCGGTACCAATAAAAGGATTCACCCAATTACAGTAATTGATATTCTGAGCTGTAAGGGATTGAGCAACTAAAAAAACTAAGACAATTATTGATCTATAATAATTCATAAATGGAAGCAAGTTAAATAAAAAAATCCCGCTCGAAGGCGGGATTTAAATGTATTGATTAGATAAATTTTTATTTACACTTAATAGAAACCACAACACGACGATCTACCATAAGATGCTTTGAGTGTGATGGTTGTTCAGTAGTAATATTAACAGGAGCAGTGATGCCCAGTACATCAATTAAAAACTTCTTCACTTCGTTAGCACGACGCTCACGCAAACGCTTATTTGCGTATTCAGAACCTGTCTTATCTGCAGAAGCATATATTTCAATGCTGTAGTTATAAACTGATTTTGCCTGATCCACTCCAGACTTCCAACGATAAAGTTCTTGCATTGAGTTAGCCCCTAAATATGCAGAACCAGAATTGAAGAATATTACTGATGTATTTGAGCGTTCAAATTCTGATTTTGATTCTTTCTCTAATTTTTCAATTGTAGCTAAGGAGTTTTCTAGTTTATTAATTACTTCTTCTGTTTTCTTTGATTGTTGATCTAATGCCTGAACGTTTGGTTCAATCTCATCCAAACGTTTTTCTATTGGAGAAAAGTCTATTGGTGGTGGGTTTTTCTTTATTAAATCTTTAGTTTGATCAATAACGAAACCAGATAATTTAGATTTTTCGTACGCCTCTTTTGAGTTCATACAGCCGGCAAAAACAAAGGATGCAGTTGCCAGTAAGGCTAATGTTTTAATTGAGAAATTCATAAATATGCTACAAAAGTAGTTGTGATTAGAAACTTTTAAAAGTATTTAACCGAGAAAAAACGCACAATTATAGTTCTAGGTTACAAAATAATACACATTTAATATTGTTTACCTTCAATAATATCCAAAGCTATATCGATAATCATATCTTCCTGGCCACCAACCATTTTCCGCCTACCTACTTCATTTAACAATAATTGAGGTTCAATTCCATATCGTTTACCTGCACGTTCTGCATGTAGTAAAAAACTAGAATATACGCCGGCATATCCAAGCGATAACGTTTCGCGATCCACTCTTACTGGTCTTTCTTGCAAAGGTCTTACAATATCGTCAGCAGCATTCATTAAAGGCAGTAGTTCGCATCCGTGATCTTCATTCATTCTATCTAATACTGCAATTAAAACTTCAAGTGGTGCATTTCCTGCTCCTGCACCCATTCCTGCCAATGAGGCATCTAATCTTGTTGCACCTTCTTGCATAGCCACTATTGTGTTGGCTACACCTAACGACAAATTATGATGACAATGTATACCTAATTCTGTTTCTGGTTGAAGCACTGATTTAAAAGCTTGAATTCTATCTCTCACCCCATCCATGAGCAGCGCACCGGCAGAGTCCGTAACGTAAATACAAACAGCACCCGCTTCCTCCATGATTTTTGCTTGTTTTGCTAAATTTTCAGCGTCATTCATATGTGCCATCATCAAAAATCCAGCAACATCCATCCCCATTTTCCTTGCCTCTCCTATATGCTGAATTGCAATATCAGCCTCAGTACAATGAGTAGCAATTCTAACTGATTCAACCCCTAGATCGCGAGCTCTTTTTAACTCTTCGACTGTACCAATACCAGGTAATAACAATGTGGCAAGTTTTGCGTGGGATAAGCTCTTTCCAACTGCTTCAATCCATTCCCAATCTGTATGTGCCCCGAATCCGTAATTAAAACTACCACCTGCCAAACCATCACCATGTGCAACTTCTATAGAATCTACCTTAGCATTATCTAGGGCTTTTGCTATTTCAACTGCTTTTTCAATAGAATATTGATGACGAACCGCATGTTGTCCATCTCTTAATGTTACATCTTGTATGTACAATCTCTTTTTCATCTTTCTAGCTTACATTTTAGTTAACCTCTCCCCTACAGCTTTTGCTGCACTTGTCATAATATCCAAATTTCCTGCATATTCGGGTAAGTAGTGCCCAGCACCTACAACTTTTAAGAATATCGATGTTTTTAATCCATGAACATGTCCCAACCCCTCAATAAAAACTGGATTTGATTCAGGAATTTCCTCGAACTGCACGTCTTGATGAAGTTCATAACCTGGAACATAAGTCTGAACGCGTTTAACCATATCATTGATACTTTCGCGCACTTTGTCGGAATCAACCAACTCACTTAATGTAAATATTGTATCTCGCATAACGAGCGGCGGTTCTGCTGGATTCAATACAATAATAGCTTTACCGCGTTTGGCACCACCGATTGATTCAATTGCTTTAGAAGTTGTTTCTGTGAATTCATCAATATTAGCTCGAGTACCTGGCCCCGCTGATCTAGATGAAATGGAAGCTACAATTTCACCATAATGAACCCGAGCCACTTGATTTACTGCTGCAACCATGGGAATAGTTGCTTGGCCGCCGCAAGTAACCATATTAACATTATCTAATGCTTCAAGCGATTCCATATTTACGGCAGGTACTAGATATGGACCTATTGCTGCTGGCGTTAAATCCACCACTTTTTTACCAGGAAACTGTTTTATTATATTGTAATTATATAGATGTGCTTTTGCAGATGTTGCATCAAAAACAATTTCAATATCATTCCATTCTAACATTTTAATTAATCCGTCAATCCCTTCATGAGTAACAGCTACTCCCATTCGATTTGCCCGAGCTAGGCCGTCTGAATTTCGATCTATTCCAACCATTACACTCATTTCTAAAATATCAGAATACCTTAATACTTTTATCATTAAATCAGTACCAATATTACCGGAACCAATAATTGCAACCTTCTTCTTCATCCTAATTCTATTTTAAATTGAACTTAACAGTATTCATTCCTGAGATATGCATCTCAAAAATATCTCCTGATTCACAAGGCACCATAGGTCCTAATGCTCCTGAGAGTATAACACTACCTTCTGCAATTTTAGTATTTGACATTAATAAAGTATGAATCAACCACAGTGCCG
>JAURFW010000050.1 GCA_030834125.1 Bacteroidota bacterium | reverse complement strand
GATGCAAAATCAGGGAAGAAGATTGTCGAGGCGAAAGAGAAATTCGAAAAAATTCTTGTTCATGAAGGAAATTATTTCTTTGAAAATGATGATGAATGGGGGTTGTTAGATGTCAAAGGCGAAGTTCTTATTCGCTCTAAATATGAAGCTATTTACACTTTAAAAGATGGGTTGTACATCGGGGTTTCAAAGGATGGAAAATCCTATGAATTGGACGTTATCAATGATAAAGGTGAAGTAATTAAGAATATCGATATTTCTGGGGATGATGTTTTTTGTTTAGGAAATGGTAATTTCATTTACAGAGATGGAAAAGAATATGTACTCTCAAATGAAAAAGGAGAGATTCTATCAAAAGAAACCATAAAGAAAATTAATTTCTCGAGTGATCTTTCGAGTTTAGTTAATCGAGAGTCTCAGAATGTTTCATCCGATTTTTTTGATTGGGCTTCAATTGAGGAAATCGTGAAGAATATCAAATCAGGGCAAATTGGTGGAATTAGAATCGGTCAAAATTGTGTTGATTTTGAGGAGAAGTCCGCTCAATTCACGAAAAATGGGGATTCGAATGAAGAACAAATTGTGGGTATTGGTATTAGCGGTATAGGGGCCTATGATTGGCGGCGAAATGGATATTTATACCAATTTGTAATGGGAAATGGGTATTCCAATTCAGACGACGGAGATGAAGATGTGATTGACGCAGACGAAGGAGAAGAATATGGGCTAGAACCTGAAATAGCTATGGCAGAGGGAGAAGGTGTCGCGGAGGGTGAAGATACACCGATAAAGGATGATGCTCCCATGTATTCGACATATCAGAATAGCATATATGTCGTGAAGCAAATGAATTCTGGCGTAATTAGTATTCAGGTTTATTTTGATGATTATATTAAAAAACCTGTTACTAAAACTGTTACAGTTGAAACAGAGTATTATTCATATGATCAGGAAAAAACGGTGGGTTACGAAAAAAATATTAATGCACTTATAAGGTCAATAACTGTTGGTTACTCATTTCCTAAGAACAGAGAGAAGAAATTGAAAGAAATGTTTGATGAGAAAATTCGTAGTGAGTACATGAAACTTTCTAAAGATAAATTCAAGGACAAATTAGGGAATACATGGAGTATTACTTCAAATGGCTTCGAAATTTCAAGTCAGTAAATCCAAAAATTTTAAAACCAAGTGAGGAAATTATTCGTCTTTAGTTTGTTCTTGGCTTTTTTCAACGCTCAGAGTCAAACAATATCTGCAACTAAACTTACTGAATTTGTGAATCGGGGATTCACGTTTACGGAAGTATTTTTTAATAATTCGAGTACCTGGTCTGTATATTATGACTATAATACCGGTTTTGAGCGAATAGGGGAATACGAAAACGTATCTTATAAGAATAAGTCATGGAGAACATCTGCTTATGCTGACGGGTATTATTTTTATCAAAAGTTAGACTTATATGAGTATTCTGGGGTTGGTAGAATTGTTGCTTTTCAAACAAATAGTGAAAAGAAATACAAAGACGTCTACAGAGCTCTCAAGACCAATTCTGTGATACTCGATAACCCCATCAGTATAACGGATGGGATTTCTTTCGTTTACTTGAACAAGTACATTTGGACTGAAAAAGCTGTATATTCTGATTATTCCATTGATAATAATCAATTTACTATTTGGGTATATCCCAAAGAATTTCAATCAAATTTGGTGATAGCCGAAGAAAAAAAGCAGATCGATCGAGAATATAATCAACTAATTAGTTCGCGTTACGGCAGTTATGAATTGAGGGAATTCTTGATTAAGTATCCGACGTATGAAAATTCTGACGTAGTTTTAGAATTGCTACAAGATGCATTGGCCCAGGAAATTTCTAGCAAACCAACTATTGAATCAATAAATCAATTCGTACTGGAATTTCCCAAATCTAAATATGTTTCGATTCTCAATACCCAACTTTTGGAGTTAGAGGTTGAGGGGTATAAGAGATTGAATGACTTCAAGGCTTTAGAAAGTCGAATTACTAATGAAAAACGAATTTTATTTAAGACAAAATTTCAAGAACTCTATACTGAGATGAGTTTTGATAATTTTAAGGACTCGGTCAAACTTCTTAATAATATAGATTCTCGGTATAATTATGTTGTAGAGAATGAATTTAGATTTAATGAATCTGTTTATTCAAAAGACTTTAGTTCTATACTTGAAGAAGCTTTTTTTAAAAAGGTTCAACAGTATTCCATTAGTTACATGGATAACGCCTTGTATATTGATCAATTTTTAAAAAAATACCCAAAGTCAATATACATTGGAGAGCTTAATAAGTTGAAATCAGAAATTCTCTGGGATAAGCGTATTCTTAATGATATTGATTTAGAAGTTGGGAGGTTTGATTCCTTGAATTACTTAAGGCCAATTCAATACTCCAGATTAATTGCTAGTTCGAATGCAATTGTGCAATTAATTACATCTCTTAAAATGGATCGTAATATTCGGGCCAATCGGGAAACATTGACTTCTTTTCAGTCTAAATATAGGCAGCTTCAGGCCGAATTGAGTTTTATTGTTGAAAGACGGACTAAAGTGTATCCGTTGAATGATTTGAATGCACAACTCGCGGCTTCATTGAAGACTAGTTTCGAGAATGTTGTTTTTTCGAATAGGTCGAATTATCTCAATACATCCTTCAATAGTGATATGCGCATTGACTTTGATACCTTTGGAGGTTTTAAACTTCAAAATTTTCCAACAAGTGTTGCACCCCCTAAAATGGTTGTAAAGGGTATTAATTCTGTTGTAGAAGATTTATATAAAGGCCCGCTGACCAAATATAGCATGCCTGTCATGTCTTATTTTGATGCGCCTTTAAAATTCTCAAATCAATCGGTTTATTATGAGTTTGTTTATACAAAAAACAGGCAAATAACTCCCGTTAGTGATAGAAAAGCTTCAGTGCCATTGGGTTATCAAAAGTCCCTATCTAATTATATGCAGAATAAGGGGAATGCCAATTTTCGTCCTGGGGTTTATCGTATTTATAATAGTGAGACAGTACTAAACAATCAAAAAACGAATGAGATGATTTTTGATTCGTATCATTCATTTGCTGGAATTTCGGCTGTGTTGCCGGCTTTAATATTGCCTGGTACAGGACTTCGCTTGGTTACTGGTAAAAAACAGTTTTGGGTGACTGCCTTGTTTTATGGTTTGGGGGCCGCTTCGATTTATAATTTTGTTGAGGCATCTAATTCTTATACTAATTATACGAATGCCTCAAATCAAGCAGATATGGATATGTTCTATGCTGAATATGAAAATTACCTTGGGAATTCGGTGCTTTATGGAATTAGTGCTGCCGGGGTTTATAGTATTAATCTCAGTGTAGTTATTTTCAAAGGATTATCTAATACCTATAGAACTCAAAAGTATAATAGGATATATGATGGAAAAGGTTATAAAATATAGGATAAGATTTATATTATTTTTTTTAATTAATATTTTAAGCAGTTGCGGGATAGATTGGTATTCCCTTATATCTAAAGGGTCTAATACAATAAATAACAAAGTAAACAAAGCGGGTCAGTCTATTGATAAAAGAATCAAATCAAAAATTAGTAAAGTAAATGGGAGCCCTACCTATCAATCAGGTGGTCGCTTGTATGAGTCATATGTTGAGGATGCTTTAGTGCCTGCAGGTTATGAGTCTCTGATACAACCTAAGTGCACTTCAACATTATCAGCTATTTCGGGGAATTGGAATTTGCTACTGAACAATCAGAGAGTGATAAACAATGAGGTGTTTTTAACATATTCTATTGAAAATCAAACGGAAGGCTTATTTTTTGATTCACTAATCAGTTCTAAGGCTGTGACAGTTGTGGTTTCCAAAGATAGCCTGTTGGATTGTATTGTAAAAAATCTAAGAATTGTAAAGCAGAATATTAAAACGAGACAGCCGGTTTCAATGGTGTTTGTTTTGGATTTGAGCGGTTCTATGGTCAATATCGTGCTGAATTAATGCAATCAGAGTTGGATTCAGCATTGGGATACAAAAGGCCCGATGATGAACTCTTCTTTGTCAAATATGATGATAGGGTGCAATGTTACCCCAAGAGTCGTCATATTGACACATTAAGAAAGGAATTAAGACCCAATTTAGGGTTGGGAAATTTTGGTGGGTCTACGGCTCTTTTTGATGCGCTCCATTTTTCTATGGATAGTTTAATTAGTTCAAACTTGACGGATAAACAGATTTTTATTAAAGAAAATAAGTCTGATGACGGGTGGTCGTTATAGGCATTTTAATCAAACAGAAGAATTTAAATATATTTTTGATCATATTTATTTTGCGTTGAACAATAGGTATCTTATAAATTTCAAACCATGTCTATTCGGTGAAAATTTAGAACTGACGACCTCCATTGTTCTTAATGGGATACACTAAGCAACACCACTTGGATTAAGAGTGATTTGAAAATTGGAGATGTCGTTGAGCTTAATGTATTATTTGATAAAGACAAGAGTGCCATCAAACCAGAATTTGAAGCTGAGCTTTCGAAATTCCCTCTTTTCTTAAAGGCAAATCCACAGATTCAAGTTGAATTAGGTGGTCATACAGATTCCGAAGGCGATGAGTCCTACAATATAAAATTGTCGGAAAGAAGAGCAGAAGCGATAAAGCTTTTTTTGGTTAAGCAGGGCGTAGCGCCCATTCGACTTTCTGTGGTTGGATATGGTTCTTCTCAACCCAAATATCCAAATAACTCTATTGAGAATATGCAATTAAATAGACGTACGGAGGCAAAAATAATAGCCTTTTTAAATTGACTTGTATTTGAGTTTTCAGTAATCCTCCAAGGGCCACTCTGTGCTTTCGGATAGAATCTGGCGTACATTTTTAAAAAAAAGACTTGCACTAATGGAATCCGTAACATTTAATAAACCTATTTGCCTCTCGGTTATTGGGTAGTAGCCCTTTTTGATATTTATATAAGTATTATCTGACAGGACTCTCCAAACCCAAAATGGGAGATATTGAATGGTTTTCAATTCGGGAGTGCCATTCTTTTGGGATATTTCTAATTTAACCAAAATGCCGCCATCTCGATTAATATCCCTTTGGTTTGAAATGAAATTACCTAAGCTGTAGGCTACTGGTATATCGTGTGCTGTATTATTTTGGTTTATTGATTTTATTGGTTGTACGACATGAGGGTGCATTCCTATGATTGCTGAAGCTCCTTCATTTGCTAAAAATGAGGCAATTCTTTGTTGCTCAGAATTTTCTGAAGTATTGTATTCTGTGCCCCAATGCATAACGGGTATGAAGAAGTGAGCACCTCTTTCTTTAGCTGATTTAAAGTCTTCCTTGATTTGGTTCATGTCGATCATATTTACCACGTTGGGTTTAGATACGGCTAGACCATTAGTGCCATAAGTATAATTCATCAAGGCAATTTTGATTCCTTTTATTTCTATTATGTAAGGGTAGTTTAATTGCCTAGATGCTGTATCGATAAAAGTTCCCGTATGCTGTATACCCAAATTGTCCAAAGTCAAGATGGTTCTCTCCAAACCGGCTTTACCGCGGTCTTGACTATGATTGTTTGCGGTGAAAAGTAGGTCTATTCCATTTTTCTGCGCAGCTATAGCATACTCGTCGGGCGAGGAAAATTGCGGATATCCGCTATACGGTTGTCCGGCAAGGGTTACCTCTAAATTTGCCGCAGAAAAATCTGCTTTGCTTAGATATGGGGAAATGAATTGGAACCATTGAACATAGTCGTAACTATTTGCACTATCAGACCAAGCCGCACTTATCATGGGACCGTGCCCCATTAAGTCGCCAGCAAATACGAGGCATACCGAACTATCTTGAATTAGTTCAACTTTATTGGCGCTCTTCGGTAAATCTTCCAATTTTGGAGACTTCGCTACTGGTAAACAAGATAAAAGAATGGCTGCGCATCCTGTTGAAATGAAGTTATTCATAAAATAGATTTTGCATGTTAGAAAAATGGGAACATATAGTGTGAGTTAATCCCTTTCAATATTTAGTAACTAACTCAAAATCTTATCAAAAGCTAATGCTTAAGATATTTTTAATTTTATAATTGAAATATGATTTTAAAGCATTCAAAGTCGTTTCAGGTCTTGTTAGTTGTTGGTTTGGTATCATGTGGTCCACCCGAAGAGTTTAAAAACGGCTTGGATCAAATGGCCAATAAAAAGTTTAAAAGAGCTTTAATGGAATTTGACCGATTGGACCCAGAAGACAAGGAATGGTTGGACTCAGCTGAAAATCGAAAAGAAGAATGTTTTCAGGCATTAATCAATCGGGATGATTGGAGTGAATTTGAAGAATCATGCAATCTGTATGATGAAGAGGGGAAGTTTGTCCGTAAAATGAAAAGGCTAGCTGTAGATGCGGTGATTGAACGTCTTGAATCGGACTCGGTATCCGTGTTGTTTGAATTGTTGGATAATAAAGATAATGGCATGTCAGAAGAGTTGAAAAAAATGATTAGTGCCGGTTATTTAGACCAAGTTCTTACCAATAGCTATTGGAAAGGCGAAGGAGAATTAAGGGGACACGAAATTTATTTTAAGTGGAAAGATTCTGAGAAGGACGGGGAGCCAGCCAAACTCCATGGTTACAGTAATAATTACCAAAATGGTTGGTCTAAGGATATGCTCATGTACATGAACATTCGCTATTCAAAAGGTGGGAAATTTGCCTTAGCTCCTCGAACATGGAGGTTTGGGAGTTCTTCTTTCAGGAATAATTGGGGAACTTTAGTGATTATGGGCGCTGATAAATTAAAAATTTATTACGGTGGATTTTCGCATTCCAATTATTTCGTGCGTGGCGACGATTTTGAATTAACATCTGATAATTGATGTTGATTCTTTTATGACCCAAACCTATTCCCGTCGCGTCGCCACCAACATGGTGGTAGCCAACATGATTGGAACAGGCATTTTCACTTCCAT
>JAURFW010000006.1 GCA_030834125.1 Bacteroidota bacterium | reverse complement strand
GAATGAAGGATAATTGGGATTTAAGTGTATTAAGAGCTACAAGTATTTCACGGATATTGATTGAAAAAGGTGGGATTTCGGATGGACGTATAACTGCAATGGGTAGAGGTGCTACAATGCCCGTAGCAGATAATGGAACTCCTGAAGGAAGAGCTAAAAACCGTCGTACAGAAATCATATTAACCCCACAGTTGGATAAAATTCTTGAGATTTTGAATTCTAACTAACTTGGGAATTCGTTTAGCATACATTGAAAATCAAAAGAATGCATCAATAGATGCGTTGTGTGATGAATATGTGAAGAAAACTAAAGGAATATTTTCCTTTGAATTAATTAAACTTTCGGCTGCAAAACAGTCAGAACCCGAAAAACAGCGGGAAATTGAAACTGCTAATTTCATAAAAATTGCGCGAGAACAGGATCAACTAATTTTACTCGATGAAAAAGGTAAGCAAACAACCTCTATTGAATTTTCGCAAAACTTGGAAAAAGATTTAGCAAATTCTCGCGGGGACATAATTTTTTGTATCGGAGGTGCTTACGGTTTTACTGAAGATGCTAAACGTAAATATCCCAGTTTTCGAATGAGTAATTGGGTTTTCCCTCACCAATTAGCACGTTTAGTTCTTTGCGAACAATTCTACCGAGCGTTTCAAATTTCACAAGGTGGGAAATATCACCATTTTTAATACTATAATAACATATTTTTTCAATGAATCTTATCTTTGCAGTAAATGAATATTGAGACAATATTGGTGAAAGAAATTTCACAAACCCTTCAACAGTTATACGGAGAAATTCCCGGTATGAAGGTGTCATTGGAAAAAACTAAATCCACATTTGAGGGAGATTTTACCTTAGTAGTTTTTCCATATGTCAGATATTCAAAAGTATCTCCTGAAGAAACAGCAAAGCAAATTGGCGAGGTGCTTTGTGAAATCACAGAAATATTCTCCTCCTACAATGTTATAAAAGGATTTTTGAACTTGGGTATTTCAAATAATCTTTGGCTTAGTTATTTCAATCAGTTTGATGCTAATTCTACAAACTTTTTGAAAGGCCAAAAAATAATGATTGAGTACTCATCTCCGAATACAAACAAGCCATTACATTTAGGCCATATTAGGAATAATTTATTAGGCTATTCATTATCCCAAATAATGAGAGCTAATGGAGCGGATGTTACTATGGCTAATTTAATTAACGACAGAGGTATCCATATCTGCAAAAGTATGTTAGCTTGGCAACGTTTTGGAAATGGAGAAACACCAGAAAGCGCAAATATTAAAGGGGACCATTTGGTAGGAGAATATTATGTAGTTTTCGAAAACCAACTTGTTAATGCAACCTCAGACGATATCGAATTAGCATATGAGGGCAAATGGCACACCGCGGATAATGCCACAAATGAGAGATATCAAGAATTAGTTAAGAGATTATCAGAGGCCGAGGAAGACAAACAAATTGCAAAAATCAAAGGACTCATTAAGGACTTAGTTCGTAATCAATCTGAATTAATGCAAGCTTGCCAAGAAATGTTAAGAAAGTGGGAAGCCGGTGATGAAGAAGTTTTAAAATTATGGAACACAATGAATTCTTGGGTTTATGAAGGATTTGATTCAACCTACAAGAATTTAGGAGTGTCGTTTGATAAATTTTATTATGAATCAAATACCTATTCTTTAGGAAAAGATATTGTTCAAGAAGGCTTAGAAAATGGAGTTTTCTTTAAAAGGTCTGACAATTCCGTTTGGATTGATTTAAGTGATGAAGGTTTAGATGAAAAATTAGTTCAGCGTGGTGATGGCACATCAGTTTACATCACCCAAGACATGGGAACTGCTGAGTTAAAATATCAAGATTTTAATATCGCAAGAAGTATATATGTTGTTGGGAATGAGCAGGATTATCATTTCAAGGTTTTATTCCTAATTATGAAAAAGTTGGGCAGACCATATGCTAAGGGAATGTATCATGCGAGTTACGGGATGGTAGATCTACCATCGGGCAAAATGAAGAGTCGCGAAGGAACTGTTGTTGACGCTGACGATCTATTAAACGAAATGTATAATACTTCCAAGTCCAAAACAGAAGAATTAGGCAAAACTCAGGGAATGGAGGATTCCGAACTAGACATTTTATGTAGACGTTTATCCCTGGCCGCATTAAAATTCTTCATTTTAAAAGTGGATGCGAAAAAACGGATGCTTTTTAATCCTGAAGAAAGTATAGACTTCCATGGAGACACAGGCCCATTTGCAATGTACACCTACACTAGGATTAAAAGTATTTTAAGACAGGAAAGGCCTAAAAACAACAAATCTGATAATATTGAATTAAACGCTACCGAAGTTGAGGTAATAAAAACACTTTCGGAGTATTCTCAAGTTTTAAAGAATGCCGCCGAGGAATACAATCCTTCGGGCTTATGCCAGTATACACTTGATTTAGCTAAATCTTTCAATAGGTTATATAATGAATTAAGCATTCTAAAAGAAGCAGATTCCAGCAAAAAAGAGTTTAGATTATTACTTGCCCAAAAAACTGCAAATACCCTTTCTCATTCAATGGGTTTATTGGGAATTGAAATGGTAGAACGTATGTAATTATTCCAACACTATTGGAAATATTGCATTCTCAATCTTAATAAAATATAAACCTGGAGAGTATCCTGGGAGTTCAATTGAATTTGTTTCATCTAGGATTTTGATGCCAACTTTACTTGTGGTATTCCATATTTCTACTATACAATCATTATCCAAATTATCTAATGTCAACTTATATGGGAACTGTAATGGGTTCGGGTAATATTTAAATTCGACCTTATTGAGGTAATCTTGTTTAATTTGGTTACAGTCCAACCTATTAACATAATGCCAAATACCCTCTCCTAAGTCAAAGTTCACTAAAGGAGACGCGCCTTCTGGTGCGTTACCCATTCGTATCCAAACCATATTTTTAGAAGGACTCACATGTATCATCTGTCCATTTTTACCTAATGCCATAATACAATCATCCGGCGCATACTTTATTGGGCTTCCTGAAAATCTTAATTGAGATTGAGGAATCATAAAATTCTCTTTTCCATTAAGCCAAGTTAAATACCCATAAGAAGCATTTAAGTTCTGAGAACTATTCACCATCGAATTAAAATAATTAGAGGGTATTGTTTGATTCTGATCCCACTTACCTTTAGCTAATAACAAAAGACCAAATTTTGCAAAATTTCTTGGTGTGGAGAAGGCGACTTTATTAAATCCATTTTGAATATATAGCGCTTTAATTCCCGTATTAGGTGTTAAATTATTCAATAAAAATTGATTTAATGTAAGTTTGCTTGAAACCTCAATTACTTTGTCAAGTAATGTATAAGGAGCATTATGATATGCCCATCGCGTTCCAACTGCTGCTTTATATTTTAAACAATTCGGATCCGTACAATCGGCATTATTCGCATCGTCTAATCCCGTTGTCATAGTTAGCTGATTCCAAATTTGAATAAAATCCTCTTGAGTTTTTGTTAAACTGGTCCATCCCTCTCCCAAATATTTCGACGATGGATCGTTTAATTTAAGCAAATTTTTCTCTTGTGCTATACCTATTAAACTCGCAGTTAGCGTTTTGCCTGCAGAGGCCCAATACCAAAAACTATCTTTTGTGAAGTTGCCAAAATATTGTTCGATTACAATCTTACCATTTATTAAAAGTATAAATGCCTTACTATCAACACTATCTAAATAGTAGTATAGATCATCGAGTTCTTGTTTGCAGTAATTCAATTCTTGAGGAGAAAGGGTATCCCAATTGTCAGAATTTATCGGAGGAAAATATAAACTTTGAGTAAAAAGTCCTTTGGCCAAGGCAAACAAAACGACGAAAAGTAAGGTATTTTTTAGCATTTGAAAATAAGACGTAAATCTAATTAATGGGTTTAATGAGTATTAATATTACCCACCTTTCAATCGGTCTGGGTTATTTTTTAGAAACTGCTCCCAACCTGATTTTTTCTTGCCTGTATTGGATCTTCCTTGAGTAGTTCCAAATGTACGAGGTTGAAATTGGTATAAGTGACAAAGCGCGGCGGCTAAACCATCTGAAGCATCCAATGTTTCTGGTTTAGTTTCGAAATTAAACTGAGCAGTTAACATGGATAAAACTTGTTCTTTTGAAGCATTACCATTTCCACAAATGGACTGCTTAATTTTTCTTGGCACATATTCATAAACGGGGACTTCTTGTGAAATAGCCGCAGCAATAGCAACGCCTTGAGCACGTCCTAACTTTAACATACTCTGTACATTTTTACCGTAGAACGGCGCTTCAATGGCCACCTCTTGCACTTCAAATCCTTTTATTAATCCAACAATACGTTCATAAATATGATGCAGTTTTTCTCCCGCATCTGCAATTTTTGAGAGTCTTACTACTCCAAGTGTGAGCAAACTAGGATTTCCATTTTTGACAGTAATTGCGCCATAACCAAGCAAATTAGTTCCTGGGTCAATACCTAAAATCACTCTATCACCTGAAGACATATTGCGAAGATACAAATTCTAATTTCATCAAATTATTGCAGAATGAAAACATTTACAATGGATTTGATATTGCCATTAGCATAAAAATTAACGACCTTTGCAGCGATTTAAATCAATAAATATTATGGCTTTTGACATCAATGTAATCAAATCGGTTTATGAGAGAATGCCTGAGCGTATTAATGCCGCTCGTGAAATGGTAGGTAGACCCTTAACTCTGGCAGAGAAAATTTTATTTAATCATTTGTGGGATAACCCTGCAAACAAAGTTTTTCAACGCGCCACAGATTATGTTGATTTTGCTCCTGACCGTGTAGCAATGCAGGATGCCACTGCACAAATGGCATTATTGCAATTCATGCAAGCCGGTCGTCCGCAAGTAGCAGTTCCTTCAACTGTACATTGCGACCATTTGATTGTTGCTCAAAACGGTGCAAAAAATGATTTAGATATTGCAAACTCAGACAGCAAGGAAGTATATGATTTCCTGGCTTCTGTTTCAAATAAATACGGTATCGGTTTTTGGAAACCAGGTGCGGGTATCATTCACCAAGTGGTTTTAGAAAACTATGCATTCCCTGGAGGAATGATGATAGGTACTGATTCGCATACTGTAAACGCAGGTGGATTAGGAATGGTTGCTATTGGTGTAGGTGGTGCTGATGCATGTGATGTAATGGCAGGATTACCTTGGGAACTTAAATGGCCTAAACTTATCGGTGTTAAATTAACTGGTAAATTAAACGGTTGGACCGCTCCAAAAGATGTAATCTTAAAAGTGGCTGGATTACTTACTGTTAAGGGGGGTACTGGTGCGATCGTTGAATATTTTGGCGAAGGAGCTACAAATATGAGTTGTACAGGTAAAGGTACAATTTGTAATATGGGAGCAGAAATTGGTGCAACTACTTCTACTTTCGGATACGATGAAAGCATGGAGCGTTATTTACGTTCTACTGGCCGTGAAGATGTAGCTGATATGGCTAATGGTGTTAAAGAACATTTAACCGCTGATGCCGAAGTATATGCCAACCCCGAAAATTATTTTGATGAGGTTATTGAAATTGATTTAAATACTCTTGAACCACATTTGAATGGACCATTCACTCCAGATTTGGCAACTCCTATTTCAAAAATGAAGGAAGCTGCAGCTGCTAATGGATGGCCAACAAAGATTGAAGTTGGATTAATTGGAAGCTGTACTAACTCTTCATACGAAGATATTTCAAGAGCTGAAAGTTTAGCAAAACAGGTTTCAGATAAAAATCTAAAAACTAAAGCTGAATTTACTATCACTCCTGGTTCAGAGCAAGTACGTTATACTATAGAAAGGGATGGATTCCTTGATACTTTTGATAAAATTGGAGCTAAAGTATTTGCAAATGCTTGTGGACCTTGTATAGGTATGTGGAACCGTATGGGAGCTGAAAAGCAAGAAAAAAACACCATTGTACATTCTTTCAATAGAAACTTTGCAAAACGCGCAGACGGAAACCCAAATACTTTTGCCTTCGTAGCCTCTCCAGAATTAGTAACTGCTTTGGCAATTGCGGGAGATTTAACTTTCAACCCTTTAACGGATAAATTAACCAATGAAAACGGTGAAGAAGTTATGCTCGATGCGCCAACTGGTTTTGAATTACCAACAAATGGTTTTGCGGTTGAAGATGCAGGATATATTGCACCAGCAGAAGACGGAAGAAGCGCACAAGTCGTTGTTGATCCAGCAAGTAAGAGATTACAAATTTTATCTCCATTTACCGCTTGGGAAGGTAATGATTTACAGGGTTTAAAATTGTTAATTAAAGCCAAAGGTAAATGTACTACTGACCATATTTCTATGGCTGGTCCCTGGTTAAAATTCAGAGGTCATTTAGATAATATTTCAGATAATATGCTAATTGGAGCAGTTAACTACTTCAATGAAAAAACTAATGAGGTAAAAAATCAAATAACGGGTCAATACGGTCCAGTTCCAATTACTCAACGTGCATACAAGGCTGCGGGAATTGGAAGTTTGGTTGTGGGTGATGAGAACTACGGAGAAGGTAGTTCACGTGAACATGCTGCAATGGAACCAAGACACTTAGGTGTACGCGCCGTATTGGTAAAGTCTTTTGCTAGAATTCATGAAACAAACCTCAAAAAACAGGGAATGCTAGCATTGACATTTGCTGATAAAAACGACTACGATAAGATTCTTGAAGACGACTCAATTGATATAGTAGGATTAACAGATTTTGCACCAGGTAAATCACTTAATCTCGTTTTAAACCATACTAATGGATCTACAGAATCAATTGAAGTAAACCACAGCTATAATGAGCAACAAATTGAGTGGTTTAAAGAAGGTGGTGCCCTAAACATCATCCGTAAGTCTGCACAATAATTACAAATCGGATACAAACAAAAAAGGCTCCTTGGAGCCTTTTTTGTTTGTATATAAAGTCTATTATTTAATTCCCAAATAAACGAATACCTTCACTCACGTATTTCCGCAAACAGGTAAAAACATATTCTTTATCCTTACGCTTAACACCATTTCCTGTTCTTACAATAACCATATTTTTCGATGGTATTATAACAATATATTGTCCTTTTAAACCTTGAAAATAATAAAATGGAATTTCAGTTGCAGGAGAAACCCAAAAAGAATGACCATAATTAATAAATTTCCAAGGTTGAGATGCCAAAGATAAAAATGAGCTATCAATGATATTTTCACCATTCAATTTTCCATTATTTAATACCAATAAACCCAACTTTCCGAAATCTCTGCTGCTCGCATTTAAACAACAAAATGTTAGCTCCCTTCCATCTTTATGATCTAAAGACCATTGTGCATCATTTTCCATTCCTAGAGGCATCCATAACTTTTCAGAAGCATAATCGGAAATTTGTTGAAATACTTTAAGTCCATTAGGTGGAGTTTGCAATGCCTTCATAAGTATTAATCCCAAGAGTTGCGTTGCACCACTCTGATATTCCCATTTACTTCCAGGTTTAGATTCTACTATAACTGATCGCATTACACCTTCAACGTCTTCTGAGTAATACGCTCTCGCTGTAATTCCTAATGGAGCAAAATAATTTTCTCTCCAGTCCAAACCTGCCGTCATTGTAGACAAGTGTCTCAATGTTAATTCATTTGCAAAATCGCCTTGGAGCCATGGCAACCAATTTATTACTTTTTCATCCCAAGATTTAATATATCCGTCTTGAATAGCTCTTTGTAGCAACAATGTAGTGATAGTTTTAGCCATGGAAAATGAATTAGTAATAGAAGACTTTTCATGCTCTTGGAAGTAATTCTCACTTACCAATTTATTATCCTTATAAACTAAGTATGATCCGCTCTCAGTCTCTTCCAACATTGCAAGAAGCTCCTGAGATAGTTTAACATTTGAAATCTTTTCTTGAGCTGGATTTGCTGAACCGGATTTAATTTCCCTTGTTTCAAAACCCTTCCAATCGGTGTAATGAGCAGATAGTTCTCCTTGTAAATAGGTATTTTTTATCCCCTTGAAAAGGTAGCCATAAGGAGAAATTCTAATAATTACGCCAACAAATACAATTACTCCTACCCATAAAGTAACTCGGAAGAATTTTTTCATTTTATACGAAGTAAATTAATATGTTAAAATTTACCAATTAAATAGTAATGAATTTTGTGTAAGACTTTTTACAATTGCCCTTTCGAACTTTATCTATCTTTGTAAAATGCAAATAAAACAATTGGCTAAACGCTACATTGGTGTATTAAGTTTTTTCGCTTTAGGATATTTCTTTTTATGGTCAGGTGATATCCTAAAGATCAAAAAAGCTACAAAAGAAGAAGGCGAAAATCCAGGTTACTTCGAACAATGGTATAACGAGAAAAAAGATGCTAATGGGAATATCCCCAAATGGATGAGAACCAAATGGCAAGCAGAGGATAAAAAGTTAAATATTAATAAGAGAGCTAATTCTCCCATTTTCGATACAATTATTGAATTAGGGCCTGCTGCTATTGGTGGGCGTACAAGATCATTATGGATAGATCCGGCTGATAATTCGCATATTTTAGCGGCTGCTATTTCAGGTGGAATTTGGAGAACAACCTCTGGTGGAAACATGTGGGAGCCTGTAAATGACCATGAAACTTCGCTCATGTCTAGCTGCATTACATCGAACCCATTCAACCACGATATTATCTACTACGGAACTGGAGAAAGTAGAGCAAACTCCGCAAATGTAAATGGTGATGGGATTTTTAAATCTACGAATAGAGGTCAATCTTTCGAACAACTACCATCTACGGTTGGATTATCGGGTATGACTGCCATTTGGGACATTGCACACAGTTTAGATGATAGTTCAACCCTTTTCGCTGGCACACACACTGCTGGTTTATACCGCACTCAGGATGGCGGTGAAACTTGGGATAATGTATACAATGGTGGTACGCGTCAAATCAATGACATACTTGTTCTTCCTAACGGACGAATTTTAATTTCAATGCAGTCTAATGGTGTATTGGCGTCAGATTCTAACGGAAATAATGGCACTTGGAATAGTGTAACTTTCCCAAATAGACCCTCTCAGTTCCGCAGAATTCAAATGGCCAATTGCGAAAAATACCCAAACGTAGTTTATGCTTTATTCGAAGGTTATGGATTCTCAGATCCACCAGCTGCCTTTTATAAAAGTAGTGATGGAGGAAGAACTTGGGTTCAGCAAACTACTCCCGAGGACATTGGTGCAGGATATCAAGCATATTGTGTAATGTTGGGAGTGAGTCATAACGACTCAAATAAAGTAACTGCCGGTGGTGTTTATTGCGCAGCTTCAAGTGATGGTGGCAAGAATTGGACTCGTATTTCTGGAAGTCATGCCGATCATCATTCATATGCCAACTTAAACCAAACCACCAATGGTTACGTTATCGGAACAGATGGTGGAATGTATGAGTGCAGGTATGGCAGAAGCAGCGTTGTAAAAGCAATTAATACGGGATACCGTGTTACTCAATTTTATGCCGGCGGTGTTGGATATAACGGTCTTGATGCAATTGCAGGTGCCCAAGATAATGGAACTCATTACGCAACTGGCAGAATGTTAACGCAATATATTTTTGGCGGAGATGGAGCCTATTGCCATATAGGTCAACAAACAGGAACGGTAGCTTACCTATCAACGCAAAATGAAGGAATTAGAAGAGTTGATAATTTTGGAACAGGTCAAGCCGTTACACGTAATATATCAGCAAGTGCATTTGGTTCAGATGGTGTTAGTTTCATCAATTCATATACTATGAATGAGTCTGATGAATACATGTTATTCTACAGAACAAACAGAGGAGTTTATCGCACAGCAGACGGAGGAAATAATTGGGAAAAAATAAATACAGTATTGCGTTCGAGTTTAAAGTCTCTTGGGGTGAGTCATGATATTAACCCAGTTTTATATTTTGGTGGTAACTCAGCTCAATTATACAAATTTGAAAATGCTGGATCTGCAGAGGTAGGCACAGAAGTTAGCTTTAATGCTTCAGCTCCTCTACAAATAACAAATGATTATTTAAACTTTATAGAAGTTAACCCTAAAAACAAATATCAAATATTTGTTGCGTTTTCTAATTTTAGTAACTACGGAAGAGTTTGGAAAGTGAGTAACCTCGACAGTACATCTCCTCTATGGGAAGATATTTCCGGTAATTTACCAAAAGGTTTACCTGTAAATTCGGTAGCAGTCGATCCTTGGAGTCCAGAACATTACATATTTGCCGGCACTGACTTTGGTTTATACTACACTATGGATGGAGGTGCCACTTGGCAGAAAGAGATGACCATACCAAATGTTGCCGTTCATGAGGTAAAAATTAGAAATAGTGATAGATCACTTTATGCCTTTACACATGGCCGGGGAATGTGGTATTTAAAGTTAAAAGATGTAAAAACCTCTAAAGAGGATTTTAAGGTTACCGCATCAATTTACCCAAACCCAGCAAATAAGACGGTTACAATTAATAGTAATTCAAAAGTTAAATATATAGAAATCATTGATCTCACAGGAAAGGTGATTAAAGATCATATTTGTAATACGCCATCTAAAAAGACTGATTTTGACATCAGTAATTTGCCTTCGGCTTGGTATTATTTAAATATACAAACGGAAACTGGCAATACAGCCTTGAAATTAAAGGTACAACCATGATTGCAGACGAAATTAAAAGTCCACTAGAAAAATTAAAAAAACAATTAAAAAAGTTAAATAATGAACTTAAAGAAGTTCATGAAGCTATACGATCTGAAAATTTTAGTGAGTATCCGGTATTTGTTGCCCACCAAGAAAATGCTCAAATTGGAGAATCTCTATTTGATAGAGCAGAATATGGGTTTGAATACAGTATCAATGCAACCACAATAGAAAGATTCAAGGAGTTGAACATTATTACTGATGACAGATTTTCTGCATTCAAAGAAGCCTATGGAAATCCAGGAGAGAAATTTTGCGTATTTTGGATAAACGGAGCAGAAACACATTTCATATTTTTACCTTTCGAAAAATAATTATTGTTACACCCCACTATTGATATCGTAATTCTAAATTACAACACTCTTGAAGTTGTAAAAGAATGTTTACCCCAAGTTATTGATAACACGAATCACCCTGGTGCCAAAATTGTTTTTGCAGATAATAACTCCACAGATGGTTCGGCCAATTGGGTTGAACAAACCTATGGAGGACAAATAGAAATTATTAGACTTCCCAAAAATAACGGGTATGCCGGAGGTTACAATGAAGCATTAGAAGGTAGAAGTGCGGACTATTTTGTTTTGCTCAATTCAGATGCTACTCCGAAAACTCCTGACTGGTTAAAACCATTGGTTTTTTTACTGGAGAACAATCCTAAAATTGCTGCAGCTCAACCTAAAATTCTTGATTACAAGAATACAGATAAATTTGAATATGCTGGAGGGTCAGGTGGATTCATCGACTACCTAGGATTCCCCTTTTGTAAAGGTAGAATATTCGGAAACGTTGAATTTGACAAGTCCCAATATAATCAAAGTACTCCTATATTTTGGGCAAGTGGTGCTGCTATGTTTATTCGTAGAACTTGTTGGCAAAAAGCCGGCGGCTTGGATGTGAGCTTCTTTGCTCATATGGAAGAAATTGATTTATGTTGGAGACTTAAAAATTTGGGACATGAAATATATTCTTGCCCGGAAAGTGTGGTTTACCATATTGGAGGAGCAACATTATCAAATCAAAACCCAAGAAAAACTTTCCTCAACTTCAGAAATGGCTTGCTGATGATGCATAAAAACCTACCAGACTCAATTCGTGAAAAACGCATTTTTCAAAGAAAACTTCTTGATGGTTTAGCCGGAATCCATTTCCTTATTCAAGGTAAAATTAACCACACCTTTCAAATTATTCGTGCACATTTGGAGTTCAACAAGCTAAAAAAGAACCTTTTAACCACTCCAACTGCTCCACTATTAGTTGAACACCATGGCGTTTTACCCCAAAGTCTTGTATGGGGATATTTTTTCAGAAATAAAAAAACCTGGTTAAGCTGGTATAATAAATAATTCAATGGGACCGTCTCAAGATGAGAAAATTGAAAAGATGACCTTTGCATCTGTATTCCCTCATTATCGGAATAAAGTAGAGCGAAAAAACCAATCATTAGATGATTTAAACTCAATTATTCAATGGTTAACCGGTCTTAATCAAAATGAACTCAATGATTGTATTGAGAAGAAATTAACCTTAAAAGAATTGTTTGATTTGGCTGCAGTTCCAAATAATGCTTATAATATTAAAGGCAATATTTGTGGAATTAAAATTCAAGAAATCACTAACCCATTAACTCAAAAAGTTCGTATACTCGATAAAATTGTAGATGACTTAGCAAAAGGAAAATCAGTTGAGAAAATTACTTCTCCTTAGCTGTTTCTTTGTGATCTTGGGTGATACTGATTTAAGGTGTCTGCCAAGAATCCTCGGTCTAAATGAGTATAAATTTCTGTTGTAGTTATTGATTCATGTCCAAGCATCTCCTGAACAGCCCTAAGATCGGCCCCATATTCCACTAAATGTGTTGCGAATGAATGACGCAATGTATGTGGAGAGATGTTTTTATTTACTCCTGCCTGTATGGCTGCTTTCTTAATCATTAAAAAGACCGATTGACGTGTCAATCCCTTGCCTCTTGCCGATACAAATACAATATCTCGGTAATTTTTATCGATATCAATGTGCACCCTAAAATGATCAACAAAGATCTTAATATGCTTTAATGCCCGCTCAGAAATTGGAATTAATCGTTCTTTATTTCCCTTTCCTATGACTTGTATATATTGCTCTTCAAAATGAATATGGGTTAATCTCAAACCAATTACTTCAGATACACGTAAACCACACGAATACATGGTTTCTAAAATGGCTACGTTTCTCTCTCCCTCACCTTTAGATCTATCGAGAGTAGATATCATGGCATCGATTTCATCTGGGCTTAGCACAACGGGTAGTTTTCTACCTGTTTTTGGCGGTTCTAAAAAGTCTGCAGGACTCTCATCAATATAATCTTCTAAGGAGAGGTACTTGTAAAATGCCCGCACACCGCTTATTATTCTAGCTTGAGAAGTAGATTGTAAGCCAAGGTCCATTATATAAACCGCAAATTTTTCTAAATCCTGTTGAGAAAGTTTCAATGGATTCTTCCAAGAATTGGAAATAGAAAAAGTCTGCAACTTCTCGATATCACGGAGATATGCCTCTATACTGTTGGAAGATAAGGATTTCTCTAATTGTAGATGAATAGAAAAACCCTGAACTGCATCTTCCCAAGAAATCATATTATGGTTTCATTTTCGCAGTGCGAGTTTGTAAAATCTCTTTAGTTTCAGCATCTATAACCCAAACCATAACAGATAAATTATCGGCATTCCAGTTTTGTTTTCTATCAATAAAATAATGTCTTTCTACCGTATATCCGGGAACATCCATTTTTTGAGCAATAGTATCACCGTAGGCACTTCCCACCACAGAACGGAGTACATGGTTATGTTCGTAATCATCATCTAAGCCACCACCCACTCGAGAATCCGACTGGGCACCAATAATTTTATCTTCTAAAATACCAATAATCCATAACACAGGCTTATTGAAAGCAGTATTTGCAACCGCCTTAATTTCAATTCGCCCTTTATCTTCATCATCTATCCAAGAGGTATTTATTCCTAAATTAATAGGAGTAGTCTTTTGCAATTGCTGATTTATAACAGAACCCCATGCCAATTCATCAACAAGAACACTACCGTTATAAACTACTTTATCAATCATACCCTTTGGTAGAGAACCCGGAGTTTCACCTATGATTTGATCGGCATCAGAAGAATTCAAAGTATCATATCCTTCCCATGCCCAGGTTAATACTCCTGCATTTGGGTAGAGTGCAATTATCTCAATTCTTCCTGGATTATCTTCGTGGAACTTTTTAGCTAATTCTGCAGCACGCGGACAGTTATTACAACGCACACCCGTGACATCTGCTAGCCATACTTTTTTAATCTGTTGAGATGGAGCAGCACCATAATATGTTGTATCCAATAATGGCTTTTGCTTGAATTTGATTACTGGTGGCTCTTCTTCACAACCCAAAACAAGTATACCAATAACTAAAAGAGACCAATATTGAAACTTCATACTCATACCACGAATTTAACATGAACAATTGATAATCGAAATACCACAATTTTTAAAACCCAATTTAGTTAATATTGTTATTCAATTATGATGCGCAAATTGACCAAACGATTACTAGCTTCAGGAATAATTGCTTCCATGACTGGATGTTTTTTTGGAGTTTCAAAAACAATTGACAAACAAACTATGAATAACAGTAACCCTAAAAGTCCTATTTACGACGTTTCAATAAAGAAACTGGATGGAACACCCTTAAACTTATCGGAATATAAAGGAAAAAAAATATTGATTGTAAATACTGCTAGCGAGTGTGGTTTCACACCTCAGTATGAAGATTTACAGAAACTAAATGATGCATATAAAGATAAGCTTATAATTATTGGCACGCCATGTAATCAATTCGGGGGGCAAGAGCCAGGAGATGCCAGCACTATCCAATCATTTTGCACAAAAAACTTTGGCGTTACTTTTACCCTCACTGAAAAGGTAGATGTTAAAGGTGACCATCAGCATGAACTTTACAAATGGCTTACGCAAAAATCAATAAACGATGCATTAGATAGTGAAGTAAAGTGGAATTTCAACAAATACTTAATCAGTGAAGATGGTAAGTTATTAGCCTATTTTTCTTCAACTACGAGCCCAATGTCCAAAGATATTACAAAGTTTCTAAACTAAATTTAATCTTAGGGTAGATGATTCTTATGGGAATTCAACTACTTAAGGTTATTTTCGCACCGAGTTTAAGGAAATGAGTATTTTAGTTAACAAAGATTCAAAAATTGTGGTTCAAGGATTTACCGGAAATGAAGGTACTTTCCATGCTACTCAAATGATTGAGTATGGCACCAATGTAATTGGTGGAGTAACTCCTGGTAAAGGAGGAAGTACTCACTTAGACAGACCGGTTTTTAATACAGTAGAAGAAGCGGTAATAACAGCAGGTGCTAATGTGAGTATTATTTTCGTTCCACCAGCATTTGCAGCAGATGCAATGATGGAAGCAGCAGATGCAGGAATTGAAGTAATTGTTGCTATTACAGAGGGTATTCCTACAAAGGATATGGTTATGGTTAAGGATTATATTGCAGATAAGAAATGCACCTTAATCGGACCTAACTGTCCTGGAATTATCACTCCAGGAGAAGCAAAAATTGGAATTATGCCAGGTTTTATCTTCAAAAAGGGAAATATCGGTGTTGTTTCAAAATCTGGAACATTAACTTATGAAGCAGTTGACCAATTAACAAAGCTAGGTTTAGGCCAATCCACTGCAATTGGAATTGGGGGTGATCCAATAATTGGTACAACCACAAAAGAAGCAGTTGAATTATTTATGAACGATCCTGAGACCAAAGGAATCGTTATGATAGGTGAAATCGGTGGTGGGATGGAAGCTGAGGCTGCCCATTGGATTAAAGAGCACGGGACAAAGCCTGTAGTTGGATTCATTGCTGGTCAAACAGCACCTCCAGGCCGAAGAATGGGGCATGCCGGAGCTATTGTTGGTGGGAAAGATGATACCGCCGAAGCTAAAATGGCTATCATGAGAGAATGCGGTATACATGTGGTTGAAAGTCCAGCAAATATTGGACAGAAAATGTATGATGTTTTAAATTCCTAATAGGCATAATCAGAATATAAGAAGAAAGGCGACCATCTGGTCGCCTTTCTTCTTATATTGATTTTTCAATTACTTTATTTATCTTAAATCCACTAGTTCAACGCCGGGATGAGTTACGCTATCCCACTTAAACATATTGCTTGAAACTGCAGAATTCTTCTTTAATTCATTAATTTCAATTACAATATCCATACCGTTCTTCATATGTTGAATTACTTTATGTATATAATTATTGGTTGGATTTATTTCAACATTTATAAAAGAATATTTTGCACGATTCTTTTTAGGTACCAACTTAATTAATTCATAAGTAGCTCCCCCATCTGTTCTCTTTCCTTCATATAGGGATTTAAACCCATTTTCATAAAAGCTGAACATTTCTTCAGGAGACATCTGATTTGTACGTTTCGAATATGATTCTAAAGTAACTTCTTCTGTAGTTGAACTGTAAGTCCATATTGATTTACCATCACAAATAATTTCTTGGTCCCCTAATTCCAATTTGAACGATGTCCCTTTTAACCATAAATTCCCCGAATTTACAATAGGTTTCCGTTGTGCAGACATGGTTATTAATGAAAATTTTGCTTCAATTGTTTTCATTGATTTATAAACTTTGGAAGTTTTTTTCAATATTGATTTAGACGTTGCATCGGATTGAGCATTGCTGCTGAAAATCAATGTAAACATTAAAAATAACAAGGACAATTTCTTCATATTTATTCTTTCAAAACTACCTAAATTTTAGTGTAAATGTAGAAAACAAGCTGCAGAATCTTATACTTTCGATGAAACTACTTCTAACCACCATTGTTTTGCAAGTATTGCTCTAAAGCATATTCATCGGGAATCTTAACATCTCGTGGCTTCGACCCCAAACTAGGTCCAACTATTCCTGCATCCTCTAATTGATCCATTAGTCGACCGGCACGGTTATATCCAATTTTCATCTTGCGCTGAATCATGCTTGTAGAACCCACTTGATTTTGCACTACAATTCTTGCCGCATCTTCAAATAAAGCGTCCCTATCCTCTGAATCATACTCGCCACCACCAGAGGTAGATTCATCTTTAACCTCAGGGAGTAAATATGCCGTAGGATACGCTCTTTGGTCACCAATAAAATCTACAATTTTTTCAACTTCAGGAGTATCTACGAACGGACATTGTAAACGAATTAAATCATTACCACCACTATAAAGCATATCTCCTTTACCAATAAGTTGATCTGCTCCGTTATTATCTAATATTGTACGAGAGTCTATCTTAGATGTTACTCTAAAGGCTATTCTAGACGGGAAATTTGCTTTAATCATACCCGTAATGACATTTACAGAAGGTCTTTGAGTTGCTAAAATAAGGTGAATACCAATTGCACGAGCAAGTTGAGCTAATCGAGCGATGGGAGTTTCAATTTCCTTTCCAGCAGTCATAATTAAATCCGCAACTTCATCAATTACCACAACTATATAGGGCATAAAACGATGATCATTTTCAGGATTCAATTTTCTATCGAGGAATTTATTATTGTATTCTACGATGTTGCGAACTAGGGCATCTTGCAATAATTTGTAGCGCTGATCCATTTCTTCACAAAGTGAATTTAATGTGTGAATTACTTTTTGATTTTCGGTAATAATTGCGTCGCCATCGCCAGGTAATTTTGCTAGGAAATGTCTTTCAATTTTATTGTAAAGTGTTAATTCAACTTTTTTAGGGTCTACTAAAACAAATTTCACGTATGCAGGGTGTTTTTTATATAATAGTGATACCAAGATTGAATTTAAACCAACGGATTTACCTTGACCTGTGGCACCGGCCATTAGGAGATGGGGCATTTTTGATAAATCTGCAATAAAAATTTCATTTGAAATGGTCTTTCCTAAAACTACCGGCAATTGATAATCACATTCTTGGAATTTCTTACTCGCAAGAACTGTTTTCATAGGGACCATTTCAGGATTTTTGTTTGGAACTTCTATACCAATGGTTCCTCTACCTGGAATTGGCGCAATTATTCGAATTCCAAGTGCCGCTAAACTCAAAGCGATATCATCTTCAAGGTTTTTTATTTTTGAGATTTTCACCCCGGGTGCTGGAACAATTTCATACAATGTAACAGTTGGTCCTACGGATGCAGTAATACTTGAAATTTCTATCTTGTAATTAATAAGAGTATCTTCAATTAACTTCTTACTTCTTTCAATTTCAGCTATGTCAATATCCTTTTTCATGTTACCATATTCAGTAAGCAACTCTAAAGTTGGAAAATGATAGCTACTTAAATTGGCTCGAGGATCATACTCAGTCCCAATTTTTCCATATTCCTCAGCATTTTGTTTCTCTGCTAAATTTTCATCCACTAATTCCTCTTCTACATGTGTTCTATCTTCAATTTTAAAATCAGTTTCTGTTTCAATTTTAGAAGAATTCGTTTCTTCATTAAATACAGATGTCGTAAAATTTTCCTCTTCTATCTTATTAATTTCCTCTTCGTCTTCAAGAGGAATGTCTTCTTCAGAATAACTTGAATCCAACTTAGGCTCATCCTCAATAATTTGTGGTTCATTATATTGTTGGGAAGCATTCTGTTCATCCTCCTCAAACTCTTCAATCTCGGAATCTGCATTACTAGCAACAATTTTAGAGAAGGGATTAGCGTTATGAAAGATTATATAATAAACAAAAGCAAAGCCAACTAAAAACAATATAGTACCTATTATACCAATACCATTCTGCATTTGTTGAACCCCAAAATAACCGAAGGAACCACCCGCCATTGGAGCCCACAACTGAAGAACAAAACCAAGAAAAAGTGAAAACCACACCATAAATAAGATAGTGTGAAGTAATATTCTATGAATAGAAAAGGGCTTAAAATTGAGTAACCAATTAAGTCCTAAAAAAACGAAGTATGGCAATATTAAAAAGGCTGCAATGCCAAATCCCTGATGAATAAAAAAGTATGATAAGCGTGCTCCCATATATCCCATCGCATTTGCTGCGTGTCCTTGATGTTGCTTAAAAAGCTTCCAGTCACCATCGGCTAAAAAACTTTGATCTGTTTTCCATGAAAAGAAAAACGAGGTAAAGCTTACAAATAAAACTATGCTCGCAGTAAGTAATAAAAAACCTAATACCCTTCTGGTTGCATCATTTTTTAATGATGCTGCTTTGAATACTTCCTTCGCTGAAACCTTTTGATTTTTATCTTTTGGGGCATCTTTGAGGAAATCTGTAATTGCATTGGATTTTTTCTTAGTCTTTGCAGTTTTACCCATATTACGAAACTATAACGAAAATTAACTTGAAATTCGTTCAGTTATTCACAGAAAATATAGTGTTTACTATAAGTGGCAATAGATTATCACACCGTTTTTAATTCTTTTTTTAAAATAAAAAAAGTTTCTCCCTGAATAGATAAATTCGAATCTTCAAATTGACAACGAGCTTCATCCAATAAAGGTGTTAAGTCAGAATAACGTGCACTAAAATGACCCAAAATGAGCTGCCCCACTTTTGCTTTTTGAGCTATTAAACCTGCTTGCATAGCAGTACTATGAAATGTTAATATGGCCCGATCTTCCCTGTCGCTCATGAAGGTAGCTTCGTGATACAACAAATCGACTCCGGAAATTAGCGGGATAATCTCTTCATTATAAATTGTATCTGAAATATAGGCATAACTCCGTTTCTCGGGCAATTCCCATGTAACCTCAGAATTAGGTATTCGCAATTCGTTATTAGGAAAATAATCGTAACCAAATTTTAAGCTTTCATAGAATGATACCGGAACGTTTTTCTCTCTGCACGCGTCAACATTCACTCTTTTTGTTGGCCCCTTTTCCTTAATTAAAAATCCAGTACAAGGAATTCTATGTTTCAACGGAATAGTTTGAATTTGATAATCTTGATGTTCAAGTATCACCTCTTCCACTTCCGGGTTAGTGGTAATAAATTCTATTTGAAATGAAAGTTCGGAGTCTCCAGCTGAAATCAAAGACATTAAAATATCCTCTAAATCCTTAGGGCCAATAATTTTTAATGGTTCAACTCTCCTGAACAAAGACATGGTGGTAATCAAACCCGGTAAACCAAAAAAATGATCACCGTGTAGGTGAGAAATACAAACAACTGAAATCTTTTGTAGTTTAAGACTGTATTCGTGAATTCTACTTTGAGTTCCTTCACCACAATCAAGTAAAATATTATGCGGACCCAACCTTACATATTGACTGCTTGGTGCCCTATCTTTAGTTGGGGTTGCTGAAGAATTTCCTAATATGGTAACATCAAATTTAGAATACACAATAAAAAAGAGAATACAAGATTCATTCCAAAGTTAACAAATTGCAAAATATCAATTAAGTTGGTTTTGTAAACGACTGTATTTATTGAACGAATGAATCAGAAAGTAATTGTTGAATAGCTAACTGAACTTCAATTTGATTAATCCGGTCCATACACCAATCATCAGGCTGAATACAAGTGATTTGATCACAAGGATTACATGCCAGTATGTGATGAATTACCCGAGATTTCTCATTTCTAGGATAGAATACTCTTTCAGCTCCAGGACCAAATAGACCTACAGTGGGTATATTCGCCAGATCAGCAAACTGTAATGGTCCACTCTCATTTCCCACAAATAAATGAGCTTTTTTAAGTACTCCAAATAAAACAACAAGTGAATCATTTGTTTCCCAAATTACAGAACTATTTCTGCTTAATTCATTAATTTCATTTAGTAGATTTCGTTCATCTTTAGTGCCTAATATGACGGTTTTTAACTGATAATTTTTCCATAAATAATCGATTAACTCTGCAAAATTTTGACTTCGCCAACGGCGCAAATTACTCCTTCCCCCTGGGTGAATAATTGCAAAATCTTCCGCATTAAAACCATCAATTAACTCATTGACTCTCAAATTTTCCTCATTTGTTAAATAGATTTCTCCGTTCAATAACATCAGCGGCTCAACGGCTGGTTTAATGATGTTGTAATTAGTTTCTACTTCATGTGGTTGAAATCCTCTTTGCTTGAATCTAACACTACCTCGGTCTAATCTATGTTTGGGAAATGAGAAAATTGATTTTAAAAAAGTTATAAAGGTACCTCGTAATTCTATCCATAAATCAATTTTTTTAGTAGAAATTCCAGCTAAATCTGTAACTATTACATCAACATTTGGATTGTTGGTTAGGAGTGTGCTAACAAATGGTTTACAAACAACGGTAATTTTACTGTTTGGGAATTTCTTTTTTAGCAAATCAAATACATGAAGTGCAGACACCATATCTCCAATTTCATCCCACTTGATTACAAGAATATTCCTGATAAAATCAGGATTGGACTTATTGGGTTTTGTCCATAGCCAAGAAAAAACTGCATTTAAAGCATACAAAATCTTCTCATTCATTATACCATTTTTTGGAGTGGATATAAAATTGGATTTGAAGGAACGGCATCTGAGAAAATCCTAGGTAAAATCAATTGCATATAATACAAACCATCATGCAGTGCATCTGGTACATAAATCAATTCTGTAATTGTAGAATCAAATCGAGTGTCTTGTGGGAAATCCCACCAAATTCGGTGAGACAGCAATTCTCCTCCATCCTCTTCTGGGTCTACAGATGGAAAATCAGTTAATATATGCTTGTAACCTTTTTCCTTAATTAAGTGAATGGCCTCTGGCGTAAAATAAGGTGGATTGGTACCACTCCAAATCATATTCTTTTTAGTTAAATCATTAGGTGTGCTGCGTATAATTATTGCTAATGTAGGTTGCCAGACAATATCTTTTAAGCAGTCTTCATCGATATAAGTAAAAATACCTTTTGACTTTACGGACACGGTTATTAATTGGGCCGTTAGATTATTCTCATGTAACGATTCAAAAACGTTAATTCTCTCTTTTGAAAGATGTCCTACACATTCTGTATGTGTGCCATTCCCATGCGCACAATAGGTAACTATTTCACAATTTGCACTACCGCCTTCCTTTACTGCACCCACAAAATCACCCACTCTAATTGGCTCAAAAAATGCTTCTGGAATAAAAAATGCATTAGGATTTTCTGCATTAGGACCAAACCCTAATGCTATTGAAACTCCATTATTCAATGAAGCCGAATAAGCTACTCCTTCAATTTCTAATTCAATACGCATCTTCCCAAAGATCTATAATTTCAGTTAATAAAAAAATTAACCTCTTAATGCAAACTCCAGCCTTTCAAGATATTCTTCATGTGTTATCTCATAAGCTCCAAACTGGGTTATATGAAGATTTAAATATTGCGTATCTAATAGGAGGAAATCATTTTCTCTTAAAAACTCTACTAAAAAAACCAAGCAAATTTTACTGGCATCTGTAACTTTATGGAACATACTTTCACCAAAAAATGCCTTTCTAATACTTACACCATAAAGTCCACCAACAAGTTCTCCATCCTTATAGGCTTCAAATGAATGTGCGAATCCTTCCTCGTGTAATCCAAGATATGCATCAATTATTTCCTCAGAAATCCATGTATCGTCGCTTCTAAGCTCCGCACATGTTCTAATTACCTGCTCGAAGTTTCTATTTATTTGAATATCGAAGGTGTTTTTATTGTAGAGCCTTCTTAAGTTTTTTGAAACTTTAAATCTGCTATCCAAAGGAATAATTCCTCGCATTTTAGGGGTGTGCCAATAAATTTGATTATCCTCTTCCGGATCTGCCATAGGAAAGGATCCTGATACATACGCTTGAAGTAATAAATTTGGCGAGAGAAACACGTTACAAAGGTAGGACAACTGCGAAAAAACTCGTTTTTTTGTGTTAAAAATGGGGAAAGGGAAAAATAAGCTCGAAAAATTCCATGAATTCGATTCATTTCCAAATACGTTTGATTATTCGGACTCTACAAAAGGAAAATGGAATTTAATTTTTGGTAACACAAATCCTATTGTTGTAGAGTTTGCATGCGGAAAAGGAGAGTATACTATTGGCCTAGCTAGAAAAAGAAAAGACGTAAATTATATTGGTATCGATATTAAAGGGAATAGACTTTGGAAAGGCGCAAAATGTGCCCTTGAAGAGGGATTGAGCAATGTACGATTCCTTAGAATTGAGATTGATAAAGCTGCAGATTTTTTTGAAAAAGGAGAAGTATCTGAGGCATGGGTTACCTTTCCTGACCCACAACCCCAAAAAAGGCATAAGCGTTTATCAGGTGGTAAATTTTTAAATATATATCGAAGTGTTTTAGCTGATACGGGGAAACTTAACATCAAGACAGATTCAGATTTATTTTATCAAACTGCTCTTGAGCAAATAGCAATGGAAAACCTAAAAGTGGAGGTTAATTTAAATGATATATATTCACTTAAATTCGTGCCAGAAGTATTGCAGATAAAGACCTTTTACGAACTAATTTGGCTCAATGAGGGTAAGAAAATTAAATATCTTAGATTTGAACTTGGTTCTGAATTATCAGATGAATCTAAGAAAATTGAGATTCCAGAAGATATGCTTCTTTCAGTTCCTTCTCAAATGCCTCCGCCTGTTTTCTTCGAATCGCAACTTTATATGTAACTTTATCGGTATATGACCGATCCCTAACATCAAATTCAAAAGGCTTAAGTAGTTTATGAATTTCTTGTTCATACTCGAATCTAGAAGATATCTCATACTCTATTTGTTGTACTTTTTCTAATTTCCCAGATAAAAGCAAGACGGATTTTGCACCATCCCCATAAGAACTGATAAGTCCAGGAATTCCTAAAAGTGTACCTCCAAAATAACGCACTACAACAACCAAAACATTCGTTAATTCCATTGAAAGAATTGCTCTTAATATGGGCCTGCCAGCGCTACCTGAAGGTTCACCGTCATCATTTGCACGTTGTGCCTCTTGACCTTGACCTAAAATATACGCATAACAATGATGGGTTGCATCGGGGTATTGTTGCTTTATTGACTGCAAATATTGTTTTACCTCAATTTCAGAATTTACTCTAAAACTGTTTGAGATAAATTTACTTCCTCTTTCTCTTAACTGTGTTTCAGAATTATTTTCAATTTCGTTATATGTATCTGAAAACAATGAACTCACTTCACCAAATATATAGAGAACAAAGACAATATCAAACCTACAACTTTTGTAACTGACCATTTTTCACGATAGAAAATTCCAACTATCGAAGCACCTACAACAACAAGAATATTATTTATTGTAAAAAATGATGATGCTTGATTTGGGAAGGTATCTAAAGCATTATACAATGCTACAATCGAAAATAAATTAACAGTCCCTAAGATAATCCCCCAAAACCAATTAATTCTTTGCTTAAATTTTGAAAAATCTCTCTTCAAAAAAATGTAAACTAATCCTGTAATAAATGCGCCCGAAAAGGTATGCGTTGTTAATTGTATATTACTCAAATTGCCATGATTTATTTTATTTAAAAAATTGATTGATAAATCAACCAAACCACTCCCAATAAAAACCCAAATTAATATAATATCCCATTGTAATCCCTCAAATTTTTTGGGCTTTACCATAAGAAACACTGAAATTAAAGCTATTATTATTCCTAAATAATCATAGAAATTCACGGTTTCTTCCCAGATAATTATCGCAGATAATATGGGTATTGCCATCGACATTTTTGATGCCACTGAACTAGCCGCAGCTCCAGCTTTTTGAGTAGCCTGCGCCATGAGTAAAAAAGTTATTAAAAATAAGGCTCCTGCGGAAAGTGCAAAAAATTCAACCTTAGAGATTGATGATAATTGCAAAATTCTGGGAATTAATATCTCATTACTATCGGTTCCAATTCCTGCTAAAATCCAATAATTCCCTAAAACAAAACAAACAAAGTAATTGATTATAATGATTGGCAAAGGTTGTATATCCCTTCTTCCAAGTTCTTTGAATATCACAAAGATGAACACAGATAGAATTACGGCATAAAAAACAGCTGTATTTTGAGCGTTTAAAATACTTAAGATTGCTATTAACATCAATTAATATATTTATCCCAAAATAAATGCGAGATGTTTTTAAACCCTGATTCCAAATGAAATAATTTTAAGTTAATTATATTGGGGGCTGAAATACCGTTTTTCAACTTCATTTCATGGTTAATAAATCGGTGAACTTCATTAACTGCACCTGCTTCGATAAACTGCTGTAAGGTTTTCTTCCCTCCTTCTACCAAAATTGAGTTTATACCTTCTCCGTATAAATAATCCAATAATTGATTTAGATCTATTGAGGTGTTTTCTCCTAGATTTATATATTTCAATTGATCTTTACCCTCATTTTTTTTCGAATTGAAAACCCAAGTTTCTCCCACGTTATTTTCATACGAACCTCGTAGCATAGGATCGAGAATAATTTTAAGGGGTTGTGGGCCTCCCCAATATCTATCTGTTAATAGAGGTTTATCATTTATCCAAGTGCGCACACCCACCAAAATTGCCGAGTGTGCCTTTCTTAATTTGTGAGTAAAATTCTGGACCTCTTCATTAGTAATCTTAATTGCCTCACCCTCCATCCTACCAATGAAATGGTCACTTGATTCGGCCCATTTTAAAGTTACATAAGGTTTTTTGTTCTCATAAAAATTTAAGAAAAATTTATTGAGAAATGCTGCCTTTTTCGCACCGATACCAACGGTAACTTTTACTCCTGCCTGTTTAAGTTTTTTCACACCATTTCCTGCAACCAAAGGGTTTGGGTCTAAAATAGAAATAATTACTTCTGGTATTTCAGCTTGAATAATAAGATCTGCACAAGGTGGTGTTTTGCCATGGTGACTACAAGGCTCAAGGGTTACATACAAAGTTGATGATTTAAGACGCGAATCACCTAATAATGGAAGAATTGCGTTTCTCTCGGCATGATTTTCCCCAAATTTCTTGTGATACCCTTCAGAAATTATTTCTTTATTGTACACAATTACACATCCCACCATAGGGTTTGGATTAACCCAGCCTTCTCCCTTTTTTGCTATTTCTATGCAACGATCAATGTATTCGACATGGTTCATTTGCCACAGCGAAAATAAACTTTAATTTTGAAGTGCATGAAACAAAAAGGTGTCAGACAACGTGCACGTCGAATTAGACTTACAACAGTTTTCAAAGAGTTCTTTCAAAACCAACAATCTTCAGGGATTCTATTGGTGGCATTTACAGCAGCCTCTTTATTTATTTCCAATAGTATTTGGGGTAATGATTATATCAAGCTTTGGAACTTTGAATTTGGCACTGAAGTTTTTCATCTACACTTAAAACATTCCGTTACCGACTGGATTAACGACGCCTTAATGGCAATTTTCTTCCTTCTTGTTGGAATTGAAATTAAAAGGGAATTAAGTGAGGGAGAATTAAGTGATAAAAAGAAAGCGATGCTTCCTGTTATTGGAGCAATTGGTGGTATGCTGGTACCTGCGCTTATATATTTCTTTTTCAATTTGAATAGTCCTGAAAGTATTTCTGGAATTGGAATCCCTACTGCTACTGACATAGCATTTGCTATTGCTATATTAGGAATGCTAGGAGACAAAGTCTCACCAGCGTTAAAAGTATTTCTTACGGCCTTAGCTATTATTGACGACTTAGGTGCAATTTTAGTTATTGCAATTTTTTATGGACAACCCATTTCTGTTCCATGGTTAGGCGTTGCTGCAGCTTTTATTGTTTTACTTGAAATTGCTGACCGGAAAAACTGGGATTATATTTGGCTTTATGCGGTATTAGGTATTGGATTGTGGTTTGCTATGCTACATTCAGGAATTCATGCAACTATTTCTGGTGTTATACTTGCCTTCATGTTACCCAGACAAACCAACAAGGAAAAGAAAATTGCAAATCAGATTGAGCATAGCCTGAGTTGGTGGGTATCATTCATTATTCTGCCATTATTTGCAGCTGCCAACACTGCAATACAGCTAGACCTTAAACTAATGGACCAACTTGTTACTCCGCTATCGTTAGGAGTATTTTTTGGATTGGTACTTGGTAAACCATTGGGGATTTTCACTTTTTCATGGTTATCACACAAATTGAAAATTGCAGAAATTTCTGCCAATATTCCTTTGAATAAACTATTATATGCAGGAATACTTGGTGGTATCGGATTTACAATGTCAATATTTGTGGCAAACCTTGCTTTTACTGACATTACTCTGATTAATATTGGTAAGGTAAGCATAATAATTGCAAGTATAACGGCTGCAACTATTGGGTTCCTTGGGTTCAAATTTTCAAAAAACTAATTTAACTTTATATATTTGATTTAATTACAGCTATGAAACAACATGTTAGAAATAAGGCATATCTCGCCGGCGGAATTATCCTAAGTATTCTTGGAGTACTATGGCTTATTCATGCTTTAGGAATAGTAGTTCCTGAAATTATAGTATCATTCCCAAGTTTGATAATGCTCATAGGTTTGATAACTCTTATTCAAACAAAGTTCAAGAGTGAGGTAGCTTGGGTTATCTTTGGCTTTGGTGTAATTTTAATGCTGAATAAACTATTTCCTAATCAAAATATATGGCAAATTGGGTTAGCAGGACTTTTGTTAATTTTAGGAATTTATTACTTAATAAAATACTTCACCGAAACTAGAGAAATACCGGACTTTACATCAAATAATGATCAACCAGGAGACTAATTGGTAAGTTTTGGCATTACATTTGTAATAGATTAGCTATGATGAAAAGATTATTACTTTTTACTTTGGGTATTGTAGGACTATTTAATTTTGCTCAAGCACAGTTAATAGTTTCAGCTACTGAGTTTGCTCGCAACCCTGCATTATATAATGGAAGAACAATTATACTAACAGGAGTGGAAGTTACCATTAATAACCCTTCAAATACTGCAAATGTTGCATCTGGAGCTATAGCTCCGGCCATTGCAACAATGTCTGGACCCGTTACCATAAGTCCAGTTGCGCCAACACGTCCTCAAATTGGAGGCTCAACTACTCCAACAACCGCAGTGCAACGTTGTAACCCACCTAATGGTTGGTATACAACGGATGTTGAATTACCTAATGGTTTAAAGCAGTGTTTTGTGATTTATGACAAAATGGCCAATACACTTCCCCCTACAACATTTAATGCAGATTTAACCCTTAGAGTTGATACGCGTCTAATGCATAGAATTACTAGAGTAAAGGTTAATCCTTAGACTTAAATTTACAAAAAAAGGCGTTGATTTTTCAACGCCTTTTTTTATATGGGGAACCAACTTTCAGACCCCCTGGAATATCCTCGTCCAAAACCACCAATTCCGGTATCGAAACGAACACCAATTTCTAATTGAACTGTTAACGGTGGTGTCCAAGTTTCTCTTGCATGAAGTATGTATGAACTCTTAAGTCTAAGAAACGTAAAATCCGTTTCACTAAATACTTGCAACTGAGCAAATAAACCTTGGGCTTTTAATTGATCTTCAAAAAAGTCAAAACGTTCATAACCAAGAGTTAACATTGCCCTTTCGCTATTGATAATATGATACCCAGCATTGAATAACGCATCTGTAAATCTTATTGCACTAGCTCCAAGATATAAATTTCCTGCTATAGTTGCATTTACTGATATTGAAGGTTGAATATTATTAATACCATATTCCGGCAAATAAATCGCTCCAACGGACATATCTACAGAAGCAATATCTTCTGTAAATAACTGAGCATACAGAGAGTATACTCCAGTATTTAAAACCAATATTATGGCTATAGTTTGCCTTAGTATACTCATTAGAAATATTTAACGAAGTAGAATTACTGTTTTCTTAAGTGCACCACCTTCCTCGTTTCCGAATCTCGGTGGATTGGTCAACAATGATTCGTCTTCACTACAGAATGATGAATAATCAACTTCCACTACATATACTTGGGTCATATGATAATCGCCCTTATCATCTTTACCATTCCAACCTTCATTATAACCTTCCCATACTTTTTGGCCCCATCGATTATAAACCTTCATCCTATAATTTGTTATTGCATCAGTTTTTACTGGCTCTAATACATTATTTATTAGGTCATTATTTGGGGTAAATGCGTTAGGCAATTCTATGTAATCAGGTTCTTTAACCTCAACATCCATGATTTTCTCATCAATACAACCCTCATTATTTATAACTCTTAATTTTATTGAGTGATTACCCAAATCAGAAGTTTGATATTTTGTAATTGGATTTGTTGATATAAGTTCATTATCAAAATAGTATTCCGTCCTCCATGCATCAATACTTGAACTATTTAAATTAAAGTATTCATTCTGAATCGGGAATTTACACCTTAATGTTAAATCAAAATCCGCTGTTGGGTTATCAAATACAGAGACAAAACTATTGGTTGAATCGATACAACCGAATTGAGAATATCCTATCAATTTATATGTTCCTTGTTTGGTTCTATTCATAGGAGTTAATGTCAATAAAAGATTTGTAGTTTTTCTGATATTCAGATTATCCGGACCAATCCAATCAATTGAGTCTGCATCCGTATTGGCAACCAACTTCAATTCGTCGCCATCACAATATCTTCCATTTTTTGTATCCTCAATTGTCATTATTGGTTTTGGCCTAACTCGAACACGTGTTTCGTAAATTCCTGTACAAGACCATTTATCAGAAATTGTAACTCTAAATGTACCGTTGTCATTTAAAGTTACCGGATTCATCACATAATTTGGAGAATTTACGACATTTCCTGTAGGTCCTTCCCAAGAATATTGAACGCCACCTTTTGCACGTAAAACCAATAAAGATCCTTCACATACTTCTCTATCTGGCTCAACCGATATACTATCTAAGCCTACTTGTAATCTATACATTGCGGTATCAAAACATCCTGCATCTGAAATACCTTTAACTAAATAAATTCCTGTATCAGATTTCTGAATGTTAATTATCCTATGGGTGAATCCATAACTTAAAGTATCAAAACCAAATGGGTTAAACCTTGGCCTGAACCAAACGTAATTATCTGTTCCACTGGCAATTAAATCTACATTTGAACCAATACATCCAATTTTGGGATCAGAAACTATGGATACAATTGGGTTAATATTAACCTTAACATGTACCAAGGCATCGTCTTCACATCCGTATCGATCTTGTGCTGTGATCTTATAATACCCTTCTTTAGTTCTATCAAGATTCGCAATTTTTAGTGTAGAATCTTCACTCCATCCAAAATCAGTTGTTCCGAAGGTCCATCTGTAATTAACACCTTCAACCATAAAGGCATCTAATTTTAATGTATCAAACTCACATATTTGAACAGAATCCGATGGAATTTGAACAGGATTATGAGGGCGTTCATCCACTTGATAGAATGTATCTATGAAACAACCTTTTTCATCCTCTACGCGTAAAAAATAAATACCTTTTCTCAGTCCGGTTAACGTGCTATCAATAACATTCGTTGGTTTTTGAGTCCAAGTGTATGTATAATTTCCATTACCACCGCTAGCTGAAACTTCCAATTCTCCATTATCCCCTCCCTGACAATCAACCAGTTTATTTATTGTATTAAATATAACAAGAGGATCTGGCTCTTCAATTGTTACTGGAATATCCATTGTATCTGGACATTGATTTTTATCAGTAACCATAAGTTTATATTCACCCTTGTCAGCTCCAATCAATGGCATTCCGGCAGCATAGAAATTATCATTTTTATACCAACGATATTTATAATCAGGTGTACCACCAAAAACTGTAACAAAGGCCTTTCCATTGATTTCTCCATCACAGCGAACATCAATCGAGGAATCCAATACGAATTGAATTGGCGTTGGTTGTAGAAGTTGAATATTTAATCTTTGAGATATACAGAAATTTTGGTCACGAACTTCGACAGTGTGAACACCTGCTTTAAGATTATCCTTTACATTACCACCATCCATCATATCACCATCCCAATAATAAGTATATCTATCTCCTGGATATGGAGTTCCACCCCATGCAGTAATTGCTATTTTACCGGTGGAATCAAAACATTTGATATCTTTTAATACTTTATAGCTAGCCTGAACCTGCAATGGTTGATTAATTGTCACCGATGCTGAATCTACACATCCATTATTATCTGTAGCAACTAAATAATAAGTACCCGCAGGCATTTTCGTGAGTTTCGATCCAAAATATTGATTGGTTCCTTTAGTCCATACATACCTATATGGCGAAGTACCACCTGAAATACCCTTAACGGAAGCTCCACCTGTTGAAGAATTGTAACAAATCGCATTAGAATCCAAACTAGCAGTAACTAATAATGGATCTGGCTCATCGAAATAATAAGTACCCGAACTTTCACAGCCATTATCATCTCTGATAGTTAATTGATAATTCCCAGCAGGTGCAGAAGTAATATAATTAGTTGGTGAAAAACTCGCACCGTTCCATGAATAAGTATATGGTCCAGATCCTCCAGTAGCTAATATCTCCAATCTACCAGTCATTCCATGACATGCTATTGCATCCAAAATTCTGACAGTAGGAGTGTCCGGATTTTGTAAAACATTTACATATTGTAAAGTATCATCCACACAACCAAAACTTGAGATTGCTCTTAGCAACACTGGGAAAGCACCTGTTCCTGAATAAGAACGACTAGGACTCATACTTGAATCGATATCTGATGGTGAGAACTCCCAAGCATATTTCAAAGAACCATTACCAGTTGGGATTGTGCTGTTATTTACAAAATCGAATTTATTACTTGATAAACATTGATTCCAATTATTAACATTGAAATTAGATTCAGGCATTTCATAAACTCTAACCCATGTATCTTTTACATCGTAACAACCATAGCTACTTATTACTTTATAGGTAACAAGATATGTACCAGGTTTAGTGTAGGTAATTGAGGTATCTGTTACTGCATTAACATTATTACCAAAAGACCATTCATGAGTTAAACTTCCTCCACCCAACGGTATTTTACTTAAACTATTAAATGAAAAACGATTATTTACTAAACACTGATCATAGTCATTAACTTGAAAGTCTGCAGTAGGCTCTGGATAAATTTCAATTGTACTTGAATCTTTAGTGGTGCAACCTCGATTGGAAGTACTATATAAATATACCCAATATTTGCCTGCATTTGGGAATGAGGTGGAGAAGCTATCCTGCTTAGATAAAATTTGTGTATCTCCTTTGCTGGTGATCCAAGTCGAACGTAAATAAGAATTGTCGCTTATACTTGAACTATCGTGGAATGTAAACGAACTACTACCTTGGCAAACAGAAAGACCAGAATTATTATTGATTAATCTTGGATTAGGTGTAGGAAAAATAGTCACGTATTTTGCAAAACTATCAACGCAATTATTATTAAGAACCATGGTTAACTGAACCTTGAACTTACCAGGGCTTCCATAATAATGCCTAAAAGTATCTTTATACACTACACTACCATCTCCCATATCCCATTTGGTAGTTAACCACATATTTTGAGTATTATTGGTTGTATTGGTAAACTGAATTGTACCTCCAAAGCATGAATCTTTTACATCAAAACTTATTTCTGGTTGCTCTCTTATTCTGATTTGAGTAGCTGTGCTACCTATTGAGTCTTTACAACCTTTATCAGAAATTGCAACAAGTTTTACCTGATAAAAACCAGGTTGTCCATATGTATGACTAGGATCTTTATCAGTTGAACCTACGCTGTCACCAAAACTCCATTCATAAGTGAGTGAACCACTATCTATTGTAGACTTATTGGTAAAAACTATAGCTTTATTTTGTCCACATTGATTGTTACTTGAAGGTGTGAACATGGCATTAGGAACAGAATAAACCTCAACTTTTTGACAAATGGTATCTTGACAAGTACCAATTCCATTATCGGCAATCAGACAAACATTTCGAATACCCGAAGAATTGAATAAGTGCTTCGGATCTCTCTTATTTGAAGTTATTCCTGATTCTAATAACCATTCATACTTAACAAAATCGGTAGTATCGATAGTAGTATTGCTAAAATGAATTGGATATCCGTCACAGGTATCTTTAAAGTCAAATCCGGCATCTGGTTTACTAATTACTTCAACCTTCAATGAGTCTTCATCTGCACAACCATAAATATTTGTAGCACGAAGTACCACACTATACTTTCCATAATTGGTATAAGTGTGTCTCACGTTTTGCTGATTACTAAATATACCATCGCCAAAATTCCAATTGAATTTTGTTTGGGTTCCATACTGTATAGTAGAGTCGGTAAACACAAATAGATTTCCAGAGCCACATTGCCGATCTCTATCTACTTTAAATCTTACAATAGGTTTTGGATATGCTTTAACTGATTGAACCGTGCTATCAAAACATCCATTAGAGGTGGTTACTCTAAGAATAACCTGATATACTCCACCTGTATCATATTGACTCTTTGGATCTTTTAAGTTACTGGTTTTACCATTACCAAAATCCCATTCGTAATACATTACATCATTATTAACATAGCTAGTATTTGTAAACTGCATATTGAGCCCGAGAGTACAGGTATCTTTTTGAACAAAACCAGCCGTTGGACGGTTATAAATATTAATTGTTTCGTAAGAAGTATCTCTACATCCTCCATTTCCCTCAATAATCAATTGGACCTTAAACTGCCCATAGGTATTATAAGATTTCGTTGGATTTTGTTTATTCGATGTGGTAGAATCACCAAAATCCCAGAAATATTTCAATTGGTTTCCAGTCGAATATTGCGAAATACTCTTGAATTGGAAAGCAGTGTCATTTCCACATTGAGATGTTTTAACATCTATTCCTGCTTGAATTCTATCATATACTGTAATGGTATCTACAAAACTATCTATACATCCAAAGTCACTTGTTGCTCTCAATGTTACCCTGTAATCGCCAGATTGATTGTAGGTAAAGTACGGACTTTGTTGAGTACTTGTAAATCCGCCAGATCCAAAATTCCAGAAATATTTTAAGGTACCTGAAGCTATGCTAGACCCATTAGCAAAGCCAACAGTAGAGCCATTCGAACAATTTGATGCTACTGCATATTTCGGCTTTGGCATCGGCATAACACGGATAGGTTTAGTAATGCTATCCGTACAACCCTGATTAGTTGAAGCAATTAATTTAACACTGTATACACCCTCTGATCCATAAATATGGAACGTATCCTTGGCATTAACTTTTGAAGATGAATCACCAAAATGCCAAGTATAGGTCATATTTCCAAATGCAAGCGTTGACTTATTGGTGAATACATATCTATTCTGATATAAACACTGGCTATCTCCATTAGTTATAAAATCTGGTCTTGGCCTTGGTTGAACTTCAATTTGAGAAGTAAACGTATCTGTACAACCATTTAAATCAGTAACTGTAAGAGTTACAGTTTTATATCCATGAGAACTATACTTAACATCCTGAGGTTGTGCCGTAGTATCAATTCTCGGATTTGCATCCAATCCAAAATCCCATTTCCAAGCCACTAACTTTGATCCACTCAAGGGAGTTGAACCGTTAGATGTAAATGTAAAGGTATGATTATTTAAACATTGTGCAACCTGATTTACTGACCAGAAAGCATCTGGCTTTTCTCGCACCCGAACAACAGAAGTAAATGTATCAGTACAAGTATTAGAATCCGTCACTGTTAATGTAATTGTCTTATATCCATGATACGAGTATGTTACATTTGATGGATTTATTGAACTTGAAGTGCTCGGACTAGAGAAACTCCCAAGTTTCCAATTATACGCTACTAATTTTGAATTTTTTGTAGGACTTGAATAGTTAAGAGCATCAAAACTAAATTTATTATCATCAAAACACTGATCATCATTATTCACTATCCAACCCGCCACTGGATTTGGCAGTATTCTAATAGTCGAGATTATTGAATCATAACATCCATTTGTATCTTTTATAATCAATCTGACACTTTTTAAACCAGTATCAGAATATGTTACACTTGTTGGATTAGCTCCAAAAGCCTTATTTGGATTAGCAGTATTGTCTGAACTAAAATCCCATTCATATTTTACTAATTGAGAACTATTAACAGCACTGGAACTATTGGCTGAATAGGTGAATTTATTCTCTTGGAAACATTGAGTTCCACTATTGACAGTCCAACGAGCTACAGGATGATTTTTAATGAAAATTTGTGATTTGAAAGTATCTGAACAACCATTTACGTCTGTTACAGTAAGTATAATATCTTTATATCCTAGAGCACTATATTTTACACCATTATAGTTGGAAGTAATTGCGCTATTTGGAAAAGATTTATCTCCAAAATCCCAATTATAAGCAACTAGATAACTTCCTGAAGCTGGTGAACTAGATGTTCCGCTAAAATTAAATTCATTATCTCTAAAACAATCATCTAAATGGTTAGCAGTCCATTTTGCAATTGGCTCTTCTTCTACACGGACTTTTCTTGAAATTGAATCTATACATCCAGCTGCATTTCTTACAACTAGAGTAATATTCTTTTCACCATAATTAGCAAATTTTACGTTATTAACACGTTTGGAGTTACCAGTGCTTGGGTTACCATCTGGTGCAAATCTCCAAGAGTACTGAACAATAGATGAATTAGTGCTTTTTGTATCATCACTTTCAAAATTAAAATTCTGAATTTTGTAACACTGAGTATCGTTATTCACCGTTATTTGAGCCACCGGACTTTCGTAAATAACAACATTTAGCTTAGTGGTATCAGAACATTCATTTTTATCCTTAACAATTAGTTGAATTGTTTTGGTACCGGCAGTACTATATGTTAGGTTATTTACACTATCATTAATTGAATTCTGAGGTGAAGACCCTGATCCTAAACTCCAATAAAATGAATCTAATTGAGATTTATTTACCGCGGTTGATTTACTTGCATTTAAATCGAATGAATTGAGATATTTACATTGTGAAGAATTACTCGAATTTTCGATTGTTGCTATTGGATGTTCTTTTACATGAATATTTCTATCCATTGTATCTGTACATCCATTTTTATCTTCGATAATTAACCTAATAGTTTTGACACCAATTTTATTATAAATTATATTGTTTAAATCAGATGCATAGGAAACACTTGGCGATGCAGTATTTGGAGATGCCAGATCGAAATCCCAAATTGTATTTTTTATATTGGCCCTCGTTCCTAAAACATCATTACTATAACTAGAACTATTTACCGAAAATTTATTTGATCTGAAACATTGAGAGCTATCTGCAATTCTAAAATCAGCCGAAGGATGGGCTTTGACGGTCAGAGGTATTTGGTGGGTATGAGTACAACCATTAGAGTCGGTAACCGTATATATGGCCGAGTAATTACCAAATGTACTGTAAGTAACATTATTAACAACAGCGCTATCGGAAGTTGAAATACTTGCCTTGCTGCCAAATTTCCAGTAATGAGATTTAAGTGCACTACCTGTTGCCTGAGTAGTTTTAGTCGAAGGTTTAAAATTAAAGGTGTGGCCTCGGAAGCATAGTTCTGTTTGAATATTATTAATTTCAGCAATTGGGTTTTGAAGCACATTAACTATTGAAGTAAATGTATCCTTACAACCGTTTAAATCAGTTATAGTCAAAGTTACAGTTTTATTTCCCGATGATGAATATCTTACACTGTCCACATCTGCCGAAGTTGATGTCAAAGGGTTTGAATTAGTGCCAAAATTCCACTTATAACTTACTATAGATGAATTTGTATTTGCCAACGAATTAGTTGAACGGAAGTTGAAGAAATTTTCATTTTTACACTGGGTATTTTGATTAACGGTCCATTCGGCATAAGGATTTGGAGCCACTACAATAGTTTCAACCATTGTATCTTTACAACCATCCACATTTTCAATTATTAACTTAACATTATAATTACCCGAAGAAGAATATTTTACACCTGTAATTGAGTCCGCCGATGAACTTGAATAATTGCTACTACCACTAAAAATCCAATTATAATTTTTAATGGTTGATTGACTTCCTGCACCAGTATTCGAAGAACCAAAATTGAAACTATTAGTTTGCAAGCACTGAGTGTCCTGATTAATAGAGATTTTGGCGATCGGATTGTCTTTTATTTCAATTTGATTTCGGAAAGTATCCCAACAGCCATTAGCATCTTGTACTCTTAATGTAACCCAATTGAATCCGAGTGTATCGTAAATCACAGAATTAGGCGTCTGTTTATTTGAGGTTTTAGGTTGGGTTCCATTACCAAAATTCCACAAATAAGTTGTTAAAGTATTTACCCCAGTTGAAGTTGAATTAAATGTAAATTCATTCTGTTTTTTACATTGGTTCGAATCATTAACCGTCCATGCAGCAACCGGATGTTCTAATATCTCCAAAGAGCGAGTAATTGTATCAAAACATCCATTTTTATCTTCAGCAATAAATGTTACATATTGCTTACCCAATGATGTGTATGAAGTTTTAACTGCATTTGCAGTTGTTCGAATAATTGGGGTATTAGATATTGACGAACTTCCCAATGAATCCCAAATAAATCTTCTAGCAGAAGTCGCCCAAGTAATATTTGGATATATTTCAAAATCATTTCCTCTTAAACACTGTACCGAATCATTAAAATATATGTTTGCGATTGGATGAGGTTTTACATTAATCACTAAATAGGCTGTATCATTACATGTATTGGTATCTTTTACAACAAATCGTACTGATTTATTTCCCGTAGTTGAATATCGAATATTACTAGGATTTTGTGCACTTGAAGTACTTGGAGTTACATTATTTCCAAAATTCCATTCATAAGATTGGATTTGTGAAGAAACTGCTGCTTTACTTGAATTAGCAAAATCAAAACTATTACCTCTTAAACAAAGACTATCATCAGATGACGATGCCATACTGATTATTGCTTCAGGATTATTTCTGATGCGGATATTTTTTGTTAAAGTATCTGTACATCCATTCGCATCGGTAATAATTAAAGTTACATCTTTGATTCCTGCTCCAGTATATTTTATTTTCTTTGGATTTGATTGAGATGCTTCATTTGAATTGTATGTGGCACCCGTTCCAAAATCCCAACTCCATTTGAAGATAGAACTACCAAAAGTAGATTTGGTATTTTGTGTATTAAAATCAAAAATGTTTTCATTTAAACATTGTGTAAAAGATTGAGTTGTCCAATCCCCTTTCGGATTATCTAATACTGTAATATTTTTATATACAGTATCTGAACAACCAAAAGTATTATTAACTATAAGCCTAGCTCTGAAAGTCCCAGCTGTATCATAAGTAACGGAATTGCCAGAAGAAGTTGATGTAGCAGGAGTTGATTGATTTCCATTTAAATCAAAATCCCATTTTCTTGAAGAAATACTCGAATTGGTTCCTGCGCTACTTGTTGATGAGTTAAATGTGAAACTATTTACATCATAACACATTGTATCTGAACCATTTGGAGACATAGTAATTCTAGGAATTGGTATGTCACGAACTTCTACTACATTGCTAAAAGTGTCCTTACAACCATTTGAATCACTTACTATAAGTTTAACCGTTTTAGTACCAATTGTAGTATAATCAACATTTTTTAATGAAGTTAAATTCGACCCCTGAGTGGTACCCTGTGAACTAGTATTATCAAATTCCCAACGGTAATAAGATATTTTAGAACCACTGGTTGCTGTAGCCGTTTGTGTAAAATCGAAGGATTGGAAATTCAAACATTGGTCGTTATCGTTTACATTCCAACTTGCAACAGGATGAGGTTTTACTGAAATTCTCTCTGTAAGTGTATCATAACAACCATTCGCATCTTTAACGATAAGCGTTATATCTCTGTTAGAAGCACTAGTATAAATTACATTCGAAATTTTTGAACTACTTGTATTTACAGAATTCTTCAAACCACCGCCAAGAGACCATGAATATGATGTAATACTGCTGTTTGTAACTGATGCAACTGTTCCTGTACCATCAAACGTAAACTTATTACCGCGTAGACATTGCTCATCAATAGCAGAAATTTGAATATCTGATGTTGGGTGTGCTTTAACTACGGGATTTAACAAACTTGTATCGGTACAACCATTTGCATCGTAAACAATAAACCTCACATTTTTTGTCTCGGCGATAAGGTATGAAACACTTTGGGTATCTGATGTTGAAGTTGCGGGAGTTGCCTGGTTCCCAAAATCCCATTTCACAGAAGATATGGATGATCCACTCGATGCATTAGATGAATGATTAAATGTAAACTCATTTCCTCTCAAGCACATGCTATCATTGGAGCTAATTCTTACAATAGCAGTTGGATTTTCTTTAACCAAAACTTGAACCACTGTATCATGAACACACCCATTAGTATCAGTAACTGTAAGCTTTATATTCTTTAAACCCGCATTTGTATTTGTGTAATGAACATTATTAATACGAGAACCAGTACCTGTTTTTGGGTTAGCTCCAGTTCCAAAATCCCACTGATACTTTATTAACTTTGACCCTGTTGCAGCAGAGGATGAAATTCCACTAAAATTATAATTATTCTCGGTTAAACATTGAGTATCTGCACTCAAAATTGCAATCCTTGCAGTAGGGTTTTCCTCAACATACAACTTTGAATCAACCGAATCAATACATCCGTGGTTATTTGTAACAATTAACCTCAGTTTGAATAAACCAGTACTGTCATAGTTTACTCCATAAATATTGCTTCCCGACCGAGAATTGCTATTTGCATAATATTCGTTATTATCTAAATCGAACTTCCATTCATATTTAACAATACTTGAATTGTTGCCAGCAATTGATGTTGAAGCAAAGTCAAAGTCGTTACTTGCAAAACACTGAATACTGTCTAAAATATCAATACCTGCTATTGGCATATCACGCACATCTACATCAATAGTTGTGGTATCTGAACATCCATTTGCATCGAATACTATTAACTGATTACCCTTAGTTCCAATTGTTTTATATGTAACTCCGCTAACAACAGAATTTCCGATAGACGATGTTTGTGTTGCTGATGAATGGAAAGTCCATTTATAATTATTTAAGGTAGATCCCGAAACAGCATCAGATGAATCAGCATTAAATCTGAACGCATTGCCTGTTAAACACTGATCATCATCATCTACGTTTGCAACAGCAATTGGATGCTCCAATACAGTTATAGTTTTCTTAATCGTGTCGGTACAACCATTAGCATCAAAGGCAACTACACGAATTTCTCTACTTCCTGTTGAACTGTATGAAATATTTGATTGACTACTTCCGCTTGTAGCTGTTTGTTGTGCTCCATTTCCAAGATCCCATTCATACTTCGTGATACTTGTGGTTGCTTTAACACTCGTTCCAGAAGAAAAATTAAATGAATGTCCTCTTTGACATTGGTCTGCAGTATTAACAACAATTTTTGCAATTGGATGAGCATTAATTTTTATCGCAGTAGAAGTTGTGTCATAACATCCATTAACATCTCTGACTATTAATTTTATATCCTTAATTCCCGAAGTTGAATACTTGATATTTGTTGGAGAGCTGGAAGAGGCGATTGAAGACGATACTGAAACAGATAAATCCCATGAGTAACTATTTATTCCTAAACCGCTATTTGACGTGGATGTGGTACCATTAAAGTTCCAACTATTTCCTCTTAAACAACTAGAATCTGGATTAATAGAAGAAATTAATGCTTCAGGATTAGGCAAAACCCAAATTCTAGATTCAAAAGTATCTGTACAAGCATTTTTATCTTCTACAATTAACCTAATATTCTTAACTCCTGCTGATGCATATTTAATTCCTGATGGATTAATTGCATTTTGTTGTGAATTACTAATTGCTCCTCCAAAATCCCAAGTAAATTTAGTAAATGTAGAAATTGCTACCGAGTTTGACGTACTGAAATTGAATGAATTTCCGACTAAACATTGAGTATCATTATTTACAGTCCAATTAGCACTAGGGTTTTTCTTTACTTCCACCAATACTGAACTAGTATCAGAACAACCCGTAGTATCAGTTACTGTTAACAATATCGTTTTCTTCCCAGTTGAACTGAATGTTACGTTTGTAACCGTATCCGTAATTGTTGAATTACTGTTTGACCCTGATCCGAAGTTCCATTTATATCCACTAATTTTTTGTCCATTACCCGCAGTTGAATTTGTTGCAATAAAGTCAAATGTGTGACCTACATTACATTGTATATTTATTGGTGTAACAATTCTCGAGATTGGATTGTCATAAACTTCCACCGTATTGGTAAATGTATCGGTGCATCCGTTTATATCAAGTACAACTAATCTAATATTCTTGACACCATAATTACTGTAGGTTACCCCGGAAATTGCATTATTTGTGGATGTAGTGTTTGCAGGAGAAGCATTATTCCCAAAGGTCCAGGAATAATTCTTTACGCTTGAAGAAGTTGAAGAACTACTACCAGTAGTATTAAATGTAAAACTGTTGTCATTAAGACATTGTCTATCATCGGTTGTAACCCATTTTGCCATTGGATGTTCCAATATTTCAATGGTTTGTAATGCGGTATCGTAACAACCATTATTATCTTTAATTATTAATCGTGCATTTTTTGTTCCGACAGATTGGTAGATTACTGAAATTGATGTAGAGTTAGAAGTTGAACTACTGGGATTGGCAGTTTTAGGACTATTATTTAAATCAAAATCCCAAGAATAACTGCTAATACTTGAGGCCCCGCTAGATGCACTAGTTCCCGTTGAAACAAATTGAGTACTGTTACCACGTAAACACTGGGTATCTTGAGTTGAACTTATTGTTAACTCTGCATTAGGATGCTGACGAACTTCAATGAATGATGTGAATGTGTCTTGACAACCATTATCATCTAATACCGTTAGTGTAATTGTTTTAGTTCCAGCAGTTGAATAGTTTACCTGTTGAACTGAACTACCTGAGCCGCTAGATGGTGTAGAGTTTGCTCCAAAAGACCATCTATATAAGGTGATACTATTACCTGAAACACCAGTTGATTTAGATTTGTTAAAATTAAACTCATTTCCTCTCAAACACAACCAGCTAGAATCTACCGACCATTCTGCATGTGGAAGGCCTAAGACTCTAACTTGCTTAGTTATTGTGTCATAACACGAATTAGAATCCTGAACAATTAACCTAACATTTTTTGATCCTGTATCTGAGAAAATAATATTTGAAGGATTCTTAGCAGTTGAAATTGATTGACTCACAGAATCATCAAATGTCCATGAATAAAGAATAATTCCACTGCCACTTGGTTTAGTTATTTGTGAAGAAAAATTAAATAAATTACTATCTAAACATTGGTTGATTTTATTCGAAGTAAAGTTTGTAACAGGGTTAGCGAATACCTCAACATTAATTTCAGAAGTATCATAACAGCCATGATCATCACGAATAATCAATTGAGTTGTTTTTGATCCATTAGTAGAATAACTAACGTTTGAAATTGAAGAACTATTTGCAGAGGTTATACTAGCATTTGACGGTAATATCCAATTATAATATTCTATACTTGCTCCAGACCCTGAGCTAGAAGAAGCAGAAGAATAATTAAATTGTTGGTTCTTGAAACACTGATCTGAATCATTCACAGAAATTACTGCATTAGGCATCTGGAAAATTTCAATTGTAGATAAGAAAGTATCTATACATCCATTTGTATCCAATACAGTTACGTTTATTGTTTTTACCCCATAAGTAGAATAGTTTACTTGAACTACCTTACCTGAATCAGTATTATAATTTGCGCCAGAGTTAGAACCAAAATCCCAGGTAATTGATTCAATAACTGAAGAACCCACAGGCTGCGAAGAGGATGCGTCAAATTCAAAAGAATTTGATGATAAACACTGATTTGTATCTGCAGTTGTCCATATTGCAAAAGGCTTCGGCCTTACTAAAAGGGTGTTCGTAGTAGTATCTGTACATCCATTATCATCAGTAACTATTAACTCAACCGATTTAGTGCCTTGGCTGGAATATTTAATACCCGAAGGATTAGCATTACTCGAAGTAGAAGGACTAGATGTATTACCGAATTTCCAATTAAATCCAGTTAAGGTAGAATTTGTTGTAGATTGAGAGCTTGTTGATGTAAATGTATATGAGTTACCCTGTAAACATTGTGAATCATTCGTAACCATAAATGAAGCTATTGGATGCGGCTTAACTAATACTGTAGATGTAAAGGTATCTTCACAGCCATTTTGGTCAGTGACAGTGAGTGTAACTGTTTTCTTTCCAATAGAATTAAATTTAATACCACTTACAGAGTCTAATGTAGATGAAGTAGTATTTGATCCCGCTCCAAAAGACCATTTATAAGAACTTACGGCAGCTCCATTTACCCCTTTAGATCCTCTCGAACTGAAATTAAAAGAATGATCCCACAAACACATATCTGAAACATCTGCAACCCAGATTGCTTCAGGTTTTGGACTTATGTAAACCTTTTTAGTAGTTGTATCTGCACAACCATTTACATCGGAAACAATTAAACTAATAGTTTTCCAACCTGAATCTGAATATGTTACCGAACTTGGGGCGGAGTTAGTTGCGGATGCAGGTGATGAATTTTTACCAAAACTCCAATCATATCCCTGCACAGATGAATTCCCCGCTGATGATGAAGAACTTCCAGAGAAAGTAAAACTATTACCTTGTAAACATTGGCTGCTTTTTGGTGCTACAGTAATAACGGCACGAGGGTTATCTAAAATACTTACAGTTTTATTAAATGTATCAATACAACCAAGGCTATCAATAACAATTAAAACCACATTTTGATAACCAGTATCGGTGAATTTAATATTATATACATCTTTCGTACTGTCAACCGTTTTATTTGCATTTGAAGGAAAACTCCATTTATATTTAACTATTTTTGATAAAGCACTTGAAGTAGAAGTAGAGACAAAATCAAAACTATTTTTTGAAATACATTGAATCGTATCCACAGTTGACCAGCTTGCCGAAGGATTATTTAATACATTCACCGTATCACGGAATTTACCGATACATCCATTTATATCGTATACGTATGCAGTAATAAATTTAATGCCCGACGTACTGTATGAGATACCCGTGGGGTTAACACCCGATGATGAATCCGGAGTAGAATTTGAACCAAAATTCCAAGTAATCTTGTTAATGGTAGATCCATTTACAGGTTGTGAATTGATAGCATCAAAATCAAATGAGTTCCCTTGTAAACATTGAACATACTGATTAGCAGACCATACCGCTGTTGGGCTGGGCTTAAGCCTTATGGATTGGGAAGAGGTATCCTTACAACCATTACCATCAATTACCACTAAAGATACGGTATCATATCCAAGACTATCAAATTTGATGTTTGAAACTGATGTTTGTGAGGAAGTAGTAATTGAGGTACCATTGCGTTTAGCATTTTGTCCAAAGTTCCAAGAATATCCTGTAATCGAATTTGAAGTAGCACCTAACGAATTGGAGCTATTGAAAGTAAATAACTGATTCTCAAAACATTGTTGACTTGAATTTACTGTAATAACCGATGTGGGATGTGCAAAAACTTCGATCTTGGTTTCAAATGTATCAATACAGCCATTTATATCTTCTATTGTGAGGTTTACAACTTTTTCCCCTGATGTGGAATAGGTTACACCATATAAAGTATCAAGTAAAATACCCGAAGTATCTGAGATACGCGAGTCAGTCCCAAAGCTCCAACTATAGGTTTTGATAGAGGAGTTAGTCACTGATGAAGAACCATTTGCTTGGAAATTGAAAATATTAGATTTCAAACATTGTGAAATACTGTCAATATTTAACTGTGCATATGGTTTAGGGTTAATCCATACGGTGTCTTGTAAAGTATCTTTACAGCCATTCAAATCAGTGATAACTAAAGTTGCAATTTTTCTACCGTTAGATTGGTATACGACAGAATCGGGATTACTTGAATTAAATACAGCAGGTGTAACATCAGTAGAGCTGGCATTCCCATCTAGAAACCAATAATATGAAGTTACAGCACTTGCACCTGTTTTTGGTGTACTATTACTAGCATCAAAGTTAAAAATGTTTCCTTGTAAACATTGAGAATCATTGGTGTTTAAATCTATTATCGCAGTAGGATGACCCCATACATTTAATGAAATAGAATTTGTGTCTTTACACCCGTTTAAATCCTGATAAACTAGAGTTACAGTTTTGGATCCAATTTGATTATAACTAACTGTAGGTTTTAATACAGTTGAAGTATTTTTATTCGCACCTGTATTAGAACTGTCAAAATACCAAGTGTAGTTAGAACTACTACCAATAACCCATGTGAAATTTGGATTTATATTAAAGGAGTTTCCATTTAAACATAACTCATTGGTATCTAATGAAACATTAGCAATAGGCATTGATTTAATCCTAACTACACCTGAAATAGTATCTTTACACCCATTATCAGCATCAATTGCTACTAACTCAAATGCCTTTTGTCCGACACTTGAATATTTAACCGATGGGTTACTTGATGTAGAGGTATTAATATTTGAACCTGTTGAAGACTGGTAAAAACTCCACTTTATATTAGGATTATTTATAGATCCAGTGGCTTTTGTTGAATTATCTGTAAAAACAATCTGATTATAAGCAAGACAATTTGAACTACTATCTATTGAATAGGAAGCATTTGGTAATGGCAATACCTGAACAACCTTTTGAGCAGTATCTTTACATCCATTTGAATCTGTGACTATTAGTTGTATTGTTTTTCCACCTGTACTGCTGTAAATAATTCCGGATAGAGTATCATTGGATGAGGTTTGATTGTGTCCTAAGCTTGAATTGTAATCTTTGTCCCAAGAATAACTTCGTTGATTTGTATTCAATGAAACCCAATTGACAGTTGCAGTATAATTAAAGCTGTTAGAGTTTAAACAAGATGAATTTGCATTAGACGCTATTGAATTGATTACAGGATGATCCAGAACCTCAATACTTGTCCAAGATGTGTCTTTACATCCGTTTTGATCAGTAACCGCAAGTCCAATAGTTTTCGTTCCTGTAGTAGTGTAACTAATAATTTTATTAGAAGAGGTAGTAGCTCCTGTTCCCGTGTAGGTTAGTCCATTTAATGAATCAATAAACCAGGTATAACCTGTGGAATTCAAGGTATTTGTACCCACACCTGAACTAGCATTACTTAATGTGAAACTATTCCCTCTTAAACACGATTTCAATGGATTAGATGAAATATCTGCCGTCGGAATTTTTTTAACTATCAAATTGAAGATAGAATCATCAACACATCCATTTAAATCTTTAATCCATATTTTCCCTGAATATGTACCCGCACTAGAATAGTTAACCTTTGCCTTTGTATTTGAGTTCGTTAGTTGAACATTATTCGCCGAGGCAAAAGTCCAATCATGACTGCTGACTGAAGTAGATGTTAAATCAACTACAAAGTTTTGATTATTTAAACATTGAGAATTGTTATTTACACTTATTGATGCAGTGGGTAAGCCATGTACACGAACTTGTATGCTCGAACTACCAAAGCAACCGTTAGCATCAGTATACTGATAATAGATGGTTTTCAAGCCCGGGGTTGAATAACTTACCGATGGATTTGAACTACTCGAAGATACAGGCGTCGCCGAACTACTTCCAGAAGTTACACTGTCCAAGACCCAATAATGCGATCCTCCACCACTCACCCAATTGATGCTCGAAGAGAGAATAAAATTATTCGGCTTTAACCCTAATGAATCTATACATTGGCTACTTACATTCGACGAAACCGAATTCAACGTAGGTTGACCTAAAATTCTAACAAAACCAATCGCTGTATCAGTACAACCGTTAGCATCAGTGGTAGTAATTTTTATTCTTTTGCTTCCAGTGGTTGAATAACTGACAGTATCTCTTGTTTTTGAAGATGATGATTTATTTGCACCGGTAGTTGAACTATAAAAATTCCATTGATGTGTTAAGCTTCCCGATACTCCCGTTCCGTTGGCAGAAGTTGCTAAAACGTCAATTTCATTATTTGTTATACAATTTAAACTAGAATCGATAGTAAAAGAAGCATTCGGTGAATTGGTTACTGTAACATTTAACAGGGCTGTGTCTTTACAACCATTGTTTGATGTTGCAATCACACCAATAGATTTTACGCCAGAACTACTAAATGAAATATTTGATGGATTTGCAAGTGTGCTTGTTTTGGTCCCATTATTCCAACTAAAATCCCAATAATATGAATTTGTATTAGTGGCGTTAGATGAAAAACTAAAGTTGTTACCATTTAAACATTGTAAAGCACTACTAGTGACACTCGCAGTAATTGAAGGATTAGATAAAACAACAATCCTTTTCCAAACTGTATCCTTACATCCATTACTGCTTGTGGAAACCAATCCAACTATGTAATCTCCGGCATTTGAATATGAATAATTATAAGGACCCGCTCCCGTTCCAGATAAAGTCACATTATTAATTGAATCAACAATCCACTTATATCCTGATGAATTCAATCCTGCATTTGAGACACTTGTTGCAGTAAAAGTGAAGCTATTACCAGACAAACATTGAGTATCGTTTTGACTCAAAGCAAAATCTGAATTAGGACTCTCCTTTAAAGTAATACTGATTGTTGAATCATCCTTACAACCCTTACTATCGGTAATTGTCAGTTTTAAACTGTAAGTTCCTGTATTTGGGTAGTTGACTGAAACGGAATTTGAAGAAGAATTCGGGGATATTGTTGCACTACTTGAGGTAGACCAATTATAGCTATTTATTGGTCCAGAACCAGAAGCTGTAGTACTATTCGATGCATTAAAACTGAATGATTGCTGATTAAAGCATTGATTAACACCATTTGTTGAATTGATAACAGCCGTTGGATTGTCAAAAACTTTAACCTGGATATTTTGGGTGTCACTACATCCGTTGAGATCAGTGAATATGTAATAAATCTGTTTTGTTCCTGAAGAAGAGTAAACGATATTGGCTGGAATTGCACTGGTGCTGTATGGTGTATTGGTTGTTTTGGTTGTATTAGAACTATCTAAATGCCAAAAATGATTATTACTGCCATCAACCCAAACTATATTTGGTTGAAATGAAAATTTATTTAGATCCAAACATTGTTCATCACTCGAAGTAATTTTCACACTGTCAAAAACAGGTACATCTCGAATAATTACCGAAACATCAGCAGTGTCAGAACAACCCGATTCAAATACAACCAGTCTTGCTGTCTTTCTTCCAGAATTTGAATATATGTTAGTTACTGAAGCACTACTGCTAGAACTTATAGATGCGCCTTGAGAAGAACCAAAATTCCAATTTGTAGTTAAGCCAGCACTACTGCCTGATGAGTTAGTGGAGTTACTAGTAAAAATAATCGAGTTATTATTTACACATTGATTTGATGAATCTATTGTGTAGGATATTAAAGGTATCGGCTTGATAATTACATTGGTTTGGCTTGTATCTTCACAACCATTAGAATCTGTAACAATTAATTGTACCGTTTTAGTGCCTGACGAATTAAATTTTATATTACTTGGATTACTAGATGTCGAACTTGAAGGTGTAGCTCCGTTGAATTTCCAAGAATAACTTCCAGCAGTTGTTGAAGCCCATGTAATCGAACTCGCTGAAAAACTTATAGAATTTTGATTTACACAATAACTAGAAGTTGATTTTGAAATTTGCGAAATATCAGGGTGAGACAATACTGTTACTGAAGTCCAGGTTGTATCTACACAGCCATTGGCATCTGCAGAAACTAGACCAATAATCTTTTTTCCAGTGGCACTATATGTAACATTGTGTGGTCCCGCCGTTTTACTTGATAATTTTGTACCATTGATTGAATCAATAATCCAAGTATACCCAGACGAATTCAATGAACCTGATGAAACACCCGTACTGTTCGCTTCTAAACTGAAGCTATTCCCTTTCAAACATTGCTCATCGTTTAGAATATTCTGAATGATTGAAACTGGATTTCCTAAAATTTGAATTGTTGTTAGAGTATCGTGAAAACATCCACGTGAATCAGTAACTCGAAGCTTAACTGTATGAGACTGGACTTTATTGAAACTAACTTTTATATTATTATTGGTTAGTGAGGGCGTAACAAAATTTGTATCACTACCAAAATCCCATAAATAGTTAGTAATTGAATTACCGGAACCCGAAGTAGTACTGTTAGAACTAAAATTAAATACCTGATTATTGAAACACTGTGTGTCATTTTCTGCTAATCCAATAATTGCTACAGGGTTATTGTATATGTTTACCGTTGTGACTGCTGTATCCGTACATCCATTTTGGTCTTGAGCAATAAGTAAAACTATTTTAGATCCTGAGCTATTATATTTTATAGCAGTTGGATTAGCTAAAGCAGAATAACGCTTACTTGAAGTAATTGGGTTGTTTAATGAATCAAAAGACCATCTATATGTGCTTGCAGATTTTACCCATGAAATTGAAGGTGTAAAATTAAATGAAGTCGTATTAGACTGTGTCCCCAAACATTGAGAAGTGTCATTTATAGTAATCCCAGAAATGACTGGGTTGTTCTTAATTCGCAATTGTCCACGAAGAGTATCGGTACAAGAATTTGAATCTTGAATTATTAAGCGATATGATTTAATTCCAAAGCTTGAATATGAAACTGAAACAGAATCTGCATTGCTACTAGATGGATTAGCCCCATATTGGTTACTCGAGGTAGTGTCAAAGTTCCACTGATATGATTTGATTCCATCAATTGATGTAGAACTACTTTCAAAAATAATTTCATTACCACTAAAACAGTTGTTACTACTATCAATAGTAACTAAGGCATGAGGGTTACCTAGAACAAGAATATTTATCACATCTGTATCGTGACACTTATTAACGGAGTCTGTAAAAATTAATGTTACTTTTTTCGTTCCAATACTTGAATACGATACTTTTTTAGGTTTAGCCGAATCACTATAATTCCCAACATTACCACCTGAAAAACTCCAGTTATATGTTCCTGAAGTCGATAAACCATTATTGGTGATACTTGATGTAAAATCAAAACTATTTGTATTTAAACACTGAGTAGAGGGTATTGTAGTTGCCACATTTATACTAGCGTTTGGATTGCCTTTTACTGTTAAGAATACTGATGATGTGTCATTACATCCGTTTGAATCATTAATTAATAATGTGGCCTTGTAAACCCCAATATTATTAAATCGAACTGTAATTTTTGAACTACTTAAGGCTGGTGTTGTTCTTGAACTAATTACACTATACAATGAGGTAGAAAGAGTCCAATTATAGCTCAAGATTGAATCAATCCCTGTAGTTGTATCTGCTTCTAATGAAAATTGATTTGCCGATAAACACTGACTCAATTGAACTGTTGAAGTAAATATTTTTGCCTCCGGATCAGGCTTAACTGTATTACTAATCGTTGCTGTATCCTTACAACCGTTGGCATCTACGATAATTAATTGTGCTGTGTAGTTACCTGCTTGTGAATAACGAACAGAAGGCTGGGAAGAGCTATCATAACGCGGCGTTGCATTTGTTCCAAAATCCCAATAAAATGAATCTATATTTAATACCTTTTGACTTGATGATCCGTCATAATTAAATACATGACTACCGTTGTTGTAACATAATACGGAATTATCAATTGTAAGTTGAACCTCTGGAACGGATTTTACATTAATTTGTTTTTCGGAAGTATCTCTACAACCATCAGTAGTTACAGTAACTAACTTTACTGTGTAATTACCAGCTAAGGTGTAAGAATGTGGAGTATTCGTTTGTTTAGTAGTGGAAGTTGAACCATCACCAAAAATCCACTTCACCGAATATTTTTTCTGGGAAGTGGTTTGGTCGGTAAAAATAAAGTTATTGTTGTTTTTACATTGACTATCATTATTTACTGAAAACTGAGAGTTTGGCATTGGATGTATGACAATATTCTTTGTTAAAGAATCTTTACACCCGAACTGACTCACTCCAATTAGTTTAACCGGATATGTACCGGCATTTGCAAATGAAATAGTACCCGGATTTTGGGATGTCCAAGTGGTTCCATTAATTTTATAATAATAGGTGGGAGAGTTGGAAATAGTTTGACTAATCGTAATGGAATTATTTTTCAAACACTGAGGTGTAGAGCTAATGTTAAAACTCAATGAGGGTAATGGTTCCACTGCAATATTAACATGGGTATCTATAAAACAACCATTAGCATCGGTAACGCGCAAGTTATACCTACCCGAGTCCGCAGATACTGCGTTTGTAAATTCTAATATATTTGAATCTCTTTTTGTGGTTCTTCCATTATTCGGCAATGTCCATAAAAAAGAAGCATTTGTATTTCCCTGAGAACCAGTGAGATTTGAAGTAATTTTTAATAGCTGTCCAACACAAATACGTGTAGGAGCATTTAAATTAATTTGATCCAATGAACGAAGGGAAACTGCAGTGATAATAGTATCCTTACATCCATTTAAATCTTCAATAATGGCAGTATAATTTCCCTCATTTACAGTGGATGCATTATTTATACTAATAGCTAATCCTGTATCGGCAAATGAATTAGGGCCTGACCAAGTTGAGTTGGAAATATTTTTACCGGTTGCTGTTAATGTGATTGTAGAACCGGGACAAACCGGGGAATTAGAACTTACCGAAACTTCTGGGCCAAAAGTTATATTCACCGTATCCGCGTTTTTACAACCGTTTGTATCAGTAGTACTTAATATATATTCACCATCATTAACTCCTTTTCTTGCTGGAAATCGAAAAACGGACTTTCCTGTTGCCGTCCACCCTCCAGGACCCTTCCATTTATATTGGGTATTTAATGTTTTATTTGAATTCCCTGTAAAGCTTATTGTATCCCACTGGCAATAATTGGTTGTTGAAATTTGTACATTCGGCAATTCATTAATTTTTGAAACATTTACTTCTGCCGTATCTAAACAACCAAATTCATTTTCTACAATTACTTTGTATTTCCCCGTATCGGCAGATGTTACCTTGATACTCGTATTTTGATCCTGACTAAGGGGCAGACCGTTTGGTTTATACCAATTTACATTATACGTAGAGGGAAATTGAAATCCCCAATTTACAGTGTATGAATTAGGTACACTCTGAAACTTGCTCGAATCAATATTCGAATACAGCATTAATGAATCACCTACACAAGGTACATTTGATTTTGCCACTAAAAATTTCTTACAATAATTTAATCGTAAAAAATATCCATCTATAGAACCTGTAAGGCTTGATTGATATGAATTTCTTAAAGGCAAGTTACTTGCACTAGTCGAATTTGTTCTACCTGCAATAAATAAATCTCCATCTAAACCTCTTGAAATATCAAATAAATCTTCCCCCTTATTACCGGCTATGTAAGTACCCCAAACACGAATTCCAGAATCTTTAAATTTTGCAACAAATCCTTCCTGTCCATATATCAATGAAGGTGCTTGAAGTGCATCTTTCGTAGCAATAATATTATTCGCTGTAAACGCACCACCAAAAACTGAACTCGAATTTTCAGATTCTGTTTGACCAATAATATATACGTAATTTCTATCATCAATTGCAATAGACCTACCTATTTCTGAACTCTTTCCTCCATAGTATGTGCTCCATTGTAAGGCTCCGGAATTACTAAATTTGCCCAAATACGCATCAGAAACTCCAGTTACAGATCCATCATTTAAATAAGTTTTATGACAAATACTACTTGCAGATAGTTGTTGTATACCACTTGAGTAAGTTGTACCAGTTATTAAAACTTCTCCAAATGAATTTATAACTATACCACCTTTAACTGCTATGTCTTTACCGCTTGCATCTCGATAAAAATTTTCATTTCCAGAACCACCATAATAACGTGACCAAGAAATAGTAGCTGAAGTGTCAATATAAACCACCATAGCATCCGCATCGGAGTTACTCGATTTTGAACTACCGGAAATATTAGAAATGTTACTTGTTGACCTAGTTGCCCCTAATATTGCAATTTTATTATTCTTTGAAGCATATATAGATTGAAAAGCATCATATGAAGTTCCTCCAAATAAGAAACCTTTTAAAATAGAACCATTGGTATCTAATTGCATATAAAAGGCATCCTCCTGTCCCTGATAGGTGCTATTTCCTTGAGATGTACCTAAGCTTTTGGGTACTAAATATGGTGCAGCTCCTCCAGATCTTTTAGCATCTTCAGAATATCCAACTACATGAACTAAACCTCCACATACATCTATATCCAGTCCAATATCATTTAATGTATCACCTAAATAATTAAACCAATCTAGTTTTCCTGTGGAAGTCAATCTTGCTACAAATGCATCTTGATATCCAAAATTAACACTATAATTCGTCTGCGAATTATATCCTAAACTATCTGAAGACGTTACACCCGTTAGATAAACATTATCGGAAGAATCGTGATCATTACTATTAACAAAATCTTCATTTGCTCCTCCAAAGTATGTCATCCAAATTCGACCTGATGTTCCACCTTCTCGCTTCATTTTAAAAACAAAGGCATCTGTATTACCTTGATAACTTGTTTTGTAAACTCCGCTAGTGGCTAATGATGAACTTGTGGTCCATCCACAAAAAACAGGATTGCCTTTTGAATCTATAGACACTGAGGTCCCTTCCTGTGAAGAACTACCTCCATAAAAAGTCCCCCAAATTAATGTTGGATCCGGGTCAATTACAGTTTCTTTAGTAATTATATCATTTTCTGCTGTAAGATCGAGCACATCGCCATTTTTCTGCCAATGAATTTCAATTGGTATTTCAATACCTTCGTTTGAATTTTCATATGAATAGGGAAGCAGATCTTCAACAATTCCTTGATCTGTATGTAAAGTTAAAATATCTCCATCTTCATTAATTTCCCAATTGTTAGAACCATTTATTTTAAACTGAATATTGCTTATTAGCGCAGCAGGATGTAATAAAAATTCATATTTAAAGCCGTTTCTAGAATTTTGATCTGAATAAAATACCACATCAATGTTATCCCAAACATTTTTATAGATTACCTTCTCAAAAGTAGATACTCCTTCAATACGCCTACCTGTTAAATAGTAATTGGTTTGCGTAAGAAGGCCGTTTTCAGAAATTATTTCAATGTTTTCATTAGAATTTAAAAAATCAATATCAACACGTGAAATATCGATGGTACTATTTTTTTCACCTTTTTCAGCTTTCTTAAGGCCTAACAGTTCATAACTGAACCCGTTTTCTCGTAATTGTATTTGTAATCCTTGATTGTTCCTACCCACATACTTCACATGAGGAACTGGCAAGTTATCTTGATTGTGATATTGTCCCTGATTTTCAATGAAACCCTGAGCAAATAATTGAATCTCAGAGAAGGTGACATTGAATAGAATCATTAACAGAAATGCAATGCTTCTATAACCATTCAAAAAACTCTTTCCCATAAACCGTTTAAGGAGTTTTGTCATAACTTACAAAAATATAAAAATGCAACTGAAATCCCAAGTTATCAAGATGTTATCAACACTGAGCAGTGTTTTATTGTATGAAATACTTGATAATCAAATAATTAAGTAGATCTTATGATAACACTATTTGGTAAATGGTATGATTTTTTTAGTTAATTAACCTTTTGTAAAATTAATTCTGTTCGACGATTTGCTCTATGTTCATCTTCTGTACAAGGTGCCCCATCAAAACAATGGTTAATTAAATACTCCTCGCCCATTCCTCGTGCAATTACCCGAGTGGCTTCTATCCCATTTTTTTCAATGTAAGATTTAAGGTAAGTAGCTCGTTTCTTGGATAGGCGGTTATTGAACCATTTTGAGCCTCTTGAATCGGTATAAGATCTTATTTCAACACTCCAATCTTTTCTTTTATTTAGAGCAATTATCAATAAATCTAGTTCACGCTTATAATCTCCCTCTATTTCAAAATCGCCCTGAGGATGCTTTAGAGTCATAAACCTAATATCCCTGTAATCGACGCTCGAATCCAAATTTTCCAAATATATACGGCGCACAGAATCTGGTAATAAAATGAATTTAATTCCACGTATGTATTCTTGCTTTCTGTAATCTGAAGATTTTAAAATCTCATTTACATATTTTACAATTTTTTCATCATTATTTAAATCTGCCAAATCATCATTTTCGCCTACTACTGAATCGCTATAATTCATATCATCGGTATTGCTAAAGACTGGTGTAAATTGGAGTAATCCTTCCAATAGTTGAGTATCCAATGAAATTTTATACAACTCCGAGTTATCCGTTTTTAATTGTCGAGAAAAATAAAAATCTCCGTTAATATAACGAGGTGAATGTTCATTAGCATTAGTATTTACCAAGTTTCCAGCATGAATTAAAGTGCCATTGTATAGGTGATAAAAGTATATATCTGATCCTCCCATCCCTATATGTCCTTCAGATGCAAAAGCAACAATATTATCAGTAATAAAACAAGGATCAAAATCTGATAAAATAGTATTTACGGAACCACTTATTAAAGTGTAATTTTCAATTTTTGGTATATTGTTTTCCCAAATTAAATCACCATATAGTATGTCCGATTTACCTAATGTTCCAAGCATATCACTCACAAACATTGCATGTTGCTTATCGGGACTTATAACTAATCCTGATGCATTAAATTCGAACTTATCTAAACCTAAACCATTAAGGACATATTTGGATACTGCGCTATCATATTTCAGTTGATTGATATTCAAACAGTATACATCTGAATCATTAACATACCTTGAATTGACTGTTACATACAAAGATCCTTTTTCGTCTACATCAGTTATTTCAAGGTTGCGATTTGGCGTTTGAAATTCGAAAGGAGACAATGACTTTAAACCCTTTTTTGTGTTATTATTAATAGAATAGATTGATGAATACGGTTTTCCATCTAAGATAGAGTTTTCTCCCCAAAAACCTGAAAACGCATTTAGTCTTCGATTTATATAATATTTCTTCTTGTGAGAATCGTAAACTATTCCAAAACAATTAGATCCATTACTATCCTCAAACTGCCTTATTGGAGTTTGGTTAAACATTTTAGACTGTTTTGGAATATTCAAAAAATCAGGGGTGCTCCATTCCGGGAATATGGGCTGATTAACATATTGCCCATTTGCTTTAATAAAACCTATCAAACTATCAGATAATATATTGTTACCTAATTTTTTTGAAAACATAGCAATATTTAATCGGTCAAAATCAGAAACCTTTTTTGGGTATTTACGAATTCCTTTTTGATACAAAATAAATGCTGTATCTGTATAACCTAGACGATCAAACACTAATGCTAATGATCTTAATTCTTGTAAGTTTCGAATTTTTTTCTCGTTTTTATAATAGGTGCTTGCCGTAACATATTTATATTCATTCATTAGCTCGGTAACAGGAGTTTTTTGTTTTCCCCGTTCTGACAAACGCTGGGGTAACTCAACAGCACCCAAATGAAATAGAATCCATAAAAAAAGATATTCCGGCTTTAACATAAATTAATAAAATCTTGGTGGTGTTTTAATTTTTTGCTCCAAATAATTTAATTCATAACGCAACCCAAATTCTTGAGAAGAATAAGCAATTCCCTCATTTCGGAACCGACCAAATTCATATAAGTAATAAATATTAAAATATGGGTTTATTTTTATCATACTACTTAATTGGTGGGATCCTACGGAACGGTAACCGTAACCTAACATAAAATCTTGAAGATAATAAAAGTAAATATTGCCATCTATTTGCTCCTTTAATCCTTCATATTTTCTAACTTGAATTGTGGGTTTAACTGAAAATATATCTCGAAAAAATGATTGTATGTAGCCCGCGGTTAATAAATAGTAGCTCCTGGCATTATAATTAAGATTAACATTTTCAATGAGTTGATTAGAAATCAAAGCATATTGTGGCATAGATACTCCTAAATAGTAATTTCGGCCATATGCAAGAACTCCACCACCGACTAGCGGAGCATTAAAAGAATAATTATTACCTGCAACTGCAATGTCATCGGGAATTTCACTAATTAATTGTCCTAAATTCATTCCAAAACTGAATAAACCAGTTCTCAGTCCGGTAGAAATATTTAAATTCTTAGACAATTGTTTGTGATAGGCGAGATCAATTGTATATGAACTCATTGATAAAGGAGGAGCATATTCAAAATCACCAACTCCTAAAGTTTGAAACTGTCCAGCCAAAGCTATACTTTGAGAAACAGGGGCTTGAACAGACAATGCCGTGTATTTTGGACTACCGGGAAAATTCATCCATTGTACTCTACTTATTCCATCTATTCGCATTGTATTATGAATTCCATTGTAAGCTGGATTCTGAATACCGGCAACCCTATCATATTGGGAAATTAAAGCTACCTGTTGGGAGAATAACGGATAAACACCCAAAAAAAGTAGAATCAATAAAATATTTAGTCTCGAAATTCTCATTGATCAGGATTAGGGTTTTATATAAATGTTTCCTTTTTCAGGTGATCGTTTATAAAATTCATCGTCGTCACGTTTATATTGTAATATATAAAAGTATATACCTTCAGAAAGAACTTTACCACTATTTAAGTAAGTACCATCCCAATCATTGTTATATAATCCGTTGGATTGATACACTAATTGACCCCATTGATTATAAATTGATAATGTTGAATTAGGATAATTATTTAATCCAGTTAATATTAAAAGTTCATTAATCCCGTCTTTATTCGGTGTAAATATTTCTGGAACAAATATTTTTGGGTCAATATAGTCTGGCCGATTATTTCTATCCTTATCCGATAAGCCTTCAACTAAGTCAGATTTACCATCATTATCACTATCAAAATCTAAATAGTTAGGCGATCCATCTCGATCATAGTCTTTAGTACCTTCAATTTCATCAATTATATTATCCCCATCACTATCTAAATCAATAAAATTACCCAAACCGTCATTGTCAAAATCGTCAGCGGTTTCAATAACATCAAAAATTTTATCATTATCGCTATCGTAATCTAAATAGCTTGAAATTCCATCAAAGTCATGATCTATCCATGTCTCAACTACATCAGGAATTCTGTCATTATCACTATCAATATCCTCGAAATCTCTAATGGTATCAGCATCACTATCTAACACCTCTAAATCATATCTATCACCAAATTGACCCTCTAAGCCATCTGCATAATCGAAAATACCATCACCATCTGCGTCGGAACCATCAACCATACCATTATAATCTAAATCATAATACCCAAAACCAGATTCAAATAAGTCTGAAATACCATCGCCATCAGAATCATTATCAACAAAATTATATAAACCATCCCCATCAATATCTTTTGTTATCTGAGCCATTGCTAAAGTATCTCCGACTTTTATCATTCCGGTACCCAAGGAATCTGAATACCCACATTCCCTGATATCATTAATTCCATCATTATCAGAGTCCAAATCCTTATAATTAGGAACAAGATCTGCATCAACGTCATCATTCCCTTCAATTATATCGGGAATACCATCATTATCGCTATCTTCATCAATAACATCTGGGATTCCATCTGAATCAGTATCTCCATTTCCTTCAATCAAATCATCCACACCATCATTATCAGAATCGAAATCTCGATAATTCATTATTCCATCATTATCGGCATCTGCAGTTCCTTCAATATAATCATCAATAATATCATTATCGGAATCATAATCTAAGTAATCGGGAACACCATCATTATCGTTGTCGAATGGGATATTTCCAACCAAGGGAATAGCTTCTATTGAATCCTTGATAAAGTCATTATCGGAGTCAATATCCAAGAAATTTGGATATCCATCAGAATCAAAATCATTTTCCGTTTCAATAATATCAGAAATTCCATCGTTATCGGCATCAATATCCAACCAATTCCCAAGTCCGTCCTTATCCGAATCAAATTGTGTTTCTTTTTTATCTTTTATACCATCACCATCACTGTCGGTGTCAATCCAATTTCCCAAACCATCCAAATCAAGATCATTAACACCCTCTATTGAATCTGAAATTAAATCATTATCTGAATCTAAATCCACATAGTTTTTTAATAAATCACCATCCGTATCAGTAATCCCTTCTACAATGTCATCAATTCCATCATTATCTGAATCAGTATCTCTAAAATCAAAAATCCCATCACCATCTGTATCCACAGGCAATAGAATTTTGCCTTTTTCTATTGAATCATCAATACCATCATTATCTGAATCAACATCTTTAAAATCATTTATTCCGTCAGAATCGGTATCGATTAATGACGCTCCAGCAGCGTTATTGGATAAAATTGGAATACCGGTAATTATATCAACATTTACCTTACCGATTCCAATTCTTCCATCATAGGGCTCTACATCAAAACCATTGGTCTCAAATAAATCCATAATGCCATCACCGTCAGTATCAATATCAAATATATTAAAGTATCCATCCTCGTCTTGATCCAATAATTCCTTAAAGCCACCATTTTCATCAACATCAAGTATACCATCATTATCAGAGTCTTTATCCAAATAGTTTGGCACTAAATCCCCGTCAAAATCGTATGGACCTTCTATATAGTCTGGAATACTATCCTGATCCAAATCGCCTAAAATCACATTTATTTGTCCAATAATATCACCCGATGAATTATTTGAATTATCTACAACTGAAATGTAAACAAAATTTAATCCTTCATTATAAGTAAAAAACCTTTTATTGCTAATATAAATGTCCTTGATACCACAATTCTCTTTAATTGAATCTACCAAGGAATATGGAGTAATATCTACATAACCTGAGGTATCAATTAGTACGTCAATATTTTTTAATTTTAGAACAGGACGAATAGTATCAAAAACCTCAACAAAAAAAGGAATTCTAGATTTATTCAGTGACTTATCAATAACAGTACAGAAAACCTGATTAAGTCCAATTTTGTCACATAAAAAGGTAGTATCTGACAATTCAATAGACAAAATTTCACAATTATCACGAATAAATGGGACTACATCTGTAAAAGAAATTGATGCTACACCGGTTGAATCTAAAAATCTTATGTAGTTAGGGATTTTAATAATTGGAGAGATAGTATCATAAACTCTAAAGGATAAAACTTCTAGTTGATTATTCCCTGAAGAATCTATAATTTCATAAACAATATTTGCATTGCCTATGTCAGAACAATTGAAACTACTTTTACTTAATATTTTATTTTTAATTCCACAGTTATCAAAACTCCCGTTATCGAAATATTCTGGACTTATTGTAGCTGATCCATATTGATTTAAATAAATATCTTTTGGAATTGCTTTAATTACCGGTCGAATAGTATCACGAATTTTAACCTCAAATGTACTTATTGATTCATTTCCTATATTATCTACACTCTTAAACTTTAGAGTTTTAGTTCCACGTTCAAAACAAAAGAATTTATCCTCAGAAATACTACTAACTGAAATTCCACAATTATCTTTTGTACCATTATCTACATCGTATACAGATAATCGTGCCACCCCATTTTGATCCAGATAAATTGTAGGATTTCGAGTTTTATTAATCGGATTTGTTGTATCTTTAATAGTTACCTGAATATTTGAAGATGATACGTTTCCTGAAGGATCAAAAACACTTAAAGTAACTATTCGATTTCCAACATCATTACAAGAAAAAACACTTTGATTAATAACCTTACTCGCAATAGCACAATTGTCTGTACTATTGTCGTCTATGTCATTTGGAGAAAGAACTGTATACCCATACTGATTTAAATACAATGTTTTTGACTTTGTTCTTATTTCAGGCGAAACAGTATCAATTACAACAACCTTAACTAAAGCAGAGGAAAAGTTTCCACTTTTATCATATATAGTGTATCGAACAAAATTATTTCCCAAATCTGCACAGCTAAATATGCGTTTATCAATAGTTCTTCTGGTGATTGAACAATTATCAAAACTACCAGCATCAATATCGGATGAATCAATTATTCCTAACCCTGAAGAACTTAAATAACAATTTACTGTTTGATATTTTAACACAGGCTTAGTTGTATCTAAAACAGAAATTGAAACGTTTGAAAGTGAAACATTCCCCGATACATCAACTACTCTAACAGGAATTGAATTAATTCCTAAATCTTTACAAGTAAATTGACTTTGAATCAATATAAATGAATCTATAGAACAGTTATCAAAAGTTCCGTTATTTACAGAGTTTGGATTTACAGTAGCTAACCCTTGACTATTCAAATATGTAGCAACGGGCTTTACTTTAATATTAGGTGGTATTGTATCTTTAACTGTTAATGAAACTGTTTGAGTAATAGTATTATTACTAAAATCTGAAACCGTTAACTGTGTTGTTACGAGTCCTAAATCATTACAGTTGAACTGTGTTTTTTGTAATTCGAATTTTGAAATTCCACAATTATCAGAAGTCCCATTATCTACTAACTGACTAGTTAAATTAGATTTACCAAGGTTATCAAGATAAATTGTTGGTGAATTTATAATTATCTGTGGTTTAATAGTATCTAAATATTTTAGATCAATTTGGATGGTATCAGAACAAAAATTTGAGTCAATTACAACTCCAATATATTTACCGGTAGCTAACCCTGAATACAGACCTGAACCATTATTTAAATTATTATTTAAATATAACTCATAGGGTTTTGTTCCTCCCACTGTTATAAACGAAATATAACCTGATGTATCAGTTAAACAATAAGGGAAAGCCACACTATCATTACTTAATTCCAATTTAGGAGGTTCTTCTACTATCAAAGAATCATAAATTGAACATTGATTTGCATCGGAAAACTGCAAATAATATCGCCCTTTATTTAATCCAAGTACATTCTGAGTACCAGAAAACAAACTACCACTACTATCAATCCAGTCAAAAGAATATGGCTTTACCCCGCCAAGAACTTTGGCGGAAATAGAACCTGTTCCACCATTGCAAGCAGGATTAATTACAACTAAATCTAAATTTATTGAATCTGGTTGAGAAACGTATATTATGGCACTATCATTACAGAGGTTATTATCTTCAACAAATACTTTATAGTTCCCAGAAAATAAATTTTTATTTACAGCAACCAAAGAGGTATCACCATTAGGAAAAACAGAAAAGTATTTCCACGGAAAAATTCCTCCAGAAATATAAAATGTGAAACTACCAGTGCTATCACCAAAACATTTTACATCTTTAGTCGAATAATTAATTGCAAGAGGTGCAGGTGTTCCAACAGTTAATTTCCTTTTAATATTACATCCGTTACTATCAGTAACGATAATATTATAATCACCCGCATATAAACTAGCCAAGTTCTTACTTGTATCACCAGTAGACCATTTATAAATATATGGTGGCAAACCTCTTCCAACCGTTAATTCTATTGAACCATCTTGACTAGAATAACACGTTACATCCTTAATATTTGAAGATAACAGCAAGGATAAAGGTTCTGTTATTGTGGTATTTAAGGTATCCGTGCAATTTCTATTGTCGGTAACAACAAGGTTGTAATTACCCATACGTGCATCAATTATTCTTGAAGAATAGGATTGTTGCCCATTAGTTGAGGTCCATTCATAAAAATAGGGCTGGGACCCGCCTATAACAAGTGGTTGAATCAACCCATTAGAATCACCATAACACGAAACATTCCGTTTATTTTTAATAGATACTATAAGTTCAGCAGGGTTTTTAATAAAATAGGTTTTATTTATTTCACATAATGTAGTATCATCAATTATTGTCAAATTGTAATTTCCAGATTTTAAATTACTAATTTCACTTAAACTTGAAGTATAACTACCTGGCCCGGTCCAATTTATACTGTATGTATTACTTGTACCAGAAATAGTTATTTTAATTGAGCCATCGTTGACATTATAACAACTTATGTCGGATATTATTGCCGAATGAGAAATTGGGTTAGTGCTTCCAACTACAATGGTATCTTTTACTTGACAAAGATTAACATCGGTAACCTCTAATATATATGTACCAGACTTAAGGTTGGCTATATTTCTGGTATTACTAATAATTTGACCATTTTTTGTCCAAGAATATGAATATCCTCCGGATCCACCGGATACGTTAATATTAATTTGTCCCGTAGAGTTATTGGGGCAATTTGGTATAGTCACCGAATTAGTAATTGATAACGCACTTGGTTGAGCCAAGAAAAATTGTACAGAATCAATATCTCCATTCGAGTCCTTAACAAAACCCCAATAATTACCAGATGCTAATCCGCTAAAGGTATCTGAATTAGAGAAGGTTGATTGATTATTGATTTTATAAGTGTATGGAGATTGACCAGATAAACCTTGTAAAACCACACTACCATCTTGAGCGCCGTGACAACTAACTGCTACCGAAGATTTCACCTTAATATCCACAGCATTAAGATGTCCGAAGAAGAATACTGTTATTAATAGCAATATGTTTCGTATATACTTCACTAATTATCTAATTAAATTTATCTTCTGGGTAAATGTCTTTTGTTTTCCGTAAAGGTCCTTAACATGTAAAATCAATTCGTAAGGGGCGGATGGCATGTATTTTATTTTCTCATTCATGTAGGTACCATCCCAACCATCCAGTATGTCATTTGATTGATAAACCAATATACCATTTTTAGAATAAATCTTTATATCTACTGCATTTAATGAATGATGAAACCCTTTAATATGATATTTATCATTTATACCATCATTATTGGGTGAAAAAGCAGTAGGAAATAAAAGCCTATACTCTGGCCATATTCTAATCACCTTGATCATTGTATCGGTACAACCAAAATCTGAAAAAGCAACCAACCTGACATTAAAGTTTCCTGTATCTTTATATTCATGCTCCTCAAAATAAAATAATCCAAACGGGCTACCATCACCAAAGTCCCATTCCCAATACCAAGCATCGTAACTAGAATCCACTAATAATACATTAGGAGATAAGATAGTTGGTCGTTCTGTATAATTATTAAAATCGGCTATTGGGCGTGAATGAACATTGAAAGTTGTACTAAATCGGTTTCCACAATTTTTATCAGAAACCAAACGTAATTTCACAGTGTATTCTGCAGGCAATAGGTAAGTATAAGTGGGCGAGGTATCGTTTTTAAAAGTACCTTCTCCCATATTCCAATCGTATTGAACTATACTCCCACTGGAAATATTGGCATTAGGATTAAAAGTAACCGGTTCTAAAGTACATATATCGTTACTGCTTAGAATTGCCTCTGGCGTTGGATTTATTAATACATTTTTTGTTATTTCATCAGTACATCCAGAATCATTATAAGTAACTAAAGTTACATCATAGTTTCCTGCGTTTAAGTAATTATAAATTAAATCATTCTCAAAAGCAGCTGATCCAGGTTCTGGAAGCCATAAGCCCTCAGGAATCAAACCAATACCTGTTGACGTATTTTCAAATCTAAACTCGTTTTCTAATAAACATTGAACTCTTTGATTGATCCTAAAATCGGCATGCGGGGAAGGATTAACTAAAACTTCATAATTAAATGTATCGGTACACCCTACAATATTAGTTGCTACTAATTTAACTTTTTTCAAACCCGGCTCTTCAAACTCGTAATTCAAAATACTATCAGCACCAAGAATTTTACCGCCGATTATCCAAGATCGGGTGTAACTTAAATCATTAAATGTACTGATATCTGAAAATTCGAAATTCTGCTCATTAAAACATGTAATATCTGTATTTGAAGACACTAATGCAGTTGGATTAGGTAATATAGTAATATTACCTGAAGAGGAATCTTTACAAAGATGGTTAGTTGTTGTAATAAGTTGAACTAAATAAGTACCAGTATCATTATAAGAATGATCAATTGGGTTGGATGATTGGGTGATAAAATACAGTCCATCTCCAAAAATCCACTCAATTGAAGTAAACCTATCACCAACAATTCTTGAATTATTGCCAATTCTTACTTCATTATTATACAGGCAAATACTATCTCGTATAATATTGATTTCAGATTTACCTTGAGCGTAAACTTCAACATCTTTTGCAAATGAGTCTTTACACCCTGTCTCCGTTTCAACAATTAATTGAAACTTATATTTTCCATAATCTGAATAAATATGAAATATATTTTTTGAATTATACGTGCCTCCATCTCCCGTATTCCAACGGAATGAAATTGAATCGGGTCCATTGTAAACGCTATTATTTGAGGTATTAAAAGAATTTGATTTAAGACATTGATTGTATTTATTAATGTCGAAGCTTACATTCGGTTTGGGAGTTACAATCACCTTATTCACTGAAGTATCAGAACAATTATTATCCGTTTTGGCAATTAATTGAACAGTGTAATCTCCTGGATTTAAATAACTGTATTCTCCATTATATAATTTGTTAATAGCACCATCACCATAATCCCAAATAAAATTAAGATTCCCAAGACTTACATTAGAGTTATTAAGGAAAATAAACTTATTACCATTTATACATTGTATCGAATCTGTTACCACAAATAGCGAATTTGGACTTGGCAATGTAGTAGCATTCTTTTTTAAAGTATCAATACAACCAAACTCGTTAACAACAAAAAGTTTAATGCTGTAGTTCCCTACTGAATCGAAAGTAAAACTTGGATTATCAACGTTGTTCAATAAGGAATCCCCGAAAAACCAATTGCTGGAAATATTCCCTAAATCTGAGCTTGATAGATTATTAATTTTGAAATTATTACCTCTAATACATTGATTCAATCTATTAACTGTAAAATCTGCAATGGGATTTGGGTAAATAATCACATTACTTTTAGTTGAATCTTTGCAGCCGTAAGAAGTTAGGCCAATTAATTTGATTTCAAACGTATCAAATGTTGAATATCGATGACTTGGATTATCTCCAACAGATTCATTATTGTCTCCAAACGCCCATTTGTATGTTAATGTAGAAGCATTATTAGACACAGAATTATTCTTCAAATTAATAATATTTGCTTTCAAGCAAGTATCAGTTTTAATAATATCAAAATTTATGGTTGGCATTTCGTGCACTCTCATTTGAGATTTAGTAGTATCGCTACAACCATCGCTGCTGTTAACAACCAACGTAACATTGAAAACACCAGGAAAGGCATAGGACATTTCTGGTGTCTCCACCGTATCAAAAGTACCATTACCGAAATCCCAATAATAAGTTAACAGACTTTTACCCTTAATATAAGAAGTATTAATAAATTCAAAATTATTATCAATAAAACACTGCTCCGATTGCAATGTAGAAAAAGATGAATAAGGCTGTTCAAAAATTGTTACCACCTTTACAAAACTATCTATACAACCAAAGGCACTTTGACCCACTAACCGAACAAAATAATTCCCAGATTTGGTATATTTCTTGGTTGGATTTTGTGTACTTACCACTGTAGAATCGCCAAAATCCCATTTAAAGTTTATTGAAGAACCATCGGGATTTGAAGATACATTATTAAAAATAAATTCATTACCACTAAGACACATATTTGTATCGGCGCTTGAAAAGGAAATTTCTGGAGTAGAATGTACTAAAACATTTTTGCTTAATGTGTCCTTACAACCATTTGGTGTATATGCAACAAGTGTTATAGTGTAATTACCATGATTTTCAAATATTATTGATGGGGAAGATAACTGTGAACTTATGCTATCTCCGAAATTCCATATGTAAGATAGGTTTCCACCGCTTATAAAACTACTATTCTGAAACTCAAACTTATTACCATCTAAACATTGTGAATCTTGGTTTATTGAAAAATTAGCACTCGGACTTCCTAAAACCTGAATATTTTCAATCATTGAATCTACACATGAATTACTATTAATAGCAAGTAATTTTAAAGCATATGATCCCTTTACTAATGAATTTATATTTAAGTTTTTGGTTACAGAAATTAATGAATCGTCCAAAAACCATTTATAATTTAGACTACCTCCATTGTAACTGCTTGAAGATGTATTTAATACTTTAAAGGAATTATTTTCTTCACATTGTTTATTTGAGTTAATATTAAATTCTACACTAGGTTCAGTATAAATTGTAAATAATTGAGAATTACTGTCCTTGCAGCCAAAAATATTTCTCGTAATTAATTTTACTGTATAAACACCCGGATTTGTGTAAGACTTTATAGGGTTTTTTAATGAGGAATTTGTATTATCTCCAAAATTCCATGTATAAATGAGTCCACTTCCGTTCAAACTATCGGTTTGGTTATTAAAATCAAACCTATTTCCACTTTTACATTGAGCATTACCACCCACTGATGCGAAGCTTACTTTAGGGTTTGAAATTACATTGATGAATTTAGAAATTGCGTTTTGACAACCAAATTGACTAGTAGTTACTAATTTAACCGGATATTTACCGTAATTGTTGTATGTTTTTGAAGGAGAACTAGAATTCGCATTAGTAGAATCACCAAAATCCCAAGTATACGTTAGATTTCCTCCACCAGATATTATTGTACTTTGATTGTTAAATTGAAATACATTACCTACTAAACATTGAGTATCCTTTGAAACAGAAAATTTAGAAACGGGTTTTGGTAACACGGATACATTAGTAACAGCAGAATCAAAACACCCATTAATACCATAACTATGCATAGTTACGGAATAAGTGCCCGATGTGTTAAAGGAATATGACTTGGATTTTCCTATTTCGGTAACTCCTTTTAGGGTCCACTCCGTTTTAAAAATTGAATCTAAAGAACCATTAAATTTAGACGAATCATAAAAGTCAAATGAGTTATTATCTTCACATTGTATGGCATTATTAACCGTTAAATTAATTTCAGGAATTTTCTTTACCAATACATTCAAATCCGCACTATCGGTGCAACCATAAACAGATGTTGCCTTTAATTTAATTTTAAAATTACCAATTTTGTTATACGATTTATTGGGTGATTTTTGATTACTATTAGACCAATCCCCAAAATCCCAGAAATATAAAAGTGTGCTATCTGTAAAGTTCGATGCTGAGGAATTTGTAATTTTAAATAAATTATTCGTTTTGCATTGCTGAATATCATTTACGCTAAAATCCGCAGTTGGATTTGGGTAAACATATATGAAATCGCTTGATGTATCAGAACACCCCAAATCATTTGTTATTATTTGAGTTAACGTGTATGTCCCAGGGTTATTAAAATTCTTAGAAAATGAACCAATTGTGTCATTAAGTATTGAATACCCATCTGAAAACAACCAATCTCTTTGCATGATTTGTCCGGTATCCGAATAACTTGAATCATAATATGTAAAAGCTTGATTTCCAAAACAAGATTGATATGAACTCACGCTAAATTTAGAAACGGGAGGAACAGGTACAAAAACATTTAAAATAGCAGTATCTAAACACCCATATTGGTCAATTGCTATTGCAGTAATGTTAAAATTTCCACTGTTAGTGTAAGTTTTGTTTGCTATAGAATCATTAACCGTAGTTGAATCATGAAAATACCATTGAACAGCTGTAATATTGGAGGGGTTGGAATTTAAGATTCTAAATTTTTGGTTACCAAGCACACAAGAATCAGAATTATATCTTTTGATGCTAACATCTGGTTTTGGAGAAATTCCAACATCAATTGAATCTATACTTTCACATCCTATATTATTGGATATTCTTAATTTAAGTTTCTCTATACCTACTGAGTCTTTAAACAAGAAAAATTGCGGGATTGTATCTATCAGATTACCCGATAAAAACCAATTATAATTTAGAACTGTATCATTCTCAAATGATGAAAAGAATAAAGTATCTTGGTCTCCTTCACAGTGTACATATTTATCACCTAGAATTAAAGAAATTGGACTTGATTTAGAGTTTAAAATTATCCTTCCCGTATCTCGGCATTTACCTGTAGAGGTTTCAAAAACAAACACCTCAAAATCTCCAGTATCGGGAGGGTAAAAGTTGAAGCTATTATTAGTTGTTGTATAGGTTAGATTTGAGGTTAGTTTAAACTCTCTTTTATATAATGGATCTCTTGTATTGAAAACTGTATTAAAATATGCAGTAATACTAGTGCCTTCACAAACTGAAGTATCTGAAGAAGAAAAAGATGTCTGGAAAGGTGCGACAACATGGACTTTTGCCGTTTTATTCACTTTACAACCATTTGATGCCGTTACTTCAATTGGAAAGTTAATATCACCATATAATCCGCCAAGTAACGGATCAAATACATAAACAAATGTATCAGCCGCATATGAATTTAAGTTGATTTTCCATAAAGATGAAACAATAGAATCACCAGTTGAACTAATTAGCGAAGCTGTTTTCTTTAATTTTACAGTGTCATTTATTCCTTTTTGATAACAAAATAAAGTATCTGTGAGATATTCAATGGAGATTTCAGGAGAAGACAGTACACTAACATTTATTGAATCTTTAGCATAACAACCACCTTTTGTCCAGACCTCGTAAGAGACTGAATGTAAAGAATCATTATTAAAATTAATATTACTAACATCGGCATAAATTTGACCATCAATTAGCCACTTCAAGGAATCTACAGGTATATTACCAGGAATTAAAGTTCCGCTATCTTCAAAAATAAATTGATTTCCTGTTAGACATTGTATGGTGTCATTCACCCAAATTTTAGGCGAAATTGAACTTGTAAATACATAATATTCATAGAACAAAGTGCAACTTGAGTTTGAATGTGTGAATTTAACTGTATCAATAGAAGAAGAAAATTTATCGTGAAAATCCTGAGTAAAAATAACGCCTTTACCCACTACCTCCCATTGCTGAGACACAGCAGAACCACTAGTATCTATTAATTCATTGATAATATGCAAGGAATCACCTTCACAAAGAAATATACTATCTCCCTGAACTATGCCATTCGGTATTAATGAACCATAAATCGAAGTGCACTGTGCTTTTAAATTATTTGAAATTCCAAAAAGACCAATTATAATTAGGAGAAACCAATGAACAACTCCCGATAAAAAGGACTTGTTATTTATGATATCATTTACTTGTTTTTTAGACCACATAAATTGGACTATGAATACCAAAATTACCAATAATCAAATTAATAAAAAAATTAAAAAAAAGCAGTATCATTATAAATGTATATAAAAAACTATATACTTTTGAATCGTTTGAAATTATATAATCTATATCGATTTATCGTGTTTGCATTGACATTTATAAGCTCGATAAGTATTCTGAATGCACAGAATCCAAATTTCAATCAATCATACAACGTTAGGCAATTAACAAATCCCGCATTCATTGGTATGGGCATGTATGATGCACAAAGGGCGTCACGAATAGCTACTAATATTCAAGCAAGATGGTTATCTCTTGATAGGCGACTTACGACCAATGCAATTGAAGGGGATATTATTGCCAATGAAAATACATCGTGGGGAATAAATCTATACAGTACAGATTTATTTGCTGGTACAACGGGTAATTCAAGTTATAATCACTTTTCAGCTGGTTTGAATTATTGTTACAGTATAAAATTATCAAATGGAGGTATTCAGCTGGCATTAAATGGTCAATATTCAAATTTCAATTTTGGAGTTGAGAATTTCCTTTGGGAAGATCAAATTAATCCTACCATGACCGGATTCGAGCTACCTACCAACGAACCTCTTGCAAAATTATCAGTGAATGCGATCCACTTCAGTATTGGAGCACTATATTCACAACCAAAATATTTTATTGGTGCGGCACTTTACAATATAAATCAACCCAATATCTCTTTTTATAATGAATCTAATCAAAGAATTGAATCTCGCGTAGTTCTTCAAGCGGGGCTGAATCTCGGGAACTCGCGATTTAATATTATTCCTTCAATAAACGCCTATCTGCAGGGTGGATTAGTTTCTATATCTGAAGACATTAATTTTCGCAAAGGAAATATTTATTATGGATTCGGATTAAAACAAAATTCAATGGGAAATCAAATAGCTCACAGCGTAATGGGCAATTTTGGTTATAGAAAAGGCAATTGGTTTTTAAATTATTCGAACAATACTAATTTAAGCCTAAGAGTTGCTAATAATCCGATGATACATGAAATAGGAATAACCTATTTATTACCAAGTAGATTCAGTTCTGTTCACTCAGTAAAATTACCGCTGGAGTAAGTTATATTTTAATAATAATTATTATTTCCCCCAAGATCAATTGTAAGCCCTACGGATAAAACCTCTTTAAACTGCAATCTTGGGCCAAATCTGGTAAAATCTTCATTCAAGGCAATTAATATATCATCATCATAAATGAGATGAAGTATGAGGTTGGTTGAGATATATTCATTTACCTTAAAGTTGATTTGATTTTCAAAATTAACATCAATATTACCAAACTTATACAAGTAATTTGCAAATAACTCAAGCCGCGAATCTAAAGAAATATTTTTCATAACACGCGGTTCATAAAAACTAATTCTTATAAATCCTCCTGTTTCACTCCTCAACTTTTTACCTTCAGTAATATACTTTCCTTTAGCATAATCGTATATACCTGGCTCAACACCATAAGCTCCCATATTGGCTAAATCCTGATTTAATACAAATGTATTTTTTGAGGATAATGGGCCTAAAAAAACACTCAGTTTTTGATCAGGCTTATATTCAAAACCAAATGAAGCAACAACATATCCAGGAGCAAAAAAATCTGATATGGGCATTGTATCAAATTCTGAATAATATCCTGGTTGAAATTGTGTTTGAGGGGATAAATACAATGAATAATTCCAGTTCTTACTCGCTTTTCTACCTAGTTGAGTAGCTAAAAATATTCTATCGTCATTTTTATACCAAATACCATTTTTCCCTTGAAGCATTAAACCATAACCCGCGTCTAAAGTAGTTTGCCAGGTTGTTTTACTATTTTGATATAACAAATTTAAACTAAGGGAGGTTGCCACCGAAATTGCATTTTGACCACCTCCTTGCCAATTTGAAAATTGACTTTGATTAGTGGTAATATTTGAACTACCCCAAAAAGTCCATTTACCATCCTGTAGTTCTTCATCCGCCAAATCTGGATCACCATAATTATCCGAATATGTTTCTTGTGCCCGAAGAGAATTCTGATTTAACAAAAACATCAATAAAACACACATGTATGCAGAAGTTTTCTTAATCATGATTTATAATTTTTCCAGAAGGTGTTTATCGTTCAAATACAATTATAGGCATTTTAATGATGTCGACCGCGCCAATATTTCATCATTTTTAAACGCATTGGATCAATATCTTGATTATCCCCGCCCTTTAAATTGCGAATATTATAGGTCAAATTCAACATGACATAGCGAGTCAATACATTTGTACTTACATCCTCAAAATATGTTTCTGTTACCGAACGATTTATTGATCTGTTCTGGTTAAGAATATCAAAAATTCTAAATCTAACATCCCACTCGTTCTTTTTACCAAACTTTCTTCCAATTGATGCATTCCAAAGGAAAAAGTTTTGATTAAAATCTGCATCAAGTCCCGTAAATGCTCTGTGACTTATATCTGTAGTAATCACCCACGAACCTAATGGCATTAAATTTATATTCAAACTTGAGGTTTGAAAGAAATACTGTTGTAAACTAGAAGTTAAATTGGAGGCCATTGTATTTCTTACTTCTGACAAGGAACTCATACTACTAATCATGAAATCAATCTTTTCGCTTATGTTTGATCCCAACCCTAAATTCAGTGATGCAGAAGGATTTTTTGAAATATTCCTCAAAATTTCACCCTCCCCCACTTGAATTTTACTTGGTGTCTGTGAATAATTAATGGTCAACCCTACATTTAAATTCAATTTTCCACCGGCTAGCGGCTGACCAATAGAACCACTCAACATCGCTGATATAGCCCCATTCATATTAACTTTCTGAGTAATTTGTGATCCTGGATTTAATAAGTAAGTACTATCCCCTACAACTACCTGCAGACCATTTTCGCCTGCTAAACGAGTAAAATTAGTAAATGCATTTTGAGTAGTACTAAAGTTACCAAATACAAATTTGCTTTTCCCCGACTCTGGATTCATTGAGAAATAGCGTAGAAATACCCTATGTTGGTAATTTTGAACCAATTCTGGATTACCTACGGATAACTGTAATAAATTAGAATTATCAACTACATTTTGTAAATCCTGAATATCTGGAGCATTTGTATTGGTTCTGTAGAATAATCTAAAATGGCTACTTCTATGATCCCCATAACGAATGGAAGCTCTAGGCATTACATTGTAAAAAGTACGTTTTATATCTTGAGGATAGGGAAAACTTTGCTCCCCATTTAAGCCTGCTATTTGACCGTAAGCTCCAAAATCCATTCTCCATTTCCCTAATTTATATTGATATTGAGCACCTAACGCATGGCGGTAGTATCCGTTTACATAGCGGTTAGACAATAGCGTATCTAAATAATATTCACCTAATTCTGCAAATTCATTCAATCTTTCACTTGAATTTTGATTTAAATCGGATTGATATTCAAATTCAATTCCATTAACTGAATCTATCATTTCGGTAAATTCAATCTCCGTAGAGTAAGACAAATTACCACTAGACGATGAAATAATTTGATCCGTTAAAATACCATTAGAAGAACTTTCTAATAGCAAGTTATTTGCAAGATTATTTACACCATTTCTATTTCTAAAACTTGGCACAAACTCAATAGCAATTGACCTGCCTGGCTTGGCAAATGCATGCATATAATCAATTTCTAAACTCGCATTCAGCGCATCACCATTTTCATCTTGTCGATTATTCAATTTAGAAATCGGAACCAATGTAGTCAGGCTTGCTTCAACACCAGTAACAGCATCGATTGTATCATTCCTGCTATTGTTTTGAACAGTTACTCTTGGTTGTAATATCAATTTATTTTTTTCATTAATATTCCATTGCAGACGCCCGTTAATTCTATGATTGATATTATCACTTATTTTATGACTTTTTTCAGCATAATTTAATCCTGTCTGCCGCCCTGCAATGTAAAAACGCTGTAAATCAGACTCTCGGTTATTCACAGAGTTTCCGAAAAAATAACTGCCAGAGATATCCCAATTACCTATTTTATCGGCATAATTCAACCCCAACATATGAGAGGTAACAATCCCATCTTGATCTGCAACAAAGAAATCACCCATAGATCGCATTCCTCCTCGACCTCCACTTGGCATCATCCCTAATATATCTTCAACCGCAAAATTTTGTTCATTTATATTATTAGATTGAGCTAAAATTGATACTCGCCTATCACCACTGAAAGTATTGTAAGTTCCTCCCCCTTGAAATTTAATATCATCGCCTGATCCCTCAATAGACTTTCCAACACCGCCAAATATTTTTCCAAATTGTCCATTTTTGAAACCCATTTTTGTAATAATATTGATTGTTTTGGTAGTATTTCCATCATCAAAACCAGTAAATTGACTCTGCTCAGATTGAGCATCATATACTTGAACTTTGGAAATAGCATCTGCAGGTACATTTTTTAACGCAGCTTTAGGATCTTCACCAAAAAATGGCTTGCCATCTACCAAAACACGCTGAACTTTCTCCCCTTGCGCTTGTAAATCACCACCTGATTTCATTACTCCCGGCATTTTCGCAATCAAATCCTCCGCAGTTGCATCTGGATTAACTTTAAAACTCCCTGCATTAATTTCAGTGGTATCACCTTTCATTTCAATTGCCTTTGTTCTGATGTTTATTGCGTCTAACTTTTGTAAATTGGCAATTTTACGTAGCTTGACAACCCCCAAATCAATTGAAACGCCTTCATCTGTTCTTTGCATTTGTGGTTTGACAATATTCCAAACATCTTCGTATTCAGATTTTTGAATAAATACAGAGAACATCATTTCTCTGAATTTAACCCCTTGATTACGCAACTTCATCATTGTTCCCGCTTCAACCTTTAAATGGTAACTACCATCATCGATTGATAATCCTGAAGAAAGTAAGGACTCTTCCTTAAGTTTATTTAAACTCGCTGCATTTGGAAATTTTGTGCGCCAATATTTCAAAGAATCTTCAGGAAAATACCATACTTCAATCTTCGCCCCAGAAATTGATGAATTATCTTCGGCGGCAACTACACTTCCCGATATATTTGGAGTAAATCCCTGCCTCATTTGTGCACTAACCCCTAAAGTTGATACTACTAATATCATTAGTACAAGCCCTCTGTATAACATACTGCGAAATAAGTATTTTGAATTATTAATTCTTCGGAAATTCGATTAATTAATTTTTTTATGACAAATAAAAACTAAGTCATTAAACATTTGTTAAATCTACATGAGTCAATGCGCTGTTATTTTCCCTCATCAGCTACATTACAACGTATTAGATTTCAATAAAATAAAAACAGTTTATTTGGTTGAAAACAAACTGTTTTTCACCCAATATAATTTTCATAAAATTAAGCTTGTATACCATCGCGCAAGCATGAAAAAATTTCAGCAACATCTTGCAAATGCTGGATTTGAGGTTCGATATATTGAATTTCATCAGCCGGAAGCATCGGTTAAGGAGTTATTCAAAGAAATCAAAAAGCATTTTCAAACTTTAACCTACATCAACACTGATGACAACTGGTTAGAAAAACAAATTATTTCCAGTGCATACCAACATAAATTAATACTTAACTGTCTACAAAATCCGAATTTTCTAAATACAGCAAAGGATTTTAACGCCTATTTCAACGTAAAAAAGCGTTATTTCCAAACTGACTTTTATTCCTATCAAAGAAAAAATAGGAATATTCTAATGCAAGATGGTAAACCCGTGGGTGGTAAACTAACTTTTGATGCTGAAAATAGAAAGTCTTATCCCAAAAATCACATTCCTCCAAAACCGAACCTTAGGTTTCGTGATCAACATGTTATTGAAGCAGAAGAATATGTTGAAAAACATTTCCCAAACAACATTGGAACGCTAGATTTTCTAAAGTCCTCCGATGAATTTTATCCAACTGACCCTTTTCAAAGTATGGCAGCTTGGGAAGATTTCAAAGAAAACAGGTTTAAGTTATTTGGCGATTTTGAGGATGCATTCACCCAAAATTCAAATGATATTTTCACCTATCACTCAATACTTACACCGCAACTTAACATTGGTCTTCTCTCTCCCGAAACGCTAATTAATGAAGCACATTCTAGTGATGTACCGTTAAATTCCAAAGAAGGTTTTATTCGTCAGATTATGGGATGGAGGGAATTTATGAGAGCAGTTTACATCCGTGAAGGGAGCAAGCAACGCAATTCTAACTTTTGGGGATTTGAAAGACCCATACCCAAATCATTTTACCAAGGCACGACGGGAATAATACCAGTAGACAATGTTATTAAAAAGGTATTGAAAACAGGATATTGTCACCATATTGAAAGATTAATGGTACTCGGAAATTTCTTCCTTTTATGTGAGTTTCATCCCGATGACGTTTACCGTTGGTTCATGGAACTTTTTATAGATGCTTACGATTGGGTCATGGTACCAAATATTTATGGAATGTCTCAGTTTGCAGATGGCGGCTTAATAACCACTAAACCATACATTTCAGGGAGCAATTACATTGTTAAAATGTCCGATTATAAAAAATCTAATTCCGAATGGGAGCAAATATGGGATTCATTATACTGGCGATTTATCAATAATCACCGCAATTTTCTTCAAAGAAACCCACGCTCTGGAATGATGGTTATTACCTATGATAAAATGAAAGAAGAAAAGAAAGAGCACATAGAAAAAATGGCGAATTTCTTTCTTAACCGTCTTTCATAGAATACAGCCGCAAAAAGTTGCGTTCTGAATCTGTAAATTTGCATCAATTATGAAGAAAATATTCTGGACCTTAGTAATTGGCATTACCATTTGGGGAGTTACTAGCTGTGAAAAAGATGATAATGATAATGACGTAGACAAAACCGATTTGTACGATTCTTGGAATATTTTAAGCCAATCGAGAGAAGTGCTAGATTCTGCAACACTAAACCCAATTGCAACGCAGAACTACAATTACAATCCGGGTGATTACATTTATACATTTAACCCAGATGGCAGGTTAATTGTTACCAATAAAACAAGTGGTTCAACTGAAACTGACACTATGTATTTCGAATATGAGCAGAATATTCTTCGCTTTTCAATTTTCCAAACAATGATTGACGCAAGAGAATATGAACTTCTGTCCTTAAATAAATCAGAACTAAAATATGGCTTTGATAAGTGGGAAAATGAACTGAGAATTACTGAAGAAATCAGAGCAACTCGCCGCTAATATCAAAACTTTATTTTAAAGGATTTATTATAAATTCTTCATTATTGATGCTCAGTGTTTCGTCTATTTTTATTTGAATTTTTTCTTGCATTACCTTAAGCAAACCTTTTTTTACAAAATGCTCGTGGGTAACAATACCAATACTCCGAATTGGTACAGGATCTTGCAAACGAAATAATCTCTCTTTTTCCATTTCAGTGAACTCTAATGTTGCTAATTCAGGCAACAAGGTTAATCCTTTATTTTTTCGAACAAATCGAATTAAACTATCAATAGACCCAGCTCTAAAATTGAAATTATGTCTCCTGTAGCTACCATGCTTAAAATCACAAATATTTAATACTTGTGTGCTTAGACAATGCCCCTCCTCCATTAGCCAAAGATTCTCAAAATTAATTTCTGAGATGCTTACAGTATCCGACGAATAATTAACTCCACTACAATCGTATAAAACAAACGACTCACTATATAAAGGAAGTTCCATTATTTCATTTTGATTAAGGGGTGTTGCTAATATCCCTAGATCGAGTTCTCTTCGTTTCAACGATTCAATTATTTGACCTGTGGTCATTTCTGAGACTGTAAACTCCATTTTAGGAAACTCTCGGGCAAAATCATTTAAAAATCCAGGAAGCAAATATGGAGCCACAGTTGGTATAACTCCAATGCTTAAATTACCAACTAGCTCCCCCTTCAGCATTTGAGTAGTTTCTTTAAATCTATCCAACTCAAAAGCAATTATTTTCATCTGTTGTATAAGTACCTCACCTTCTTTAGTAATTGAAACAGGCTTAGTTTTTCTATCGAAAATTTGAATCCCTATTTGTTCTTCAAGCTTTCCAATCATAGTACTTAGTGTGGATTGGGTGATATTACATTTCTCAGCAGCCGAACTAAAATTACCCAACTCTTTTACAGCCAATACGTATTCAATCTGTTGTATATTCATTGATGGTATCAATATTACTATCTAAATATTCGTTTTTATCAATCAAAATAAGGTAATAATTTTGATTAACACCAAACAATAAATTATGAAACGCAAACTAATATTTTTAGGAATTCTAGGGATGTCAATAAATCTGCATTCACAGAATGAGGTTACTCAAAGTTCAGGAAGCAAATGTCCTTTTCACTTTGGCAGCTCAAAAAAATCTTCGGCAAATTTAGAAGAAGTCACACCACGGTCGTCAAAAACTGCCATTAAAAGTATGGATGAGAAGCGAAACACCATTACAGGTACAGGTAATCAAAAATGGTGGCCAAATCAACTCAACCTATCTATCCTTCGCCAAAACGGAGAAAAATCTAATCCAATGGGTGACGATTTCAATTATCGTGAAGCATTTTCAGAATTAGACTATGCCGCATTAAAAAACGATCTTAAAAACCTGATGACTCAATCTCAGGATTGGTGGCCTGCAGATTATGGGAACTACGGTCCCTTATTTATACGGATGGCATGGCATAGTGCAGGAACATACCGTACCGGCGATGGCCGCGGTGGTTCTAGAGAAGGACAACAACGTTTTGCTCCAATAAATAGTTGGCCCGACAATGGAAATTTAGACAAAGCGAGACGCCTGATATGGCCCATTAAACAAAAATATGGTAATAAAATATCTTGGGCTGATCTAATGATTTTAACAGGAAATGTGGCTCTTGAAACTATGGGATTCCCAACAATTGGTTTTAGTGCCGGACGTGAAGATGTTTGGGAGCCAGCGAGCAATGTTTATTGGGGTCCAGAATCAAAATGGTTAGAGAGCAAAAGATATTCAGGGGATAGGGATTTAGAAAACCCATTGGCCGCAGTTCAAATGGGGTTGATTTATGTAAACCCAGAAGGACCGGATGGCAACCCTGATCCAGTGTTAGCAGCAAAAGACATTCGTGAAACGTTTGGAAGAATGGGAATGAACGATGAAGAAACCGTAGCGTTAATAGCTGGTGGTCATACTTTCGGCAAAACCCACGGCGCAGGACCGGCATCACATGTCGGGGCAGAGCCAGAGGGAGCTTCAATCGAAGAGCAAGGTTTTGGTTGGAAGAGTACTTACAAAAGCGGTAAAGGTGAGGACGCAATAACTTCTGGTTTAGAAGTTACCTGGACTTCAACACCAACAAAATGGGGTCATGGATATTTTAAGGCTTTATTTAACGAAGAGTGGGAACTCACAAAATCACCAGCGGGTGCCCACCAATGGGTAGCGAAAAACCCTAAGGTAATGGTTCCACATGCATTTGATAAAGACAAGAAGATAAAACCCACAATGTTAACCACTGACTTATCATTAATAAAGGATCCTGTTTACGAGAAGATTTCTCGCAGATTTATGGAAAACCCAGATGAATTCACAAAAGCATTCGGCCGCGCTTGGTTTAAGTTAACTCATAGAGATATGGGACCCTCTTCAACCTATTTAGGTCCGGAAACCCCAAAAGATAATTTTATATGGCAGGACCCTATTCCAGCAGTAAACCATAAGCTGATTGAAACTACTCATATTGAAGAATTAGAAAATGCAATACGCACCTCTGGTTTAAGCATTTCAGAAAGAGTTTCTACTTCATGGGCATCTGCCTCAACTTATAGAGGTTCTGACCGTCGCGGTGGAGCTAATGGGGCGCGTATTAGACTTGAGCCACAACGCAATTGGGAATCAAACAATCCAAAGCAATTAGAAAGAGTATTAGGAGTTCTAGAGAAAATCCAAAAAGATTTCAATACCAAATCAAAAGATGTAAAAGTTTCTTTGGCAGACCTAATTGTATTAGCCGGAAATACTGGTGTTGAGGATGCTGCAAAAAGGGCAAGTGTAACATTAGAGATTCCATTTACCCCAGGTCGTATGGATGCAACTCAAGAGCAAACGGATGCAAATTCATTTGCGGTTCTTGAGCCACTGGCAGACGGATTCAGAAATTATCAAAAAACTCAATACACTTACAGCACTGAAGAGTTGTTAGTAGACAAAGCCCAATTACTAACTTTAACGGCACCTGAGATGACTGTTTTAGTTGGTGGTATGCGTGTAATGGATGCTAACTACGACAATTCAAGTAAAGGTGTTTTCACCACAACCCCAGGAAGTTTAAATAATGATTTCTTCATCAATCTTCTTGATATGTCTACTAAATGGAAAGCAACGGGAGAAACTAAGCAAGAATTTGTGGGCATGGATCGTGAAACAGGTAAAATTAAATGGACTGCTACACGTGCTGACTTAATCTTTGGATCGAACTCAGAGTTAAGAGCTATCGCTGAAGTTTATGCTGCAGCGGATGCAAAAGAAAAGTTCGTAAAAGACTTTGCGAATGCGTGGAAAAAAGTAATGGAGCTGGATCGTTTTGATATAAAATTTGGAAAATAATTTGATTGTTATTTTCATAAAACCTACGAAACAAAAAAGATGGCATTAAAAAATGCCATCTTTTTTTGTTTTTTAGTAAATATGAATTATTAATCCTTCACGAAATAAACAATTACTTAAAAACTAAACTCCATTAAAATCATATAAAAATTTTCTTTACTCGAAAATATTCTCACAGATAATATTTTTAATTATAGGTCATCACAATCCACCAATGAAAAATGGATAATGCCGTAACAACAGTTGAAAAAATAATATGCAATGGTAGTAGTGATTTTCCTATATTTTCAAGACTTATAATTCCAAGTGCATATAAAGCTGAGATAATTGTATTGATCAGAAAAAAAAGCATCAGGAAAAACAAAATTCCAAAACCAAAATTTACAGCATGTAGAAATGCAACAAATAAGGTTAAAAGGCCAACTAATAGATGTAATTTTCTATAAAAATTCCATTTATTATATCCCGGTTTTTTGTTCACTCGAAGACTGCTAAGAATCCATTGCGATAAGATCATTACCATTAGTATTACTCCGGTACAGTTCTTTACATACTTCAATTCTTGCCACTTTTCAAAGGAGCTTCCAAAATAAAGATTGTTTGTTTTCAGTATTAACCAACCGGTAAGACATAAACATATAAAAATGGTTAATATTGATATTAGCTTATTTCTTATCATCAACAATTTTAAGATATTGAGCTAAAATCACAGGCGAAACTAATTTTCCGACCGAATCACTGAAGGTTTGATAATTAGGAAGGAAAAAACCTTGAGAAGGCCATTTATCACCAATTTGGGGATTTCCCGTTGTTTGTATATCAAATTTCTTTAAATACTCTTCATAAGTTTTCTTAACCCCTTTACGATATTCAGCCAATAATTTAAGTGCTTCATCCGTACTTAATGAATCCTTGGGGTATGCCCAAGTAGTAGCACCCATGATATCATTAAGTTCCCAATCATTCTTCGCGCTTTTTTTATGATTATTGTGGCACGTTACACAAGGCATTGCAGAGGCATAATCTGGGAACATCGCAATATATTTATCCGACACCTCGTCGTAAAAAAATTTAGCCTGTTTATCAAGTCTTATTTCCTCAAATTTTTCGGCTTGAATACCTTTAAATTTATTGGATGATTCAATAGGAAAATCTGATCCTAAAAATAAATCAATAGCAATATCCGAATGCGACATGCTATTGGAAATTCCTCTCAACAATAATGCCGGTAATGGTCCTGCATGAACATCATCCATGGCCCAGTTTTCATCAAATTTCAATCCTTGTTTTAAACCAGCCCCCACAATAGCCTTGGTGTAGAGCGTACGAGTAACATCGTTTTCAGCAGCTAATTGTTTAAAAATATCGTTTATTGCGAATCTTTTTTTAACACTTAAATCTGATTCCAACGAAGGTGGTGCTGTTATAAATAAATATATAAATAGTGCAATAAAAATACCCAATACTATGATTAATCTATAGTTTAATTTCATTGAATTTTGGCTTGTAAGTTAGTTGTAAAAATCCCCAAGTTTGAATATCTGAGGATGGAGTTGCTCTTTTAATTTCTTTTAACAATGAGGTTGGTCGCATAATGCTCCATCCCAATGTAAATTTCAAAGATTTATCTATTGAACGGGACCAAAGTAAATCAATCTCCTCTCCCATACCTGAATTGTTATTTAAGATAGATTTCCATTCCCCGGTCCTAAAATGATGCGCCCTAAAAGATAGCTGACTTTTATTTCCGGTAAAGTCAAACCGTATATATGGATTGAATAGCCCTTTATTTTGATGCGAATTTCCCACGTAATAATAATCCATAAAACCATAAAATTTATGATTAGTACCAAACATTGGGTTGAAATTACTACTTAACCAATCAACCCCAATAAATGAAGTTAACTTACCACTCTTATAGTGAGCTGAAAAAGCACCTAAAAAATCTGTTTTTGAAGTAATAGAACGATTTTGAATATAACCTTCTAACCCTAAAAATACCATTCCCATTTTAACGTTTGCTGTAGCCCCATAAGTATTTAAATTCCATGTCAGTGATTGTGTATCTGTTGTTGCTGTAGGGTATAAAACCGATGCTCCTAATAATGAACCATTTATTAATTTTGAGGGAATAGCCCATGCATAATGAACTCCCAACAATGATTTATAAGAGCCCTGAACAGTGAACCTTTCTTCAACAAGAGTATTTTGATTTTGATTTATTGTTCCGAATACATTCAAGTGGTAGTTCAAATTCAGACTGTCCTTTTTAAACAGATTCAAACAAATCGCATCATGAAATCTTCCGGCTTGAGCCCAATTTAATGCTCCAAAAATTCTCTCATTATCCAAACTAATTTCTTGTCGACCAATTTTCACATTTGCGTTTGATTTAAATTGATATTTTAACCAGGCATCCGTAACGCCTAATGATGAACCATTTGCTCCAACTGTAGGTAAAGCTCCCCAAATTCGGACATCCTGCATTGTAATTTTAAGTTCTAAATCAGATTCTTTATAACCAAATGAAAGTCTAGTTCGTTGATCTGTTAAAATAACCATATTTTTCACAGACTCAATCGGTGATTTGTACCCGCCTCGAAATTCAGTTCTAGGTCTTATCTCGGCTCCAATATTAATTTGAGAAACTAAAAAATTAATTTTCAAGAATAAAATAAATACTAAAATGATCTTTCTCTGCATATTTTTATTACTTCGTGGAGTTGTAAAACTTCTTTTTTGAATATAATTGTGTTTTTCCATTTAAGTAATCATTTACCTTTTCTTTTGAAAATGTATCCCTCATTTTTTGGGGAATAACATATTTATGATTACCATGAAAATCATGACATTGCATACAGGTATTCCATTTTTTATTTTCAAATAAATATTTATGCGTTACTGGAATAGGGTCATTTTTTACGATTGTATTAGAATGGCAACTCTTACAAAAATCATTTTTAATATTAGCAACTCTCTTACCTGTGTGTTCACCATGACAAGACTTACATTCATGAACTCCCATTGTTTCACGTTCTTTAGAAAACCTAATTTCTTTAAATCTTGAAATCGGATGTAAATCATTTGGACGATTATGACAGCTTTCACAAATTTCATTTGTTACTGCTTTAAACTTTATGTCTAAATATTTTTTTGATCCATGCAATCCCAAAAAAGTTTTTGTATTATGTTGAATTTGCTGTCTTATAGTTCCATCAGATTCTCTATGGCAGTCTTCACATTTTAAATCCTCATGTCCAATGTTATAAGAACCAATCATTTTTAATTCGCCATTATTGGAGAAATTAATTCCTATTACTAACAATGCAGCTATCATCGCAGCAACTCGAATCCAAAAATTTCTACTTTTAACTTTTCTGGTATTATTTGTTATTGAAGCATACCCAGTTTTATCCAAGCCACATTGACATGATAAAAACCTTTCACCAGATTGAATAATTCCGCCACGATAATTTATCAATAAACCATCCTCTAACTTCAATATACATGAACCACAAATACCGGCTTTACATTGAAAATTAACGTTCTCCCCCGAACGAATTATGGCATCTAAAATTGTTTCATTTTCTCGAACATCTAATATAGAATTTTTACCGGCATCCTGAAAATTAAACTTTCCAGAAAAACCCTTTTGTGGTTCTGTTTTAAATGATTCGGTATGTAAGTTATTTTTATCTAAGTTGTAGTGTTCAAAAGACCTTACTAAATTATTATAAATAATATTTGGTCCGCAAACAAACCAACAGGTATTGTGATCCGATGCTTTTACCAATTGATCACAAACTTTATTAGTCAAAATTCCCTGTTGCGATTTTTCCAATGGATCTAATTCAAAAAATAATAATGCTTTAATGCCTAATTCTGCAGATAAATTCTTTAATTCCTGTAAATAAATTGCTTCACTCGGACTCCGGTTTGCGTAAATAACTTGAATTGAATCTGGTGTAATTTGTTTATATCGCAAACTAAGTATCATCGATAATATTGGTGTTATTCCACTCCCCGCGGCAATAAAATTGATTTTTTGAGGAAGCTTTTTGGGAAGTATGAAATCACCCATTGCTTCACTAATCTTGACTTTTTCATTCAATTGTGCAACACGCAACCAAGAAGAAAATTGTCCACCTTCAATTATTTTAATACATATTTTTATCCTATCGTTATCCGCTTCAATTACAGAATAGTTTCTTGTAATTTGAGATTTACCATAATTTACTTGAATTGAGATAAACTGACCCGCTGTCCAACCGTTTGAATTCCATTTTTTCGGAGTTTTTAAGATTAACGCAATACTTGAATTTGTGGGTTGGTTCTTTTCAATTATCCAACTAGTGAACATTACTCGTAAATTTAAATAAAAACTTGAAGAAAATTTTACAAATATTTTATTTCAAAATCAAACAAACAATTCCAATTTTGTTCATTTTTACGCAATTCAACAATACAATATAGTTACTCGTGAAAAATTAATGTATGGCTATAAAATCTACAGACATAGAAACATATGATGTTCCCGGTATATTATCGGTTGCATGTTCGGCGTATACAACACCTCTCAAATAATAAAGCCCTGCCTGATTTGTAATAAATCTACAACTGTATAAACTGCTCTGCGATGAATTCCCAGTGTAAAGTTTACCAATACTCTTCGTAAATTGACTTTCCTCTCCATCGTGATAAATTAGATTTACCCGATTCCCATTTTTATCAAGCACATAAAACTCGGTACGCAACACAGAATAACCTCCGTTAAATGTACCTACTCCACTAACAAAACTAGACATTATTCCAACTTCTACAATTTTGCCCTTGGGGATCCAAAAAGTATCAATTGCTGATGTATCTGCTTCTGTATTAATAATCTTTGTGCCATTCATTAGGTGCTTCCATTTTTGAATAGACATTACAGTGTCACTCGCATAAAAAGTATCTCCGGCAGCCCTTTCTACCCTATCTTGGTTTTCTATTACATATTTACTTATATCATCCAAAGAAACGCCTTTGCCAGAAGGTTTTAATAAAATAGAATCAGTTGTTAACTCTAAAACTTGGATTTCATTTGTAGATGAAGAATCGCCATCAAACACATTATCATTAATTATATTTTCTGCATTCTTTGCATGTAATGCATAGGGTACGCTCAGTAAAGGACTACTAAATTGAATACTGTAATTAGTTCCTCCGGTTGGATCTATTTCAGTTTTTAAAAAGTAATCACCATTTGCCCAATCAATCTTGTCTAAACTACCTGCTACTATATTACCTTCTCCAATATTTAAAGTAAGTAAACCATTTATATTAGTACTTAAATTCAACGCTGAATGAGTCTCTAAGAAGACCACTGCACCAGAAACACTATTTTTTAGTATTGAAATTTGTACACCTACAGATTGATTCTTTAAAAGATCTCCTTTTGAATCTCTAACCACCGCTTGAAAGGGTAATTTTAATGGAGCTTGAGCAAATATAGAAATTGTTAAAAAGAAGAAAATAGGTATAAAAAACAGCTTCCTCATAATTTGGTCAGTTTCAACTTTACAGATTTATTATTATCCCAAAGAACTTCAAGAAAATACAAGTTATCTGATAACGGAGGAAGAGAAATTCTTTTTATTTTTGAGTTGGATGAGCCTTTTGCAACAACTTTTCCGGTTGTTGATAATACCTGATAATGGAACGAACTAGAAACCTCAGATTCTAAGGTTAATTCTCCTTGAAATGGATTTGGGAATACCGTAAACGGCGGATTTTCATACCCCTTAACCTCTGTATTTACTCTATACCATTCATATGGTTGCTGAACTCCTTGATTGATCCTATTCAAGTTTACTTGTGCAATCTGACCTATAGAATATGAAACAGCACCCGAACCATTTTGCTCGTCACCACCAGTACTTACAAAAGCGTATTGAGCATTAAGATTAAAATTTAAACCAAAGATTACGCAAACACTAAGGACGAACTTTTTCATATTATGCAATATACTGCAATAATTGATATTTGAGATTAAAAGCTGAAGGTTGAATCTGAAAGAAAACTATTTAAACTCACTGATATCCACTTCTTAAAAAAGCCTCCTTGAATTTTAACTTTTTATCTGAACAATCGGGATATCCCAATGCGCCATTTCCAAATAGATAGATTACAGATATTGGTTGGTCATTATACTGTACCTCGCTACCATTTTAAACAAAAAACCCCTGATTATCAGAGGCTTACGTTTTGTTTTGGCGGTCCGGACGGGACTCGAACCCGCGACCCCATGCGTGACAGGCATGTATTCTAACCAGCTGAACTACCGAACCGTTCTCCTTTCGAAGGGAGTGCAAAAGTAATCTAAGATTTTGTCATTTCACAAATTTTTTTCAAAGATTTTTTTTAACCCCTCACTACCCCCTATTTTCGTAAAATACATCCCTATGAAAGTATTTCAGTTATCACAAAAATTATGCCTGAAAAAATTTGCAATAATCGCAATTTGCTACTCACTCTCAACACTACTTTATTCTCAATTCCCCAGCACAAAAACTTATCACCAGGAACCAAGTACAGAAAAAAATCGAAATATCGATGTTACCAAAATGAGTATCGATGTGTCTTTCAACCCACAAGAAAAAACAGTTCTCGGTACTGTAACACATACTTTTACCGCCCTTCAATCCAATATCGATACCATCTTTCTTAATGCACCTGGTATTCGCATCCACTCAGTGAAAATGAATAACAAACCTCTTATTTTTCAATCTAATAATGAAGGACTAATAATCTATAGCGAACTGAAAAATGCATTCCAAAGAGAATATGAAATAGAAGTCAATTACACTGCTCATCCTAAAAAAGGAATTTACTTTATAGGTTGGGAAATCGACTCCATTGAAATGCCCGAACATATGACCAGAAAACAAATTTGGACTCAGGGGCAAGGAATAGATAATAGACATTGGATACCCATGGTAGATGATCGTTCCGATAAATTTATTACCGAAACTACCGTTACTTTCAATGATAAATACAAAGTTCTATCAAATGGCAAGCTAGATAAGGTAAAACATAATAAGAAAGAAGGAACTATAACATGGTTTTACAAAATGGATAAACCGCACGCAGGTTATCTACTAATGCTAGCCATTGGAGAATACGATATAAAAAAGTCTACCACTGCAAAAGGAGTTCCTATGCAATTTTGGTATTATCCAGAACATCCGGAAAGACTCGAACCTACAAGCAGGTATTCTGAAGAAATCTTGGACTTCCTAGCTGATGAAATTGGTATTTCCTATCCTTGGGGAAGTTATTCTCAGGTAATGGTGCAAGATTTCCTCTACGGTGCAATGGAAAATACTTCTGCTACCACATTTGGCGACTTTTTTTGGGTAGACAATCGCGCCTATTTATTGAATCGTAATTATGTTTCAGTAAATGCTCATGAGGCTACTCATCAATGGTTTGGCGACCTAATTACTGGGAGAAGAGATAACGAACAATGGCTACAAGAAAGTTTTGCTACTTTCTATCCCGGCTTGATGGAAGGAAAAATATTCTCCAAAGACCATGAAAGTTGGTATTTTCACGAACAAAGAAATGGAGCTTTTAACGCAGGGAAAGCCAATTCACTGCCTGTTAGACATAGCCAGTCGGGATCATCTCGTCATTATCCTAAAGGGGCTTCTGTGTTGTATATGTTACAACATCAAGTAGGAAGAGAAAACTTTAGAAGAGGTATTCAGCATTATTTAAATCAATATCAATATAAAACAGTTGAAACATGGGATTTACAAAAAGCTTTTATTGATGCCGTTGGTAAAAATGTAGATGAGTTTTTTGACCAATGGATTCATAGAGGTGGCGAACCAATATTCGATGTACAAGTTGATGTTACACCTACAAAATGTATTTACCATATCAAACAAACACAAGAAATTGACCCTGTAGTGCGGTATTTTAATACACCTGTAGACATCGCTATATATTATGGCGATAGCAGCATTCATCGTGAAACCATTCAAATAAATGGCCCTTACACCCGTTATGAAATCTCACTAAAAGAAAATAGTGAAGTATTGTTCGCACTTTTTGATGAGGGTGAATATCTCTTAAAAGATCTAAATTTTGACAAGCCATTAACTTGGGATGTAGAACAATTATTACATGCTGAATACATGTTGGATAGATATCAGGCAGCCGTTAACCTGAGAAACGCACCAATTCCTGTTAAATACGACGCCCTTTTAAGCGCTTTAGAAAACGAGACCTTCCCGCAATTAAGAGCGGAAATAGTAAGTCAGTTATTGAGTCCTGCAATGGGAGAATACAGGTTAAATACGCCTATCCAAGATTTTGTTTCTGATAAGGATGCCGAGGTTCGTTTAGTAGCGGCACAGCTTATGGAATTAAACGCAGACAATATTGAATTGGCATTATCCATGCTTAATGACAGTAGCTACGTTATAATCAACACTATGTTTGATCGGATTTTCCACCATCCAATTTTCCATGATAAACAAAGCCAAATCCTCGACCTCATAAAAGATGTGAACGGATTCACTCATGATATCAAAGTAAAATATTTAGAAAACGCAATGTACATTTACCCTGATATGCAATCGGGCTTTAGAAATGCTCTTATTCGCATGGCCGGTCCAGAATATGAATTTCGTACACGTATTTTAGCAGCACAAGCTTTAAAGCGTCATAATTTCCTTGATGAAAGATTTGCTCATAACTTATTCGAAGGATATATAAGTTTTAATTCACGATTAGCTGGGCCTTATGCAGATATTTTAAAATACTTCGATCAGCAAACCGCATACAAAATAGGTATAGAATATTGGAGTGGCACCTTCATTCGCTCAAGAAATATTTCAATCGAAAGCAAACAAAAACTTCAGAATTTTATAAATCGACTTTAATATTTGGCATAGTTCTTGTTTAAGATTATAGTATCATGAACAAGATCAAAAAATACAGTCTTTTAACGATCGCAATTTTCGCGAGTTATACTGTATTTGGTCAATCTGAACCCAATTTTAGCATGGTCCCAAATCCTGCTAACCGAAATGTGGTAATTCAGTTGAATGGTATGACTTCTGAGAGTAAAAAAATTGAGCTTTACTCTGTTCTTGGTACTCGAATTGACTTGTCAGGATATATTCAAATATTACCGAATAGTTTTGTTATTAAAACAGAATCATTACCTGATGGTGTTTACTTATTGAGAATAAAAGGTAATACCTTCGATCAAACACGCAGATTAAAAATTCAGCACTAGCATTTTTTCAATAATTTAATCTTGGTTTTTCTTTGAAGTTTGAAGAAGAATCTATTAATTAGCGTTTTAATATTGGCGATATTGTGAACATGGATTCCACCAGCGAGAAAAAACTTAAAAAAATCCCCTTCAAATTTGCATTTGTTTGGGTCGGTTTAGCTATAATTATTTCTTTAATTGAAGGATGTGCCCCAAAATTTGAGGAGGCGCAAATGCTCTTTGATCAAGGATATTTTGGCCAGGCAGCAGTAACTTTCGAAAGTGTAAGTAGATCGGAGAAGGATAAGCGAAAAAAAGAAGTTGCCTATTTTATGGCAGCTGAGTCGTTTCGCCTAAATAATAAATACGATAAAGCTCTTAAATATTACGAAAAAGTTCTCAAAGCAGAACCTAATAACACCCAAGCATTATTAATGCGTGCCCATATGTTAAAGGAACTAGAGGATTATCGTAAAGCCATGGAAGCTTTTGATAAATATTTAGAAAAAGTACCTGGAGACTCTGTTGCAATGATGAAAAAAGCAGGTTGCTTGCTCGGCATTTCATGGACTAAAGATTCATCTCTTTTTGTAGTGAATGAATTCAAAAAAGCCAATTCAAAAGCAAATGACTGGGCTCCAATGGTGGCAGATAGAAAAGATCAAGTTATATATTTCGCTTCTGACAGAGAAGGTGGTTATTCTAAGAGAATATATGGTGGAACCATGGAAACATGGTCAGATATTTGGTCTATTGAAGGAAAAGTAAAAAAATCCAGAAAAAAGGGTTCCTCTGCTGAAGAAGTGAAGTGGGAACGACCTACTTACGACAAAGGTGCGAGTACAAAATTTAATGAAGGTGGTGTAACTTTTAATAGCCGCTATTCTGAAATGTATATGGGCCAATGTGGAGGACCAAAAGGAAGAGATGAAAAATGTGCAATATACCAGGTAAAAAAGCAAGGTCCGGAGTGGGTAATGGGTGAACCACTTGATATTTGTAAACAAGATACTGCTCACTCATACGGTCACCCTGCACTTGGGGACGATGATAAAATTTTATATTTCTCCTCTGATCGAGAGGGAGGATTTGGTGGTTTTGATATTTGGGCGGTTACTTACTCCCTAAGATCACGTACCTGGGGAAATCCAGTAAATTTGGGACCAGATATCAACAGCCCTGGCAATGAGTATTTCCCCTATTTTAATAAATATGATAAGAGGCTCTATTTTAGTTCTGATTATTGGCCTGGGCTTGGTGGATTAGATATGTTTGCCGCTGAAAAGACAGATGAAATCACTAAATGGGAGTTCCGAGAAAATCTACGTGAGCCATTAAACTCAGGAGCTGATGATTTTGGTATTACTTTCAAAAATAGAAATGAAAAAGAAGGTTTCTTCACTTCAAATAGAGGTAGTAAGTTAGATGATAATATTTATGAGTTTAATATTATTCCTCTAGTAATTACGATACGTGGTTTAGTAACCGACTGTAATACTGGTGAACCATTATCGGGAGCTACTGTCCTTATTACAAATGACCGTGATACAACAGTAATGCGATTGAAAGCCGATGAAAATGGAGAGTATCGTGCTTCTTTAAATCCAAAAACAAACTATGAAATTGTTGCAAAATATCCTGAGTTATATTATTTCGATATTCCGCCAGTTTCAAGAACTACTCATGGTATTAGATTTTCTACAGAGTTAGAACAAGATTTCTGTTTGGTGAATCCTTTGGACCAAATTATTGCACTGCCAATTTTCTACGACCTAGACTCAGCGGCAATTCGCCCAGATGCAGCCAAAGTTTTAGACCAATTCGCTCAAGATGTATTGGTTAGATATCCTAAATTAATGGTAGAGTTAGGTTCTCACACAGACTGTAGAGCAAGTGTAGAATACAACCGTAAGTTGGCTCAGCGTCGTGCTGATTCTGCTACCAACTATCTTATGAGACGTTGGAATATTGATTCAGGAAGAATTCGAGCAGTGGGTTTTGGTGAGAAGGAGTTAATAAACGATTGTAAATGCGAAGGAGCCGAAATTCAAGGTTTCACTCCTTATGTGGCCGGAACAACTAAGAAAATGATTGTGAAGAAGGATGCTAAAGGAAATGTTACTGGTAGTTATTATGAGCCTTATGCCGCAAATGAAATTCAAACTATAGAGGGAAAGCCATACGTTAAGTGCGATGAGTTCCAGCACCAACAAAATCGTAGAACTACAGTACGTTTTGAATTTGAAGATCAAAAATCTCGTGTTGATGTAAATCTAAACGTAGATGCAAATAATACAAACAAAGGTGCTAACTCAGACAGCACTCAAGGAACAACTAATGCAATTAATGTTACTGCTGTTACCGCCAGTAAGAAAGCTGTTGATACCACTTACGCTATTCGAACCAATATCTCAACTACCAATGGAGTACAGACTATTACTGTCTGGTTTGACGACAAGAATAATACCAAAGTAAGCCTCGATGAAAAGCAGAGATATAATATAATTTCTCCTGAGCTTGCTGCGGAATGGTACGATAAAGATATGATCCGTAAAAAAGATTTCGTAAAAGGTGATAAATTTAAAGTAGGTAAAGTAAAAATGCCAGGCAATAAGTTTGTTGTTCAACAAATGTTTATTGGTATGGGTAACCGCCGTTACGAAATCAAAGGGGTACAATTCCGTATAGATGAAAACGCAACAGTTCCTGTATTTGGTACATCAATTAGCAAAAAATATTTCCATCCAGATTCATATATAAACGGAGATACGTACATGATTATCCCCAGACGTGTACCAAAGGAATGGAGAGCAAAAAAGAAGCCAGTGCGAAAGACTAGGGCTAAAAAAACAAAAGACGCAAAGGACAAAGAAACCAATGATGATGATAAATAAAATAAGGGGCTTGAGGCCCCTTTTTATTTATCCTAATGATAATATCTTAATCAATAACCGCTTGCCTAATTTTTTGTAATTTCTGTAGCAGCCCTTTTAATTCTGAAAGTTGTAACATATTAGCGCCATCACTTTTCGCCACACCAGGATTTGGATGCGTCTCAATAAACAAACCGTCAACACCTACTGCTACTGCGGCTTTTGCAATTGTTTCTATCAATTGTGGCTTTCCGCCTGTTACACCACTGCTTTGATTGGGTTGCTGTAAGCTATGTGTAATATCCATTACTACAGGCGCTCCAAAAGCTTTCATTTCAGGAATATTTCTAAAGTCTACAACCAAATCCGTATACCCAAAAGTATTTCCACGATCTGTTAGAATAACATTCTCATTACCTGAATCTATACACTTTTGCATTGCATGTTGCATAGCTTGAGGACCAGCAAACTGACCCTTTTTAATATTAATAAACTTTCCCGTTTTTGCTGCAGCTATCAACAGTTCCGTTTGTCTAAAAAGAAACGCAGGAATCTGTAAAACATCGACATACTGCGCGGCAATTGCCGCTTCATGAGACTCATGAATATCGGTAACCACTGGAATTTCGTATTTCTCTCTCACTTCTGCCAGGATTTGAAGTGCTTTATCATCCCCAATACCTGTAAATGAATCTATTCTTGAACGATTAGCCTTTCGGTAGGATCCCTTAAATACTAATGGAATTTCCAACTCGTCGGTGATTTCAACCAACTCAGCCGCAATGTCCATTGCCATTGATTTGCCTTCAATAGCACAGGGACCAGCTAATAAAAAAAACGAATTACTTTGAGCATACTTTATGCCAGGTATTGCGGGTGTATTCATTTTGCAAAAATAGTTGAAACTATCAATATCGATAAAAAGAGAAACTGCGTGAGGATCCATTTGCATCCACACCTTGAATAATCATTCTTCCAGTGCTTCCTTCCATTGCAGCAATTAGATCCTCTGCATCGCTATAAGATTTACCATTAAATTTCACAATGATAAAACCATTGTGAAGGCCAATTTGATTGATTGCCCCACCTCTTTGAATATTTAAAATTCTGATTCCTGATTCAACTTTTAATCGCGATTTATCAGATGTAGAAATGGGTTGAAAATCCGCTCCCAAATATTTACTTCGGGTAATGCCCTTCATTCTCAATTTCTCGTTTTCTTCTGCACCTATTAACTTTATTGTAACAGTTTTCTTTTTACCATCACGAATAATTTCACATGTAAAATCCTTTCCTGGTCGCTGATAGGCTAGATACTCATCATACGATGATCTTCCATCAATTTCATGATCATTAACTTTAATTAAAATATCACCTTGCTTTATTCCTTGTTTATCTGCAGGTCCATCTTCCAATACCTCACTGATCTTTAGGGCCTCATTCTCAAAACCTAAACTGGAAATTTCCTCTGAACTTAAAGATTTAATATCAAAACCTGAAAATGCTCTTAATACCTCGCCTTTCTCAATAAAGTCTTCTGTGATCTTACGTACGATATTACTCGGAATAGCAAAACCATATCCAGTGTAGCTTCCGGTATTCGATTGAATTGCTGTATTTATTCCAACTAACTCTCCACGTGCATTCACTAATGCACCGCCAGAATTTCCCGGATTAATAGCCGCATCGGTTTGAATAAAACTCTCTATTGGGAATTGATTTTTTACTATATTTATATTACGTCCTTTTGCACTTACAATTCCTGCAGTGACAGTACTTGTTAAATTGAAGGGATTTCCTACGGCAAGTACCCATTCCCCTACCCTTATATCGTCAGAATTGGCGAAGGAAATTGCAGATAAATTCTTTTCGTCAATTTTAATTAGTGCTAAATCTGAACTTGGATCCTGACCAACGATTTTGGCATCATATTCTTTCTTCCCTTTGTTTAAAACTACTTTAATCGTTTCTGCGCCCTGAATTACATGATGATTGGTTACTATATATCCATCTGAATTTACAATTACACCACTGCCTGTGCTTGATGCTTGACCCTTTCTTCCGAATGGATCGAAATCCCAAAATAATCCACCAAAAGGACTCTGATATTCAACTGTTGATGTTGTTTTAATAAAAACCACATTCTGCGTTGCTGTTTCACTTGCATTTACAAATTCATCTGATTTCGGAATGCTAGAAGTTGCTAAAACTGCGGGAACGGAATCATCTGCCACACTTAAAAACTTTGATCCATCAACTTTATTGGAATTGAAAAAATATCCATAAAACGCGGCACCCAAAAAGCCCGCAATTAAAGCTATACCAATGGTAAATAAAATATAGATTTTTTTCATAAGTTCAATTTATATCAATAGATTCAAAAATAAAAAAAGAGAGGCGCGAACCTCTCTTTCTTCGATGTCTTTTATAAAATATCGATTAAGCTCTGTTCATTACATTCCCGGAATTAACGAACGACCAACATTTTCCATAAACGGCCAAGGAATTCTAATTAATATCAAAATAAGTGCTGCCAAATACATCCACTTTGCCCCTGATTTATCTTTTTTCAACCATGACCCACCAACCGTAATGAGTACAATACCAATAATCATTGTTAGTGGATGTTCAATTGAATAAAATCTCTGAACTGATAATTTCATAAGCTCACCCATTCCCATCTCTTTTATTGCCTTAAATCCATATTCACCAATAAACCATTGAACTAAACCGAGAAGCAACATGGTATGCGCTGAGATTGTAAGGAATTTAGCTGTTTTAGATTCCCTTTTAGCAAAAGCATCAATCATGGTCCATACTAATAGAACCAAAACAATCCATCTTAATAGTGAGTGTAAATGTACTAATCCTTCTAACATAATTTTTATTTTGTTCCTGCCAAATTAACTAATTATCGATGATTTTCGTTCATATAAGAGAATTAATTTAAAAAACACGTTCAAAGCGTATTTTCGTAGTAAAGATAGATTATGAAAAAGTGGATCATTAGAATCGGGATTGGGATTGTAATTATTTTTATAACCCTTTTAATCTTACCCTTCGCTTTTAAAGGTAAAATTTTACAAGCTGCTGAAGAAACGGCAAATAAATCTGTTATGGCCGAAATCCAGTTTGATAAAGACATCTCACTGAGCTTAATTCGAAATTTCCCTAACCTTACAGTCAATATTCCAAATATCCGTGTTATTGGTAAAGATTCCTTTCAAAATGATACTTTATATGCAGCAGATAACACTCAATTTACCATTGATATAAAATCAGTAATAGGTGGGAATCAACCCATTTCAATCAAAAAAATTGCTTTAGAGAATCCATTAATTCAAATCATTTACCTGCCAAGCGGAAATGCAAATTTCAATATCGTACCAGTTGACACTACTGCAATAGTCGATACCACAACTTCTGCTCCGTTAAACCTTAACCTTGAATCCATTGCTATTGAAAATGCTAGAATAATCTATAATGACATGTCCATGCCATTGCTTATGGCTATGAACGGATTTAACTTTGAAGGCAGTGGAAATTATTCAGGAGATGTATTTTCTTTAGAAAGTAAAATTGCCTCAAAAACTTTAGATTTTAGTTTTGATGGTACCACCTTTCTATCAAAAGTAAATACCCTTGCTGAATCTGAAATTGCAATAGATTTAAATACTTTTAGATTTACCATAAACTCATTAGATGGGGTATTAAATGAATTACCTATAACTGCTGATGGTTTCATACAGATCAATGATGAGAATCTGGAATTCGACTTCAATACATCAGTAAAAAGTTCAGAATTCAAATCATTCTTATCTATAATCCCGGGTTGTTTTACACCTAATTTTGAAAACGTTAAATCATCCGGGAGAATCGGGTTTGCCGCATCACTCAAAGGTATTATGGATGACAATACCATGCCAAATACCAAAGTTAATTTAACCATAGAAAATGGACGTTTCCAATATCCGGATCTACCTAAATCCGTTGAAGATATTCAGGTCGATTTCCAGTTGAACAACGTTGGAGGAGACCCAGATCAAACGGTTGTTAATCTTAAAAAGTTACATCTAAAGCTTGGAAGTGATCCTATAGATGTAGCTCTTTATGCGACCACACCGATCTCAAACCCTTATGCAAAAGGAAGTTTCATTTCAAGAATAAATCTCGACAATTGGAAACAGGCAATTCCTTTATCGAAAGGAGCCGAATTAAACGGTAATATTTCCAGTTCATTGGAATTTGATGGACACTTTTCTGAAATAGAAAATGGTAATACGGAAGATTTAAAAATGAAGGGAGAAATTATTCTTGAATCATTACATTATCAGGATTCTCTGAGTCCTTCACTGAATATAAGTAAGGTTCAAATGATTGCACAGCCTAATGAGTTTGACTTGCCTGTTTGCAATATTCAATACGGTAAAAGTGATTTATCAATGACAGGTAAAATTCAGAATGCCCTTGGTTATTATTTAAATGGTGAAACACTTCATGGTAGACTTTCGGTAAGTAGCAAGAATATTGATATTAATGAAATGATGCCCACGGGTGAAGCAACAGCTGATACTGGGATATCAAAAACAGACAGTTCTGAATTTGCAGCTCCAGAAATCCCAAAAAATATTGACTTTGTTTTCATGGCTCATGCCGAACGAGTACAATATGATAAGTATCCTTTAGAGAAATGTGAAATGAAAGTTTCCGTTCAAAACGGAAAAATTATTATTAATCCAATTAAAGCAAATTTATGGGAAAGTGAGTTCTCTCTAAAAGAAGCAGAGTATGCCTATGAAGTAGGTGGTAAACCAGGCTTTAAGGGCACTCTAGGCTTTAATAATATTAGCGCACAAAACATCTCAAAAAACATGTCCTTAACCCAAAATTTTGCGCCTATTTTAGAAAGTATTTCAGGTTTATTGAACTTAAATATACGAATAATTACTGAGCTAACTCCGAATATGCAATTTGATATGAATTCCTTGGTGGCAGATGGTAAATTCCATTTAATAAATGGCAAAATGCCAGTACCAAAATCACTTAATACAGTTTTCCAACAATTCAATTGGACCACGGCAGAAGAGTTGATTTTAAAGCCCTTAAAAGCAGAGTTTTTAATTAATAACGGATCATTGGAACTTAAGGATAGTATCTCTGTTGATTTACCAAAAGGATCAGAGATGAGCTTTATCGGTAAGGTTAATTTAGATCAAACTATTGACTTTGGAGGAAACCTTTCGGCTGAAGGGAAATCAGTACCAATGAGAATTACAGGAACTTTAACAAGTCCCAAAATTTCAATAGATTGGAAAGCATTTGGCAAGAAATTAATATCCGAGGTTAAAGAGAAAGCAATTGAAGAAGGCAAAAAAGAACTAAATAAAGTGGCTGAAGATTTTATCGGAAAAGCAGAAGCACAAGCTGAAAAAATAAAAGCGGAGGCTAAGGAGCAAGCAGACAAAATAAGAACCGAAGGAAAAAACTTAGCAGATAAGCAGAAAGCAGAAGGCGAAAGACTGGCTCGAGAGGCATTAAATCAAGCTAATTCAAAAATTGACGCACTAATGAGTAAAGCTTCATCACCCTTGGAAAAAATGGCGGCTAAAAAAGCTGCTGAAAGTTTAAGAAGTGAAGCTGATAAAAAGGCCCAAAAGTTAAGGGAAACAGCTAATAATCTTGGAAATAAAACTGAGGCTGAAGCTAATAAAAAAGCCGACCTCCTAGAATCTGAGGCCAAAAATAAAGCGGATTCTATTATTGAGGAAGCCAAACAGAATCAAAAAGATAACTTACAATAATATTTTAACCTTTAATCAAAGACGTTAAGAAAATCTCACCGATTCCTCGGCTTTAGATAAAACTACTTTATTTTCTTAAATGTATTAGTCCCGGACTCATGTACAAATTCTTTCAAGCTTGAAAATTTGTAACTAAACTCATAATAATTCGGTCGACCGAGTACTGAGTTTTTCGCCATTTCTCGTGGCGAAAGATTGGGATATATTTTTATTGAAAACTCCCCCGCACCACCACATGTACCCCCATTCCCGGCAGCAGCAACTACAATTGAACCATTTTCAATAATTTCAATCATAGCTTGATGTACATAATGATTATAAAAACATGAGGAGGCCCAACTGGCATTTATGACCCTATATCCCGCATAAGAAGCAGCCAAAAGCTCATTATAATTCATTCTATATAAAGCTAAATTACAGTTGAACCCAATTGAACTTTTGCCTAAATTATTGTCTGTATTTCCTGCTGCTGTAATGGCAACAGCAGTACCGTGATTCTGAGGGAGCATTATTTGTATCGTAGTAAACCCATTTATTTACCAATTCTTCATGGTCTGAGTAAAAATTTTGATCAGAAATAGCCAAAACAACATCAGAATTTCCTGTTGACACATCCCAAGCGCTTTTCGCATCTATTAAATCAAGAGCATAATCTTCCGTAAATTCTAAATTATAATCATTTGGCTCAAATAAGGTTTGATAATTTGGTCCTTCAACAATACCCGAAATAGAGTTAGATCTTTTCAAATCAGATTCAAATTGGTTCACATCACAACCATTACAGCGCACCTCCAAAACTTTTTTTAAAAAGGGTTTCCTAGAATTCGCTAATGCCTGTTCAACACTAATAACATCATTTTGATTCAATGCCGCCGCAAATACCTGGTCAGAAGAATTCCACGTACCTTTATTATCCATTTTTGGGATGCTAGATGTAGAATCTAAACTAAACCAAATGCTTGGCATATTTTGGATAATAGAAAAACATAGATTATTCCAAATAGCACCATTTTTTGTAGGCAAAAATACCCGGACCATTCCATTTGATTTGAAATTCAAATCGCTAATATCTATCCACTTGTTGTATAGAGAAGAATCAATTTTTCCATAATCCCAAGCACTTATTGCTGTTTTAGGATCATAGGTATCTGTATTTGGACAATATTGAAAAATAAAATCGTGTGTATTATTAGAATAATTTGGCCGCTCAAAGCCTCCAAAAATTTTACCTATTTTAAAACCTAACGGTATCACATAATCTTTATAACTCCAATGGGAATTGAACTACTCTGGTCATAACCATCAGCAGAATCAAAACATACTTGAGTTTTATTTTGTGCAAATAATGTTTGAGATATTAGTATAAATGCAACTAAAACAAATGAATTTCTATTACTCATGTTGGTTTTATTAAATTTTTATCTATAAAATTGGAAAAAGTCTAACCTTTTTTTATTCTGGCTATATCATCTTTTAAATCTTGAATATATTTTTTCTGTTGTTCAATTTGCTTCTTTTTATACTCACCAGAATCCGCTAGTCTCCTTCTATACATTTCCTTATTTTCTTTTGTAGAAGCGGATTTTATTAAACTCCTCAAGTGTTCCTTATTTCTATTGAAATCATTTTTTAAAGATTCAATCATCCTTTTTTTTGATTCAATTTGATTTTTCTTCGACTGGATTTGACTTTTTTGTGAATCTGATAGTGGCATAATGATATTTTAATAAACAATTATAATATTTATTATTAATACTTTTTCTATTATTGATAGTAATTAATTAAAAATTTAACCTCCTTAATTTTCTCACCATTAAGTATTTCAATAATATTTTCTATGTTTCCATATTTGTCTCTTGAATATTTAATCTGAGTTGTATCGATCACGCCCCCGTTGCGAACTACTCT
>JAURFW010000056.1 GCA_030834125.1 Bacteroidota bacterium | reverse complement strand
GTTTCTTTTGATAGAATCTCTCCTTTTTCATTTGAGAGTACATATTCTTTTCCATCTCTGTAAATGAAATTACCATTTCCTAAACAAAAAACATCATCCCCAGAAATATCGATATTTTTAATTACTTCGCCTTTATCATTGATAACGTCCAATTCATAGGATTTTCCATCCTTTGAAACCCCGATATACAACCCATCTTTTAAAGTGTAAATAGCTTCATATTTAGAGCGAATAAGAACTTCACCTTTGACATCTAACAACCCCCATTCATCATCATTTTCAAAGAAATAATTTCCTTCATGAACAAGAATTTTTTCGAATTTCTCTTTCGCCTCGACAATCTTCTTCCCTGATTTTGCATCTAGCACACCCCATTCATCTTTTTCATCACTATAAGGCAACTGACCCAAACTTGGCCTGCCCACCAACGCATTATCTAATTCTTGAATGATATCTCCATCAACATCAATCAAAGCCACTGTCGATTTTCCATTGTCATTGTGAATGCACACTCGTGCAATACCATTTTGAAAATCTTCTACCCAATCAAATTTAGGTTCAACAGCGATATTCCCTTTTGCGTCAATGAAACCATATAAATCATTCTGGTTCTTAAACAAAGCCCTGTTCCCATAAATTTGACCAACAGAAACAAACTCTTGACCATCTTTCGGGGACAACTTGAACAAAACCTCTCCTTCATTATCTATGGCTTGCACATAATCATCTTCGGGAGTTACAAATGCAACCCCAGAATGAAAGGTTGATCCCTCTTTAAATGGGCCGGCAATCTCTTTGAATTGATTTTTCCCTATTATCTTATTATAGAAAATTTCTTTGTCAGAATTAACGGATATAAAAATACCCTCTGAAACTATTCCAACTTCATTTTTGAACTCTCCTTCAAATTCAATTTCTCCAGTTTCAATGTTTAACATAGAATAATTCCCTTTCGCTTTCAGCTGAACAGGAATATGCGTGATTTCTAACGAATCATTTGACTCGTTTAAAAAGTACAGATAAGAACAAGCCGCAATGATTATTGCTGCAATTCCAATAATTATCTTTTTTGAATTTTTCATAGGTCGTTTTAAGGGTTAACTGTAAACCGAGATGTTACGTAAATATCGCTATAATAAACGATTCGAAAATTATAACAACTCGAATACTTAAGAGTACTTGGTAAAATAAACTCACGCGAATTGTTATTAAAAACCAACCACGTTCCGTAATTGTTTACAGGAGAATCGCCGTCGTATAAAATAACAGAAGAAGCCTGCTTAAATGCGTATACAGGACTTGTCATTGAAATTGATATTGTTTCACCCGGTTTAAAAGAGCTTTTCTGAGGAATTTGTATAGTGTAATCAGTGCCCGTCGTTCCTTGGCTAATTAAACAAGGTTTTTCTGCTGTTGTAATTGAAACAGGATTTCCAATTGATGTTCCTCCATCATTCTTAGCATATGCAGCAACATAGTATTTTGTTGATGGTTGCAAATTCATGAATGTAGAAGTAAAACTCAATCCATTTAAGGCCGAAAGGACCTTTATGTCTTGAAGACCAGGAGCACCAGTTGTATTGTAAAGAAAGCCTGTTTCCCGTATTTCTCCACCCCCGTCATCTTGGATTGTAGATGAAACAGTAATGGAATTGCTGGTAATACTACCCGAACTTGGATCTGAAACTGTTGGCTTGTTTGGCAATGCGGTAAAAAAACTTCGATTTCTACTATACGTCACACTCGAAGTTTTTTTACTATAAACCCTAAAATGATACTCTTTATTGGCAATTAAATCTTTAATCTCTGTACTCAAAATTTGTTTATTAAAATATGGGATTGGAAAACTAATCTTTAAATCGGAAATAGAAGGATTAACGTTTAAACCATAACAAATTCCAATTTCAGAAACCGGCGTTTGACCAAGCTCAAAAACATCAAAAGTCAAACTAAGCGATTTCGCCGTGCTGTTCTTCAATTGAATTGCCGAAAACACAGGAGCCTCCATTTTATTATAAATGACAATCGGACCATTTGGTATTGAATCTACCCAGGTCCTACTACTAACTGACTGAATTATAAAAAGCTGAAAATTATCCAAATGGTCAAAACCAAATGACGCAATATTTACACGAATATTACCCCGATCTCCTAGAAAGTCTTCATCTGTTATCTGCTGTAACTTTTTCCCATTTCGAATGACCCATGCCTCAGGCGAAATTAAAGAAGCATCAATATTTGTCTTTGCCCATTGAACTTCAATACTAGAATTCATTTCTACACAGGTCAAATCACCCGAAGTCCGTATCTCAACGTGAGGAGCTCGAAAATTCGAATCTAAAGGATTATCTCTACCCTTAATTCTTAAACTATCCTTGTTACAAGCAAGAAGTAATGAAACTATTGTTATTATCTGGAACCAATTCTTCATACCAGATTTAAATATTTGATAAATCAAATAACAGTATTAAACTTAAATTTTCTCAATACCAAAAACCAAAGCTACCGGATTGAGATAATAAGAATCAAATCCAGGGCCGCTATTTCGTAAGACTGACCAATAAGTCTGTTCGCGTAAGTATTTTTGGTAATAATAATTATTCGAATAATAACTATAATCACTACTAGCAGATGAAGATGTTCTCGTTAAAAATTCGCGTATTCTATAGTCCGAAAATTCGCGATATCGTTCTGCGGTATTACTTGTATATAAATAAGATCCTTGATATGTCGATGAAAACTTCCCTAAACCCAATCGAGACAAATCATCAGGCGATAAAATCAAACACGCATCACCATTCTTGTCGGTCATGACTTTTAACCCGTATAAAGACTGATCATCAGCCGTAAACTGAATTTCTAGGCCTTGGGACCCCATGTACGAAGAATTGCTCAATCTCTCCAATCCAGTGAATAAATAATCCTCAGATTCTCCTGTATTGGCAATAATAATAGTCAGTAATTTACCCCTAAGAAACTCGAGTTGAAACCATTCAACCGAATCCAAACCAGAAAATCTCTTAATTGCATTCATGTTTAATAATTCTACATCGGATAACTTGGAACGTGCATCACCCATGTCATCACAAGTCCATTCTATGTCCACAGGATCCTGTCGAAAAATGGATATTTCATTTAATTCATAGTAATTTAAAAGAGTAGTACTCCCAGAATAATATCCATCATTAGTTCCTCGATCCGCGAAGGAAAAATCTTTAGCATAAATACCTTTTAGATATACCGAGAATCTTTCGTTCGTTATTGTAAAAACAGAATCATTTAATAAGTATGAATTTGTCAAAGAATCCAATTTTGCAGATTTACCAGAGACAAAATGACCAAGTGTCAAACCAATGATTAACATCATTTTTAATAATTTCATAATTAAATATATCGATTTCTCAAATGCTCTTTAACGAAATTTAATAATTTGAGAAAATTTTTAGTATACGGCCAAAACGCCCCTAGGCATTACAGGAATTCATTGCGTTATTCATATGTTTTTTATATCTTGCCTTAAACTTATCTCAAGTACTGATAAGAGACTGACCATTAATACAATTTATAATTAATATATGCAAAAAATACTTTTATTTATTTTGCTTTCATTTACAGCGACTATTTTAAATGCACAAAGCAAGAAAGAACAAATTGAGACTATTACTTCTACATTAGATAGTTTAATCAAGGATGCCGCCAGCAAGCAGCAATACTTTAACGATAAAATTGACAGTTTGAAAAAGACAGAAACTAACCAAAGACAAAATTTTATCTATAAATTAGATAGCTTGAATAAAATAATCAGCAAGAATCAAAAAGAACATGAATTACAAATTGATAATGCAAGAAATAAAATTAACGAACTGAAAACTCAAATAATCAGTTTGAATTCTATAAATGAATCAATGACCTTAGAACTTAAAACGAAGGATCAGCAGATAGACTCGCTGTCAAACAAAATTGCGAATCTTTCAGATGTTTTAGATTCGTTAAGTAACCCTATAATTATCAACGAGAATGATTGGCAATTAATTGAAAGTGCGCTCAAATGGATAGAGAAAGATCATAGTAAAATAATACAATGGTTTAATAAAAACCTGTATCCCGCAAGTAATAGTATTTACACCCATTCATGCTATTCATACATATTGGATGCTGTAGACTTTAACTCGGGCTACCCTGGTAGTATTGAAGAAGAGGAATTTATATCAAAATGGAGTTCAATGTTTGATTTAAACTACGCGTCTTTCAGTCATCCATTCGAAAATGGCAATTGTGGTTGGGCTTCTTTCAAATTTAAGAACATAGAGTTTTTGGGAAATTTTAATTACGGAGATTGGTACAAACTCACAATTTTAGGGGGATGCGGTGAAAATGATTATTCAGAAACTCTTGTAAGAGTAGTAAAAATCATAGAAGAAAACGGCTCCTTTAAAATCGCCAATTTTATATCACTTAGGGATAACTAATGCTAAAATAACGTAACTGAATTAAAACAAAACCCCAAAACTATAATTAAATATCAGGTAAAAAGTCATACTGCCATAGCATGTCAATATGTTTATTTTTGCAATCAACTTTAATAGTAAAATAATTAAATTAACAATGATGGTCAAGTTCGCGAATACAGACCTTTGTGAATTATTGTGATGAAGAAAATATTTTCCTTATTAATCATACTACTTTCAATATGCTCCATTCATGCCCAACGAATGTATGATGGCTCGGGTCGGCAATTGGGAAGAATCGATGGGGATCGATTTTACAATGCTTCAGGACAACAAATAGGCCGTGTCGATGCTCAACGCATTTATGACGGTTCGGGTCGTCTAATTGGC
>JAURFW010000093.1 GCA_030834125.1 Bacteroidota bacterium | reverse complement strand
TTCTTCACCATTACGGCCAACCGGTACATGCTTTTGATGCTGATAAGTTAAAAGGAAATATAGAAATCCGTCAAGCAAAAAGTTCAGAGAAAATTGTATTGTTAGATGGGAAAGAAGTTAAATTACATACTGATGATATTGTGATTGCGGACCAATCAGGACCAGTAGCCGTTGCTGGTGTAATGGGAGGGAAAGAGTCTGCGGTTAGCGAATCAACAAAAAATATCTTTTTGGAAATTGCACATTTCCATGCTGCAAGCGTGAGAAAAACTGCAAAAAGGCATGTAGTTCATAGCGATGCAGCTTTCAGATTTGAAAGAGAGATTGATTTAAACAATATAGAGTTTGTTGGTAAGGCACTTGCTAAGCTAATTCTGGATTTATCTGGTGGTAAAATTGTGGGAAGTGATGAAAATTACCCAAATCCTTTTCAACCTCGTACAATTCAAATCTCAATAGATAAACTAAATGCATTTGCTGGAATGGTCTACTCCAAAGATCAGGTGTTACAAATTCTAAAATCGTTAAAGTTCGAAGTATCAGAAGCACATGGTCTACTTCATGTATTAATTCCGTCTTGGAAAAATGATGTGTCAATTGATGTAGATGTATATGAAGAAATAATGCGAATTGTGGGTTATGATGCAATACCAATGACTGGTAAGATGCAAGTTTCTATGGGGAGTTTTGGTGGAATAGAACGAAAGCAGAAGGAAAATAAAATCCGCGAGCATTTAATTTCTTTGGGTTTTTATGAAGCTTCAAATAACAGCTTAACTTCGGCAGAGTGGTATAGCTCAGATGATATGGTGCAAATTTCCAATCCATTAAGTTCTGATACGGCAATTATGCGACAAAGCCTTGTACCCGGTTTACTACAAAATATTGCCTTCAACCAAAACCGTCAAGCACAAAGAGTACGATTGTTCGAGATAGGAAAAACCTACCAAACAAGTGAAACGGGGTTTAAAGAAACTCCAACATTAACAATAGTGGCATGGGGAGAGAATGAGCATGAATCTTGGGAAAACAATTCTGAAAAAACGAATTACTTTAATATTAAGGCCGTAATACAATCCTTATTATCCCGAATTGATTCTGGATACAAACTTTCTGCGGAAGACATTAAAATGGTTTCTTCGAAATGGCTGAAAAAAGCAGATGTCAAAGGAAGTGTTTGGTCAGTCGAATTGCCGTTAAAAAAACTCTTTAAACCAGCTCGAAAAAATATACAATACCAAGAACCTTCTAAGTTCTTTGAAAATAGAAGAGATTTAAGTTTGGTGTTAGAAAAAACTGTGAGTTTTGAGTCAATTGAGAATACTATTAAAGCTGAAAAAATGAAGCATTTTCAACATGTAAATGTATTTGATGTTTACGAAGGAAAGCCACTTGAAGATAATCAGAAATCAATTTCAATTTCTCTTCATTTCCAACGTAACGACTCTACGATCAACGATGCTGAAATAGATAAAGCAATGGATAAATTGATGCAGACTCTTGAGTCGCAAGGTGCTATTATCAGAAGATAAAATGTCTATTTTCACTCTTGATATTGGAAATACCCGAACCAAATGGGTTCTTTTTTCTAAAACGGGTGAAATAATTGATTCGGGAATAACCTCCCATGCAGATTCCTGGATTCAAGAACATTTAGACTACCAAGTTTGGATTTCATGCGTAGGTAGATTGCCAGAAACTGGTCCATATCACCGATTAATTTCATTGCAAAATTTAAATACTGTTGAAGTGGGTATTGAGAGACCAGAAACCTTAGGCGTTGATAGAATTGCGGGTATTTTAGGTGCACTTTCCAAGTTTCAAAAAAGAAATATGCTTATTGTTGATGCTGGGTCCTGCATTACATATGATTACATTATTGATTCAAATAAATATATTGGAGGTGCGATTTCGCCAGGTATAAATTTCCGATTTCGTTCAATGAATGAATATACCGCGGCATTGCCACTTATTGATTCAACCACTATTGGATCTGAAATTTCACATATTGAAAAAAACACAAAAAACGCCCTTCAGTCTGGAGTTTTTCGTGGTGTAGTTGATGAGATTGACGCTCGAATTAAT
>JAURFW010000068.1 GCA_030834125.1 Bacteroidota bacterium | reverse complement strand
GTAAAAATATTTCCAGAGATCTTTTTCCAACAGTGTTGATTAATTTTGGTTTAATAAGTGGATTAAAGCAGTTGATTTCCGAAATACAAGAAATTACTAAAATTAAAATCAAGTTTATTTATCCTGACCACATTGAGTTTGACCATTTTGTTAATAATCATTTATATAGAGTTTTACAAGAGTTAATTAACAATACCCTTAAACATGCAGATGCCCAAAACATCCGCATTAAATTTTCTGTTATTGAGGATAATGTAATTTGCGAATTTAGTGATGATGGTATAGGGTTGGAAGCAAATTCAAAAGCACATGAAGGGTTGGGTACAATTACCATAACTCAACGATTAACAGCGATTGGCGCGGAAATTCTGAGAGGTAAACAATCATCATCAGGGTTTAAAATGAAATTTATCATTCCACATGAAAAAAATAAGCATAATAATAGTAGATAATCATCCCGCAATTAGAGAATCAATTAAAACCTTATTGTTAAATGAGGATTCTCAATTTGAAATACTTAAGGAATTTGAAAATGGATTAGAAGTAATTCCATTTTTAAAAACAAATAAACCAGAAGTGATTTTATTAGATATAAATATGCCAAAAATGAACGGCATTGAAACATTGCGCAATATTCGAGAAGAATATGGGAGGGAACAAAAAGTAATTAGTTTTACAGGTCATGATGAGAAATTTCTAATTTATGAATTGTTGAAACTCAAGGTAAATGGGGTGGTTTTTAAGGATTGTATGATGTCAACATTAAAAGATGTAATTATGGTGGTCAGCAATGGTAACGATTGTTACCCGAATGAAGTAACTAGATTATTTTCTGGAACTGCAGACCGTCATGATGATGAGCTGTCTGAAAGTGATTTGAAAATGATAAAATTGATTTGCGATGAACATACAACGGATGAGATTGCGGATATCATGTGTATGTCTAAACATTCTGTAAATCAATATCGATCTAAACTTTTAAAGAAAACTAATTCTAAAAATATAGCGGGAATAGTGCGTTATGCTATTAATAACGGAATTTGCAACTAGGCATTTACCAATATATTTATAGTTAGATCTTTCTTGATCAAATGAGTGTTGAAATTTTTAATTGAAATTACAATGTTGGATGATACGTTTGCTTTTATTGATGAATTAAATAAAGCTGAAATTTCATTTTGTTCTAAGCTTAAAGTATTTGAATATTCTCTTCTAGATCTTGAAGAAGAAATTGAATTTATGAATTTTAATGGGGCTTGTAGTATTGCTGAATACAGAAATAGAATTATTGGTTTATACAATCATTCTAAAATAGAATTAAGTAAGTTGACAGGCACCAATGGTCAACAGAATATTGATGATATTCGAATTGTTCAATCTAAATTAGCAGAATTAAATTTGGTGTTTAATCCTAGTAATGAAGAAATGATTTTTTCTCATGTTGTGATTAAGGAAATTAATGACATTGAGAAGCGATCTATAGATTTACTTATGTTGAAAAAAAAGCGTTTCAATATTTAAACATTCAAAAGGAGGCTCTTAGATGGTATAAAGTAATTTTACAAAATTGGATTAAATTACATCGACCTGAAGAAATACGTCGAAATCGAAAATATAAACATCCCGATCAAACAGAACTGAAATTTTCCGAACATTCCAATTGCCAATTGACCTGGAAACTTGAACCGATACGTTTAGTAGAGTTGATTGCTGGTCTGCATGAATTAAAAGCATTTGGTCCGGAAGTGAATCGATCACAACTTTATAAGTTCTTTTCAGAAAAATTTAATTTTAATATAAAAGGTCCCGAACAAGCAATTGTTCAAATAAAACAAAGAAAAATAGAGCCTGCTGTGTTTTGTTTGGAAATGAGAGATGCAATTATTTCATTTATTGATAGAAGTGTTGAGAATAAGAAAAATCATCACTAACTAATTAATTAGTAATCAACGAAAGTTATTTTCCAATTATAGTCTTGCAGAATCATTATTAAGCAAGACAATGGAGATAGTAACTATTGAAAACAAGGCTTTTAAATCGCTGTGCGATAAGATTGACCAAATGCATGAGGAATTGCTGCGCTTGCAGAATCCAGTAAAACAATTATCAAATGAATGGATCGATACGTATGATGTAATGAAGATCCTTCAAGTAAGTCGCAGGACTTTGACTAAATACCTTTCAGAAGGTAAGCTCAGGTATTCCAAACATCAAAGAAAAAACTACTTTAGACTGAAAGACGTTGAGGAATTTCTTGCCCAACATAATCAATTTTCAATTCCTAAAAACATCAATAATCATGGGTCTGAATAAAGATGATATTTTGGGGCTCACCGATGGTGGTTTGGAAGTGTTTAAGTATTTTTTTCATTCGAAATGCCAATCCCGTATAACAAGAAAATAGGAAAATGTCCTTTACCTGGTCCAGCCTAATATGTTTGAATTGTTTTTGTTGTATGGATAGAATTTCTTTTTCGGTCAAATAGGGTCTGTCGGTCTCTTTTAAGCCCAGTTTGTATTCATGGAAAGGATCAACCTTTAGCCAACCCGATTTAATGGCTCTATTTGTTATTTTCTTTGTGAATTGGAGAAACTTTATGGATGTGTTATATGAAAGGCCTTTATCGCACATCAAGTACTGCTCAAATTCACGAATGATAGGGTATCGAATTTGTTTTATGGGAAGATCTGATGTTCTATAATAGATTCGTAAAAAATCTTGAAAATGTTTTCTGCCTGTATGATGCTTTTGCCATAGAGCTTTGGAACACTGTTTTCCGATGGCTTTTTTCAGTTCTATATTGTGATCATCCCAAATTTGCATAAATGACTGTGCTGATCCTCCTCTAATGCCTTGCATGTAATCTCTTAAAAGCTCTGGAGTAACATCGTCGTATTCATGAGATAATTCTGTAAACGTTTGGAATGCCTTGTTTCGGATGGTTTCTAAGTAAAGGGCAATATCATGTGCCTGTTGTGATCTTCCGCAAGGCATGCCTGATTTTGAACTCCAATATTGATCTGGAATTCGTTTTCTAAGATTCATTGATACAACAGAACCATCAATTGTGATACGCAACAGGATTGGTGCGCCATCCCTGTTGGATTTGGATTTGTTGATGATAAACAACAGTTTGAAGGTGTTTTTCTTGGTCTTCATTTTAATAGTTTGTGGCCATCGAAATTCGTAACCCCTAATCCCCAAAATTGTAAGGGGTTACGAAAAGGGTTACGGGAATTTCTTTTGACCCGTTAACGCCTTCACTTTGACTTTACAAACGTACAAGAACTTGAAATTTCCTGTTTGCGCAAAATGCTACATATCAGCGCATTATATGAGAATGTTTCTCTATTCGTAACCCCTTCATTCGAAACCCACAAGGGGTTACGAATTAGCCTACGAGATATGCGCAAACTTGCATTTTACTGCTCACTGGTGCAAAATAAAAAAGTCCTGAAATGCGCTGATATTCAGGACTTTACCCAGTTTTTCTCATTGGGTTCGCAGAGGGGAAGGGATTCGAACC